>JALZAL010000242.1 GCA_030948325.1 Candidatus Dormiibacterota bacterium
CTTCTCCACCGCGTGAACAGCGACCCGGCGCGCCAGCAGCCCGTGGCCCTGCTTGACCCAGAAATACTTCGTGAGATCGCGGCCCTCCAACACGGGTGTCACCGAACTCATCGCTCGCTCACGGGGCCGACCTCCCCGCCAAGCGGAGGGGATCGGGCCGAGCCAGCTCCGCCGGGACATTCGCGCCTCCCCTATGGAGCCAGCACGCAACCTCGCGCGCGGACCCGTCAAGCGGCTCCAGCCGCGGCACCTCATGGCTGCACTGCTCCATCGCCCATACGCAGCGCGGGTGGAATGCGCAACCCTGCGGCAGATCCCTGAGGTCTGGCGGCGACCCCGGAATTCCCTGCATCCGTGCGCGCTCGCCGTGCATCGGAGGGAAGCAGTGGATGAGGCCGTGTGTGTACGGCAGTCGAGGAGCGTTGAACAGCGAAGTCGCGGGTGCCCGCTCCATCAGCCTTCCTGCGTACATCACCGCGATCTCGTCCGCGAGCTCCATCAGCAATGAGAGGTCGTGGGTGATGAAAAGAGCTGCGAAGCCGAGCCGGTCGCGCAGTGCGATCAGCTCCTCGAGGATCTCCCGCTGGGTGACGACATCGAGGGCGGTGGTCGGCTCGTCCAGGATCATGACCTGAGGCTCGAGGGCGAGCGCCATCGCGATCATCGCTCGCTGTCGCATGCCGCCGGACAGCTCGTGCGGATAGCTGCGCAGGCGGTCGGCATTGATCCCGACCATGTCGAGCAGCTCTCCAGCCCTATCCCGTCGGGCAGACTGCGAGAGGCGTCCGCGGTGTACGCGGAGGAGGTCGTCAAACTGTGCGCCCACCGTGATCACTGGGTTCAGCGCATTCATCGAGCTCTGCAGCACGACGGAGATCTCGGACCACCGCACCCCGCGCAGCTCGTCCTCGTCCGCGGCAAGGAGGTCGATCGTCCCGCTCGGCCCATCTCCGCCAATCGGTTTGGAGTGGAACAGCACCTGTCCGGCGGTGATGAGTGCCGGAGCCCTGAGCAGGCGGATGGCGGCCAGGGCGAGCGTGGTCTTGCCGCTGCCGCTCTCTCCCGCGAGGCCCAGCACCCGTCCGCGATGCAGGACCAGGTCGCAGTCGACGACCGCGTGGACCCCATCGTCGCCGTAGCCGTAGTCGACGCTCAGCCCACGGATCTCAAGTACAGCGTCCGGCGCGCTTCGCGTGCGCGCAGTTGGAGTGGGCGCCAGCACGCCGCTCGCCACCGGGGTCATGCCCAGGGTCGGCCGGGCGCTGACGCCCGCCTTCTCAGCCACGCGCCGGGAGAGTCCAGCGACGCGCAGCCTCGGGTTGACGTATTCGTCGATGCCGAAGTTGAGGAGCGCAAGGCCGGTGCCGAGCAGCGCAACGCAGAAGCCGGGCGGCGCCCACCACCACCACCACCCGCCGCGAATCGCGTTGTTGGCGAATCCCTCGCGCAGCATGTCACCCCAGTTCCAAAGTCCTGGCGGAGATGACGTGGGCGAGCCGGCCAGACCGAGGAAGGCGATCGCCACGTACGCGTAAATGGCATAGAGAGTTGTGAAAAGGAATGAAGCGGCGACGATCGGAAGGAGATTGGGCAGTACCTCGGCCACGATGATCCGGAAGCGTCCCTCGCCTGATACGCGGGCAGCCTCGACGAAGTCCCGGTTGCGCAGCGACAGGGTCTGAGCGCGAAGAACGCGAGCGCTGTACGCCCACGCCGTGGCGGCGATGATGACTGCAACCAACAAGATGCTTGAGCCCGCGGATGGTACGTAGCTCGCGAGGACGATGAGCAGCGGGAGTCCCGGAATGGCGAGACAGACATTCGCAATCAGCGACAGGCCTTCGTCGGCGCCGCCGCCGAGATAGCCGGAGGTGACGCCGATGAGCACGGAGAGGGCTGTGGCGATGACGGCGGCGAGCAGGCCGACAAAAAGGGTGGCCTGGGTTGAGACCAGGAGCTGGGACAGCACATCCTGGGCGAAGACGGTTGTGCCGAGCCAATGCTCGGCCGACGGAGCCAGGGGGAGCGGGTAGTACTGAGTGGTGACTCCAGTGCCTGGGCCAGTGCCGGGAACTTGGACATGCCGCACCCAGTTCTGCAGGTCGGTCGCGTTGGGGGAGTAAGGGGCTATCCAGCGACCGATGATTGACACCACCACAAATGGGGCCAGAATCACGAGCCCGGCGATCACCTTGCCAGACCGCGGCAGGCTCAACATCGGCGCCCTGGCGAGGACTGCTTCAGGCGTCGGCCCTGCGAGGGGCGGTACCTGCGTGAGGGACGTGCTGTTGATAGTCATCCGTCAGGCCATCTGCCTGGCCCGCGGATCGATCAGCACGTAGACCACGTCGGCCAGCAGGTTGGCGACCAGCACGACCAGGGTGATGACAACGAAGATCCCCTGTACCAGGCTGTAGTCGAGCTTACCGAGGGCGTCGTAGAGGTGGAAGCCGATCCCGGGATAATTGAAAACGATCTCGACAAGGATCTGTCCGGCGACCACCAGGCTGATGGCAATTGTGAAATTGGAGACGACGGGCAGGAGCGCGTTGCGCGCGGCGTACCACACGACCGTTCGCGTCGGCAGACCCTTGGCCGCGGCCACGAGGACGAAATCTTCGTCCATCGTGGTGACCATCTGGTTGCGCATCGACAGGATGAACCCGGCGATCGAGGCCAGGATCACCGTCGCGACCGGCAGGACCGCGTGGGCGATGACACTCTGGATGTATGGCCAATTGACCCCGGCTGTCGTCGTGTAGATGTCGAATCCGAATAGGCTCGGGAACAACTTGAGCATCGTCCCGGTCTGCCCGAAGATCAGGACGAGCACCAGGGCCAGGAAGAAATATGGCATCGCCTGGAAGAAGGTGGCGGCCGGCAGCACCCACTCGACCCACGTTCCGCGGCGCCAGGCCATCATCGTACCGATCGTTGTGCCGCCGACAAAGCTCAAGACCGTCGCAAGGCCCAGGAGACCCAACGTCCACGGCAAGTAGGAGACGATGAGGCTGCTCACGGAGGCGTTCTCGGACCACGAATGCCCGAGGTCGCCGCGAGCTAGATTTCCGACGTAGAGGAGATACTGGTCCCAGAGGCTCGTGTGGACGTTGTAGCCGAGCTGCGCCTCGATGGCCAGAATGCACTGCGTGTTGCAGTTCCCGGACTGAGAGGCTCTTGCTACGGCGCCCGCGACCGGGTTCCCGGGCACCACCCGAGGGAGAAGGAAGCTGACGGTCAGCGCAACCCAGGCGGCCAGAAGGTAAACACCTACTTTTCTCACAAGGATGCTCATCGCCGAACCTCACCCGCGGACGGCGTCGATTGGGTGGGCAGTGCCGGCTTGTGGGCGCAGCCGCAGCTCTCGCGCACGATCAGCTGCACCGGGAGCACGATGTCCGGCTCACCCAACGCCGAATTGATCCGCGAATAAAGGACCTCGAACGCCTTGGCGCCGAGCTCCTGCATGGGCTGGCGGACCGTGGTGAGCGGCGGGCGCAGATGGCGCGCCACAGGCACATCGTCGAAACCGGTGACGGCGACGTCCTGCGGCACTGTTATCCCGCGCTGGGCGAGCGCATGCATCACGCCGATGGCGGTCTGGTCGCTGGCGCACACGATGGCCCGTGGCAGAGCCGTGCCGACGTCCAGGAGCGCGGCGATCACATTGGCTCCGCCCGCCGCGCTGTAGTTGCCTTGCCACGCAGGTCCGACCTGGATGTCGGCGCCCGCGGCGGCTGCCTCGGCCTCGAAGATTCGAGCGCGTGCTCGATTGTCGGGACTGTCGCCACGCCCCGAGAGGTACGCGACGCTCCGGTAGTGGTGATGGACCACCAGGTGGCGAACCAGTTCGCGCATTCCCGCCTCGTTGTCGCACCGGACGTTCATGGACTCCGGGGTGGGGCTTCCCGCCAGGGTCACGATCGGCACGATGCTCGCCACCGTGGCAATCCCTACCGCCGAGAGCATCCGGTCGTGCAAGATGAGGCCGTCGGTCTTGCCGGCCATGGCGGTGAGTCGCTGCAGCGCGTTCTCATCGTTGAAGGCGACCGAGCTCATCAGCACGTCGAACCCCCGACGTTGCGACTCGGATTCGATGCCCCGATTGATAACGTCGATATAAAGGAAGCTCTCGTATTCGTCCTCGAAGAGGGTTTCGTCGCCGCGCCGGAACACGACGCCGACCACCTCTTTCAGCCCGTTGGAGAGAGCCCGGGCCGAGCTGTCGCGGACGAAGCTCAGCTCGCGAACCGCTTTAAGGACCCTGTCGCGCGTCTCGGCGCGGGGGGTGCCAAGCCCGTTGAGAACACGCGACACGGACGCGATCGAGACGCCGGCGCGGGTGGCGACGTCGTAGATGGTCAAGGTCCCCTTGGCTTTCTTAGGCTCTGGCATCGGCTGATGGGTATCCCCCGCCACCGTCCACTGGCACAGCTGTAAGCGCTTACCGGTAAGCGCTTACAGGACCCTAACACGGCTCGGTGGTCCGCGCAAGAGGTCTCTTGCGTGAGGCTGCGTTCCTAGTCGAGCAACGTGCGGATCCGCTCGGCGTCGTCGGGATCGGCGCGAAGGTGCGCGCCTCGGATGAGTGTCCACGCGCGGATCCGAAAGTCGTTAAGGCCCGCGGCGACGGATGCTGCTATCCGGCGCTCGATGACAGCCCGGTCCTCGAGGCGATTGCCTGCAGGATTCCAGAGGAATGGCGGCACGTCGTACTCCCGGTCCGCGAGGTACGGCTTCAGGTCGGTCGCGACGAAGCGCGCTCCGTGGCGAAGGATGTTGTGGTGGTGGAAATCACCGTGCACCAGCCAGTCCGCCCTTGGGCCTATCTCGGCGCTGAGATCGCGCGCGAGTGGGACAAGTATGGGACAAGTATTAGAAGGAAACCGGCACAGGAGACTCAGAATGCCAACCCGCAAACTCGGCAAAGCAAGCCTCACGATTTCGGCCATCGGTCTGGGCTGCATGGGCATGAACTATCACCGTGGACCGGCTCCGGACCGTAAGGAGATGATCACTCTGATCCGTACGGCGGTATCGCACGGCGTGACCTTCTTCGATACGGCCGAGGTCAGCGACGACCATGGCTTGATCAAAGTTTGGTTCCTAGCTGTTGGTTTGAAGCTCTACCAGCTGGACAGGCGGGCAAATCAGCCGTCAGCATGAACGTTGCCGGCGCCAACCGGAACAAGGACAGAACGTCGCGTTCGGTGGCGTGTTCCCCGATTGTTCCCTTAGGGAACGCGACTTACAGTCCGATTTCGGGCGACAAAGTCGCGGGCTGTCGAGCTGTCAACCAACGTGGCCGACAGAACGACGTCGCGCGCCCGGATGCGAAGTTTCACGCCGCCTCCTAGCACGGGCGGAGAGGTCTTCGTGGTCGCAGTGGTCACGGACGGGCGCTCGGTTGGTTGGCTTGCGGTGCCGCCGACTGGACGACCGCCGCAGCCAACCGCGACAACCACAGCGAGAGCAGCTGGGAAGGCCCGGCTCATACGCCGCGACCTGTGCTGGGAATCCGCCCAGGTCTTCATGATGGGTTCACCATCACCTTGATCGCCCCGCGGTCGTTCATGGCTTTGTAGCCGTTCGGCACCTCGTCGAGACCGATGACTCGGTCGAAGACGCGGCCCGGGTCGATCCGCGCCTCGAGCACGTCGGGCAGCAGCTCGTCGATGTAGGCGCGCACAGGAGCCGGACCGCCGCCGATCGTGATGTTGCCGTAGAACGACGGCCGAGCACTCGGAATCACATCGTGCTGCGGCACACCGACACGTCCGACGGCACCGCCGGGGCGGGCGATCTCGATCGCGGTCTGGACAGACTGGTCGAGTCCGACGCATTCGAGGACCGAATGGACGCCGGATCCGCCGGTCAGCTCCTTGACGCGCGCGACCGCCTCGGCGCCACGCTCGCTGACGATATCGGCGGCGCCAAAGTCTTGTGCGAGCGCGATGCGGCCGGCGTGGCGCCCCATGATGATGATCTGCTCCGCACCGAGGCGCTTCGCGGCGATCACGCCGCACAGCCCGACAGCGCCGTCGCCGACTACTGCAACGCTCTTGCCAGGAGCCACCTTCGCGACAAGGGCGGCGTGGTGGCCGGTGCCCATCACGTCCGACAGCGTCAGAAGCGAAGGCATCAGCACGTCTTCCTCACCGACCGGCAGGCGGAACAGCGTCCCATCGGCGAGAGGAATGCGCAGCGCCTCGGCCTGCGCGCCGTTGACGCCGCTATTGCCAAAGAAGCCGACGTGCACGCACGCCGTGTGCAGACCTTCGTGGCAGAACTCGCAGGTGCCGTCGGAGAACGCGAATGGCATCACGACGACGTCGCCAGGTTTGACCGTGCGGACGTCAGCGCCGATGTCCTCAACGACGCCGACCGCCTCGTGGCCCATGCTCTGGCCTGTCTCGCTCGGCGCCATCGACGTATACGGCCACAGATCGCTGCCGCAGATGGAGGCACGGACGACGCGAATAATCGCGTCCGTCGGCTCGATTATCGACGGGTCAGGGACGTTCTCGACCCGGACGTCGCCGGCGCCGTACATGACAGTTGCGCGCATCAGTTCTCTCGATCCTTGATCGACGGCGCATTGCCGTAGTGCTCGTCGGTGACGTGGTCGCCCCAGGTGACGACGTTGCCCTCGTCGTCGGCCTGTTGAATCGCGATGTGCGTCATGAACCGCGTTGGAGCGGCGCCGTGCCAGTGGTTCTCGTCGGCTCGAAAAAGACGCGGTCGCCGGGGGCGGATGACCTCGATTTGACCGCCCTCCCGCTGGCAGAGGCCGACGCCCTCGGTCACCGAAATGGTCTGGGCGTGTGGGTGAGTGTGCCACGCGGTCCGAGCGCCGGGTGTGAAGTGGACGCTGGCTGCCCCGAGCCGCGAGCCTTCCGACGGCGCCGCGACCGTGTCCATGTAGACGGCGCCGGTGAACCAGTCGCCCGGGCCGGGCATCGTGTCGAGACTGTTTCTCGTGATCTGCATCCATTTCTCCTTCCGGTTTAGCTGCAGCCGCGACCTCGCAGCAGCCGTACGCTTGAGGATGGCATCGCCTCGCCTGGTGTGATAGGGACAGGTCATCCTGGGAAAGGTGTTCCCAGGATCGTCAGTCCACGATGGGACACGCGCCCTGCGCGACAATCTCTCCCGGATGAGCAGCTTGAACGCCGACCAGAACGAACTCGCCGAGTTCCTCAAGGCGCGCCGATCGGAGTTGGCCCCAGGCGACGTCGGATTGCCCGAGGGTGCGACTCATCGGCGCGTCGCCGGGCTCCGACGGGACGAGGTCGCGCAGCTCGCCGCGATCAGCATCGACTACTACACCCGGCTCGAGCAGGGCCGGATAAGTCCGTCCGCGCCGGTGCTCGCGTCTCTCGCGCGTGTCCTACAGCTGAGCGACGACCAGCGCACCTACATATACGAACTCGCGGGCACGAATCTTGCAGGTACGAAATCCCGCCGGCGAGCACCGCAGAAGGTGAAGCCGTACGTGCAGCGCGTACTCGACCACATCACCGATACGCCGGCGATGGTCATGACGCCCACGCATGACATCCTCGCTTGGAATCCGCTCGCCGCAGCCTTGATGATCGACTTCGGCGAAGTCCCAGAGCGGGAACGCAACTTTCTCCGACTCATTTTCACGGACCCGCGGATGCGCGCCCTCTACCCCGACTGGGAGGGGCTCGCGCGTGCAGTGGTCGCCTACGTTCGCATGGAGGCGGCGCGAAAGCCCGACGACCCTCGTCTTGCGGAGCTCGTCGGCGACCTCTCTATCCGAGATCCGCATTTCCGCCAGTGGTGGGCCGGCACGCATGTCGCCTTGAAACGACGAGGCACGAGGATTTACAACCACCCAGTGGTCGGCGAAATCGCGCTCGACTGGGACGCACTCACCTCCGACGCCGAGCCGGATCAGCAGATCATCATCTACACGGCAGAGCCAGGGTCGCCTTCCGAACAGCGGCTCCGAGACCTCGCCGCGTGGGCGGCCGAGGCGTTCGACACTTCCGTTCATGCGTCGCTCCCGTCGCGACGCCGGTCAACGAGCGGACAATCGCCTCGTTACAGCGCATCCCTGCCGACTCGGGCATGAAGGAGCGCTGCGCAGTGTCTGGTTTCAGCTGATAGCGGAAGGGGCCCGAGAATGCCTCACGGTCCTGACCCGTGCCTCAGCACGATTCCACCACAGCCAACCTAAGTTCAAACCACATCCCCCCTGCGTCAATTCAGAAAATGTGAAGTCCCGCGATGCGGCAAGGGATTATCCGTCGTCAAACAAGGCAGGCTTGACGGCTATCCATAAACTTATAAACTTTTCCCGATGCCTGCGAAGCACCGGGCGTGCAGCCTCATTAGCCGGGGTGACCCGGCCCCGCTTCACTATCAGGTCCGGCGCCTTCTTCTAGACGAGATCGAGCGGGGCGTGCTGTTGCCCGGCCAGAAGCTGGCGCCCGAGAAGGAATACGCCGCCCGATTTGGGATCAGCCTGGCCCCAGTCCGCCAGGCCATCCTGGGCCTGGTGGAAGAGGACTACCTCTACCGGGTGCGCGGCAGCGGCACCTTTGTGCGCGAGGCGAAGGTCGAAGAGAAGATCGCCATCCTCTCGAGCTTCACCGAGAGCATGCGAGCCCGCGGCTTCGAGCCGGACATACGGACCGTCGAGCAGCGCGTCGTCGAGGCGCCGATTCGCGTGAAGGAGGCCGTCGGCGCACGGCAGGTTGTGTCGCTGTCCCGTGTGGCCGTGGTCGACGGGAAACCCGTGGCTGTGCTCGCGTCGTGGCTGCCAGTGGACCGCGTTCCTGGCCTGGCCGAAATCAGCCTCGGGAGTGGTTCCCTCTACAGCCTGCTGGCTGCGCGATACGGGATTCACATGGCGCGCGCTCAGAGCTGGATCGAGGTGGGTCGTTGCCGGCCCGCCGACGCCGCGCAGCTCGGTGTGCGACCGGGAACACCCACTTTATTCGTCGAAGGCGTCACGTACGACACGTCCGACCGTCCCGTCGAGTTCTCTCGCGTCATGTACCGCGCCGACCGGTTCCGGTTCGGCATCGAGAGCTTCCGGCGAGACGACCAAGTTCTGCACCTGATCGGTGCACCAACCAACGAGGAGGGAAAAACAAGATGAACGCAGCCACAACCCCCGCCGTGCCGGTGCAGGGCAAGATGTTCTTGCGTCAGGCGACGGGTCTGGTGCGCGAGGTGTCGCTTCTCGACGCTTTCATCATGAATACGTTCGGCATGAACGTCGCGGTCGGGGCCGTTTTTCTCTTCCTCCAGGCCCCGGCGGACTTTCCCAACGGCAACATGCTGCTCGCGGTCGTCATCGGCACGCTTTTGATGGCGTTCACGCTGCTCTGGGTTTACTCCACTTTCTCAGCGGCCATGCCGCGCTCCGGCGGTGACTACGTATTCGTCAGTCGCACGCTGCATCCATTCCTCGGCTGGTTGCTTGGCTGGAGCCAGGGCATGTGGCTGATCTTCTTCTGGATCGGCTTCAATGCGTGGTTCGCGCTGACATTCGCCGTACCCGTCGCACTCTCGACGATCGGCGCTGCGACCGGCCAGGCCGGCTGGTCGGACCTCAGTACCAACCTCCTGTCCTCCTTCTCGATGGCCGGCATCACCACGCAGTGGTGGGTGCTGCTCATCGGCGCGCTGATCAACATCGGCTTCGGAGCGCTGCTCATCTTTGGAGCTCAGAGCTTCTGGCGTTGGCAGAAGGTCTTCTTCCTGTTCGCCGGCGGCAGCGTGCTCCTGGCCGCCGTCCTGCTCGCGTTCGACGGCGGCAGCATCAGCTCGAGCTGGAACAGCTTCGCTGCTGCGAACAAAGGCCTTCCTTACGACCAGGTCATTCCGACCGCCGTCAAGAACGGCTATACCCTGCCAGGGGGCTTCAGCTTCACCGACACGCTCCTCATGCTGCCCTGGGTTTTCTTCGTGGTCGGCTACGCTCAGGGGTCCGCGCAGATCGGCGGCGAGGTTCGCCGCGCTTCCCGCAACCAGTATCTGGCCATGGTCGGCGGCGTGCTGGTCAATGGCCTGGTTCTCGCCATCCTCGTGATCCTCTTCAGCGCCGCGGTGGGAACGAACTGGATTGGCAGCGTTGGCTACCTCGGCAACAACAACGCCAGCCTCCTAAATCTTCCGGGCGGTGTGCCGCCGAGCTTCAACTTCATTGTCAGCATCCTTACCGGCAACCTGATCGTGCCGATCCTCATCGGCATCGGCTTCGTGTTGTGGGCCTTGCTGGGTACGCCGCTCTCGGAACTCCAGGCGACTCGCTACATGCTCGCGTGGGCTGTCGACCGCATGGTCCCGAGCGCGCTCGGCGACGTCAATGACAAGCACCACACGCCGGTCAAGGCGATCGTCTTCTGCACGATCACCGGAACCATCGCCCTGATCGCGCTCGTCGTCAACGCGAACGCCAGCCTCCTCGGCGCGCTGCTCGCCCAGATCCTCGCGTTCATCCTGGTGTCGATCGCCGGCATCGCCTTCCCATATCGTTTGAAGCAGGTCTGGGAGAAGGGCGGCGGGCACCGGATCGCGGGCATTCCCTCGGTCGTGCTCGCGGGGGTGGGCGGAGTCGTCGTGCTCGTCGGGCTGATGCTGTTGTTCATTTTCAACAGCACGATCAACTCGACGTTCGCGGTGACGCGGACCCTGTCTCTCGCCTTCATGATTGGCGTGGTGGTGATCGGGGTCATCTGGTATTTCGGAGCGCTTGCCGTGAACCGGAGCAAGGGTGTGGACGTCGGCCTTGCCTATCGTGAGATTCCGCCCGAATAGGTTGGTTCTCGGTACAAAGGGGAGGGATGGGATAGCCCCACCACCGCGACTGGTGGTGGTGGGGAATCTCACCATCGACGACGTCGTCTTGCCCGACGGCACGACGCGCATGGCCTCGGTGGGCGGAAACAGCCTCTATGCCGCGCTCGGCGCGCGTCCCTGGCAGCCTTCGATCGGAATCGTGACGAGGCGGGGCGACGACTTTCCTCGCGACCTCAAAGCCGAGCTCGAGAGCCTGGGCATCGCGAGCGGGGGCGTTGTGGAGGTGCCAGGCCCGACCGTGAGGAACTGGGTCGTCTACGAAGCGAACGGGGACCGCCACTGGATCTACCGCACGCCCCGCGACCGATCGGTGGAGGTTGCGGTACGGGCCGGCGACCTGCCTGAGGCCTGGCTTTCCGACGGGTCGGTGCCGGTCGTCCATGTGGCGGCAATGCCCATCGACGCCGCGGAGGCGGTGGTCGACGCCGTCCACCGGCTGGCTCCAGAGGCGCTGATCAGCCTCGACACCCACGAGGATTACGTCGCTTCGTATCGAGAGAGGCTTAGGGCTCTCGCCGCGCGCGTCGAGGCGTTCCTGCCCAGCCGCTCCGAGCTGGCGGATCTCGTCGGTTACGACGACCCGATGCGCGCGCTGGGCGAGCTGAGCGAGCTGCCCACGCCGATCATCGTGGTCAAGCTGGGGGCCGAAGGGGTCCTTGTGTGGAACCGCCGCCGGAGGGTGCTCCATGCAGTGCCGGCGGCGAAAGGCGAAGTCATCGACGTGACCGGTGCGGGCGACGGGTTTTGCGGTGGATTCGCCGCCGGTCTCACGCTTGGCGACACGCCGGTCAAGGCCGCGCAGCGGGGTGTGATCTCGGCCGCGTACGCGGTTGCCTCATTTGGGTCTTTGGGTCTGGCATCGATCGTGGCCGGGGAGGCTGAGGCTCGTCTCGAAGCTGAGCCGCCGCCTCGGTCGCTGCCGCTTCCCGCCCATGCGACGGCGCTCGATGTGGCCGGGGCCGATCGCGGGATCAGCAGCCCGACCGACATCATGCGCGAGGAGATCGCGATGATCCCGGGGCTGATCCAGAGCCAGCTGGAAACGCTGGGCGCGCCGCTCCGCGAGCTGGCCCACACCCTGGATCGAGCCCACGTCAGCAACCTCTATCTCACCGGCTGTGGGGACTCGGCGTTCGCGGGCGCCGCGGCGGTGCTCGCGTTTCGCAAGCACAGCGGGTTTCACGCTGAGGCCGTGGAGGCGCTGGAGCTCGCGCGCTACAGGATCCGCTACCTGCCCGCGGCCAGCGCGATGGTCTGCCTCTCGTTTTCCGGCAAGGTGGGCCGGACCGTAGAGGTCGCGGTCCAGGCGCGCAGATTTGGTCACAAGGTCGTCGCGATCACGGGCGACACAGACTCCCCGCTCGCCCGCGCCGCCGACCACGTCGTGTCGCTGTCGGTGCCGACGCTGGGCTACTCCCCCGGGACCAGCACCTACCTGGCGATGCTGCTGGCGCTCCTGCAGATGGCCGCAGGGCGGTCACCTCTCGATCGCATTCCCGAGCTGGCGCGCGAGACGCTTGCCGCCGCCGAGGGACCGGTGAGCACCCTGGCGACGCGGCTCGCGCGGAGCTCCTGGATTCAGTTTCTCGGTGGGGGCCCCAACCTTGCATCCGCCGCATTCGGCGCCGCCAAGCTGTTCGAAGGACCGCAGATGGTGGGAACCACGACCAACCTGGAGGAGTGGGCGCACGGCGAATACTTCGTCACCCGCCCCAACGCACCCGTCGTTGTGGTCGCGCCCTCCGGAGCATCGTTCGACCGGGCGGGCGAGATCCTGTCGGAGCTCGATTTCATCAAGGCCGACTCGGTGCTCGTGAGCGACGCCGTCCCAGCCGGGCGGCCGGGCACGTTGATTCCTCTCGCGCCGGGCCTTGCGGAGGAGTTCTCGCCTCTGCTGGCCGCGCTGCCCCTGAGCCTTCTCGCCTACTACATCGCCAAAGCGCGGGGGCAAGGGAGCTTCGAGTTTCCGAGTCCCGAGGTGGCCCGCGAGCATTACGAGACCATCCATCGAGCCACGGCGGCGGAACCGGCGTGACCCAGCGCGCACCCCTCGCCGATGTCGAACGCGAAGCTCTACAGGTGGTTGAGGCCGCGCGCGTTGAAGGCTTCCCGGTTCGAATCCTTGGCGGCGTGGCGATCGGGATCCTCGCCCGCCAGCCGCTTCCCGAGCGATTGCGGCGGACCTACGCCGACATCGACCTGGCGGTCGGACGGGCCGATGGCGGCCGAGCCCGCACTGTGTTGACGGCGCTGGGATACGAGGCGGACCGCGGCTTCAACAGCCTTCACGGGAGCCGGCGTCTGCTGTTCTACGACACCGTCAACGCCCGCCGGATGGATGTCTTCGTCGGTGTCTTCAAGATGTGCCACGAGCTCGGCCTCACCGATCGTCTCGACGTGGTTCCGAACACACTCAGCCCGGCCGATCTCCTGCTGACGAAGCTGCAGATCGTCGAGCTCAACCAGAAGGACCTGATCGACGTGGTCACCCTCCTCCATGTTTGCGCGATCGGCGACCGGCCAGGCGTCGACACGATCGACCTCCCTCGCCTCGAGCTTGTGACCGGCGCCGATTGGGGGTGGCACACGACGCTCATCGACAACCTCGAGCGCGTGTCGGCCGCCACCGCCGAGCTCCTGACCGAGGACGACGCCGCGGTCGTGCGGAACCGTGTCCAGGAGATCCGGCACGCGATCCAGCTTGCGCCCAAATCGCTCGGCTGGAAGGTGCGGGCCCGCGTCGGACGCCGGATGCAGTGGTACGAGCTGCCTGAGGAGGTTGCAACGTGAGCGAGGTCGCCGTGCTGGGGTCTGCGCGCATCGAGCAGCCCGATCCTCGGTGGGAGCTTGGCCGCAGGATGGGTGGCCTTCTGGCCGAGCACGGATTCGCGGTCGTGACCGGTGGCTATGGCGGGCTGATGGCCGCGGTGAGCCAGGGCGTCCACGAGCGCGGCGGGCGCGTGATCGGCCTACCGATGCGGCACTGGGACAAGCTCGAACCGAACCGCTGGAACGCCGAGCTTCGGTGGTCGGATGGCTACGGGACGCGTCTCGACCACCTGCTGCGGTGCACCGGGGTCGTAGCGCTGCCAGGCGGCGTCGGCACCCTTTCCGAGATGGCGGTGATCTGGGCGGCGGCCCAAACCGAGGCGAACCCACCCTCGATCGTGCTGCTCGGCGATGGCTGGCCTCCGCTGATCGCGGCCATCGCGGCAAACCTCGTCGTGGGGCCTGCCGACCTCGAGCTGCTCCACATGGTCGCCACTCCTGAGGAGGCCATCCAGGCCTTGACGGTCCCGGCCGAGCGCCGTCGCACGCCAGGCCCGCGTGGCTGACCGATCGTGAGCTTCAAGTGCTATTACGCGTCGGACGTTCACGGGTCCGAGCTGCTGTGGCGAAAGTTTCTCAACGCCGGCAAGTTCTATGGAGCCGACGTGTTGATCATGGGCGGCGACATCGCCGGCAAAGCCGTGGTCCCGATCGTCCGGCGCGACAGCGCCTTCTACGCTCCCGAGATCACTGGAGAGCAGGCATTTCGAGAGGATGAGGTGCCGCAACTCGAGCGCCGCATCCGCGATCGCGGCCTGTACCCGCACCGGATGACGAGCGAAGAGGTTGCCTTGACCCACGGCGACCAGAACGCCACCGACAAACTCTTTCTCCAGGTCATGGAGTCCACGCTGACGCGGTGGCTGGAGATGGCGGCTGAGCGGCTCGAGCCGTGGCGAACTCGCCTCTACGTAATGCTCGGCAACGACGACGAACCTGCGCTGCGCGAAGTCCTGGCCGCGTCACCGGCCGTGGTCGACCCTGAGGACGTCGTCGTCGACCTGGGGGAAGGGATCCAGATGATGTCGTGCGGGTTCGCCAACCCGACGCCGTGGCATTCGCCACGTGAGATGCCGGAGGAAAGGCTGCGCGCTCACCTCGAGAAGCTGGTCGCCCATCTGGACGACCCTTCGCGTTCGGTCTTCAAC
>JALZAL010000245.1 GCA_030948325.1 Candidatus Dormiibacterota bacterium
TCTCTTTGGCGAGGGCGAAAAGACGAAGTCGACTGCGGTAGATGACGTCATCATTGGTCATAGGTGGCGCCTCCTCTGGGGTGGTGAGATACCCACAGAATGGCGCCGCCGCGTCTTACCTGGAAAAAACTCCAGGTGTCGCGTCTACTCGGGTTCAGAATTCCAAGGCCCTTAGCCTGTCCTCTCTCCGGCTATCGCACAGCCCGATATATCAGCACGCGCACGGCCCCAGGAGACGGGAGGTCACGGCCGTGTCACAGATTTTCTTGGAACTCGGCCGCGGCATGGATTGCGGACCGTCGATTGAACTCGCTCACCCGACGGTCTTCCGACGGCGTCCGAAATCGGCGATTTTGAACTCAAAATTGGTCGGGGGCCCGGGATTTGAACCCGGGGCCTCACGGTCCCGAACCGTCACGATGTCGTGTCCTCGCGTACCCTCAGAGTTCCTCCAGGGTCCTCCTGTACTCAATCGCCGAGCTCGCGGTGTCCTTGCGTGTCTTCCTGTGTCTTCCTAATTCCGCGAGTCTGTGCCCCGGCTGTGCCCCGGCGAGGGTCCAGATCGGAAGAGTTAGGCATCGGGGCGAACCGGCAATTCGCTAAGGGGTTAGCCCTTACCTCTAATCAGTATCCAGATGTATCTGGTAGGTGCTTAGTTCGAGCGCAGGTAGTTCAGAACAGCGAGGACTCGACGGTGCTCGCTCCCTCCAGGTTCTAGACCAAGCTTGGAGTAGATGGTGCCGATATGGGCTTCGAGGGTCTTTGGGCTGATCCCCAGCGCCTTCGCGATCGCCTCATTCGAGCGACCCTCGGCCATCTGGGCCAGGACTGACTTCTCGCGATCAGTGAGGGCATCGACGAGGTCCCGCGAACGCTTTCGGCGGAGCAGTTGGGACACGACCGTCGGATCGACAACTGATCCACCTGCGGCCACGCGCCGCAACGCATCGATAAACTCGTCCAGGTCTGATACGCGGTCCTTGAGCAGGTAACCCACGTGATCCGGGCTATCGCCAAGGAGTTCGAGAGCGTGGTGGCTCTCGACATGGTGCGAGAGCAGCATCACGCCAACGTCTGGATACTCCCGTCGAATCCGTCTCGCAGCAAGCAGTCCCTCGTCGGTTTGAGTCGGGGGCATCCGGATATCCAGGATCACCAACGACGCTGTCTCACGAGCCAACAGCCGATCGAGGTCGTCGACGTTAGCGGCCTGACCGGCTACCTCAAAATTCGCTCCTTCCAGGACGCGGGCCAGGCCCTCTCGAAAGAGGACTGAATCGTCGGCGATGATCACCCGCAAGGGACTTCTGCATGAACGGTCGTGCCGCGGGAGGGGCTGCTCTGAACGTTGAGCCGCCCTCCGACAGCTGCCACGCGGTCAGCCAGACCAACCAGGCCCGTGCCGCGAGACGGGTCCGCGCCGCCGATACCATCGTCCGAGATATCGACGCTAACCCAGCCGGATCCATGGCCGAGGGCGACGCAGATGCGCTGCCCTTTCGAATGCTTGACCGCGTTGGTGATCGCCTCGGCAGCTACGAAGTACAGAGCCGTTTCCAGTTTCGGTTCGATCCGGTCGAGCTCGCCGGACACCTCGAGGGCGATCGGGCACCTTTCCGCGAGAGACGAGATGGCCGGCATCAAGCCGGCCTCCGCGAGGATGGTCGGGTGGATACCGCGCGCCAGCCTTCGGAGCTCGTCAAGGGCCTGCCGCAATGACGTGATGCTGCTGTCGAGCAGCTGCGCGGTCGTTGAATCGGAGCTTCTGCGGGCCTCAGCTTTGGCCAGCTGGAGCGAGAGGAGAAGTGTCACCAGCTGCTGCTGGGCTCCATCGTGCAGATCTCGCTCTACGCGACGGCGCTCGCTGTCGGCGGCTTCGACAAGACGCATCCGAGACTGCTGCACCTCGTCGAGCTGTGCTCGAAGCTGAACCTGAAGCCGGGCGTTCTCCAAGGCGAGGCGGACCGCGGCCGCTGCAGTGTTGACGAGCTTGGATTCGTTGCGCAACGAGGAGTCATAAACGATCGCAGCCACCGGGCTGTCCGGATCTCCTAACACCGTGGCCGCCCGAGACGAGTTTGGGGCAGGAAGACTCAGAGTCTCACCATTCAGGTTCGTGTAGCGTCCGAGGGTCGGGAGCCAGTACAGCACCTCGAGTGACGGGTCGTGCAGTGTCCTGGCGAGTGCCGGCTGCAACTGCTCAGGGAGCATCCCGTCCGACAGCTTGACCACGAGGTCCCCGACCAACGACATCTCGTGTTGGCTTCTAAGCAACCCCACCAAGAACCCCACAGGCAAGGAAACAAGGAGTAGGGGCGTGGCCAAAACAAGACGCGGCCAGACTCCCCAGATCACCATCGGCCCGACGTTGGCAAGAGCGCCCAGCCATGCCAGCACAATCGGAACCAGAGACCAGGCAACAGGTGACATCGAACGCCGTCTTGCGGATGCTGCGCGCACCCAGCGACCGATGACCAGTCCTAAGCCCAGCACCCAACAACCGAGGTAGTAAACGAAGGTTGCCACCAAGGAGACACCAATGACCCCGAACCGGAGGTCGGCAGGTCCGAGATAAGCGTCGATCGATTGGACCCGGACCAAGGCCAGAACTCCCAAGGCCAGCCCGCTCATCGGCACCACCACGTACAGAGAGCGAACCATTCGGCGGTCGAGCCCGGAAACGAATCGGCCTTCGGGAAAGACAAGCAGCAGGTGAAACAGTGCTACCGCCCACAACAAGCCAAACACCAGTTGAAAAAACGTCCACGCATCGCCGAGAAGGTTCTGTTGCTCGCCGAGCGGAGAAGGCCCACGAACTGGGCCTGTCCCGACAAGTAGGCCGAGTCCGATGCCGACCATCAGCGTGCCCACGCGGTTCCAAGGTCTTTGGGACCAAGCGATGAGACCAGCCAGCGCGAAAGCATAGCCAGGGATGAGGTCGTCGATGAGCAGCATTGGCGAGCGATCGATCGTTGACAGCCAAAAGTGCTCGAGCTCGACCAGGCCTATAAAGGCCAGCACCAGCAGAACGATGGCCTGGACGACGCGGCGCTGCACGGTGGTCATCCGCCTAGCATTGCCGCCAAGCTGGCGGCAGACAGCTCCGCTTTGGAAATGAAGCCGAGAGCGCCGCACCCGCGAACCCGGGGACCGTAATCAGATGCCTCGCGGGTCGAGACCAGGACAACCGTCGGTGGCGCGGGCAGCGAGCTCAGGGAGGTGGCGACGGCGAACCCATCCAGGTCGGGCAGCTGGATGTCCAGCAGGACTACGTCCGGCCTGAGCCTTCTTTCTTCGAGAAGCGCCTGCGCCCCAGACGAAGCCTCGCCCACCACGTCAAGGCCGACCTCTTCGACAAGACGACGCGCCAACCCGCGGAAACTCTGATGGTCGTCGACGATCAGCACCCGCTTAGGCACCGGCGAATCATCTCACCGGCATGTGAAGCCCCGACAGGGGGCTAGCCCTTAGAGAGGGGGCGGCTCTGCCCCGATGTGGAGAAGCGCCGCTACATCCACGCTGGGGGCGTGAACCGCAGCCGCCGTGAATTTTCTCGAGCAAGGGAGGATGAGATGAACAGCGCAGTCCCGACGGAGTACCCCGGTACGGCCGCCACGACAGGCCGAGGAACGATCATTAACGAGAATTTCGTGGGGAGCGGTAGCGGGTCGCGCATGGATCCTCGACGCATCGGGGCGTTCGCGGCAATTGCGCTGGGGGTCCTGCAGTTACTCTCCACAATATTTGGCATCGCGGCCAAAGCCCCGATTCCGAACGACGTCGATCCTGGTCGGGATCTGGCCAAGGTGACCGCCAATACAGTCCTCATGAGCGGTCAGAGCACCCTCCGCGCACTGGCGGGCCTTAGTCTCATCGTCCTCGCTCTAGCACTCGCTCAGTGGCTGCAGGCAGCCGCGCCATTCGCAGTGCGTGTCGCCACCGGTGCTGCGGTTATCAGCGGCGCACTCATCATCATGGACAATGTCGGGAGGCTCGGCAGCTATGACGCGCTTGCGCAGATCAACGGCAAGGATCATTCCGCAGCAGTTGCGGCTTACGCAGCCTTGATTGTCGTGGGCCTGCTTCACGCAACAGCTAGCTTCGTCATGCTAGGCGTGTTCGTACTGACGAGCGCTGTGGTCGCAGCGCGGAGCCGAGTCATCTCGCGGCCGCTCTGGTTTGTAGGGATTGTCTTCGGAATCGCGCTCATCGGTGCCCATGTGACTGGCCTCCCATCCCTGGTCCATATGACTGGTTTCTCATACGTGTCTTTCGCGCTGGGCATCGTCATGGGGCCGCTTCTCATCATCTGGCCGATCTGGCTGGGTGTCGAGCTCCTGAGAGGCCGGCCGACGTCGGTGGCGGATCTCGGAGTGACGACACCCGCGCCCGCGTGACGACGTTCCATTCGAGCGCTGCGCCAACCCCCGCACAAGCGGCGCGAATAACTGGAGGTTGAAATGGAAGTTTATGCCCGCGTCATTCGTCTTGGCGCCTGGACACTGCCGGCGGCAGGACTGCTGTTCGGCGCTCCCTGGATCAAGCCGTACTTCGCGAGCTCGGCAGACGCTGCAGTCGAGACCGCGAGCTCGCCGCCGTTCCGGGCCAACGACCTCGACACCTGGGCCCGCATCGCTACGTCAGACAGCTACCAGCTGTTCAGCCTCACGCAGGTGCTCGGGACGGTGTGCCTCCTGTTCGGGTTGCTCGTGCTGTATGGCAACCTGGCGCACGGTCGCTCGCCGCGGTTGGCGTTGGCAGGCCTGATCTTGGGCGTCGTCGGCATCGTGCCCGTGTTCATGATGCTGGGCGAGCTGTCGCAGGCCCAGCCGATCCTCGCCACCTTCTACCAAAACGGCATCAACATCTGTCCGGGCTCCCTCGCCGAGCCGGGCTTCGTCGGCCGCTCGGGAATCTTGTCGGAGGCCTTCTGCAAGTGGTGGTGGGGTCCGGATGCGTTCCCAACGGCGTTGACGAGGATCCTTCTGGTTTGGCCGTTTGCCGCCCTTTCCTTGGCCTTCGCGATTGCGCGCTCGGGTGTCCTGTCGAAGTGGTCGGCACTTCCCTTCGGCTTCGCCTACTACCTGTGTATCCAGATCTACCCGCCGTACACTCTGGTCGGGGGGTTCTTGATGGTCGTCGTCGGCGTCTGGATCGCCCTCCAGCTCAACCGTGAGGCCGTGGATCGAACTAGTTCACACGACGCCCTCCCCGCGGCACTACGCACATGAATTGGCCGCAGGCGCGCAAACGAATGGAACGACCAATTAGCACCAAACAACGGGAGGTTGACATGAAATTTGATGCTCGCCGCCCAAGCAAACTGCCGGGCGTGCTCGTCCTGGCTGGGGCGGCCGCCGTCGTGGCCAGCACGTTCCTGCCATGGCGCGCCGCGACGCCGCCGCTAGTCGTGAGTCTGAGTGAACAAGCCCTTTGGCTCGCGGGTTTCGCGGTGGTCTGGGGCGGAACAGTCGGGCTTGTGATGCTGGCCCGCGGGTCGAACATCCGGCTCGCGGCTCTGGGGATCCTCGTCGCCCTGGTGATTGGTTTCTTCATCGCTTCAGAGGTCTACAGCTTTGTTGCGAACGAGCACACGTCGGCCCAGCTGACGCTCATCCCCGACATCGGCCCCGGGCCCTACATGTCTGTGGTCGGCGTAATCGCGATACTCATCGGCTCTCTGATCGGAGTCGCAAAGCGTCGCGTCGCGGCTACGACGACGCCTTCGCAGCCGGAGCTAGGTCTACCCGCTTCCTGACGCGCACGGTAGCGCCTGGGCTGCCTCTCGCTCACCGCGCATGGCGCGCGGGGAGGAAAGGTGGGCCGAGATCGGACATAAGCCGTGTTCTGCATCGGCGAATTCAGTTTTGCCCTCTTTCCGAAAGAGTTGGCGACATATCGACCTCGGAATTCTGAACCGGGTGCCTCATGGTCGTGCCTTGTGCGTCCTCGCGCACGCCGACCTGTGATTTTCGAACTGGGGGCCTCACGGTCCTGACAGTTGCGTCAACTGATATATGGCTGCGCGCACCGCACCAAGTCCCTGTCGTCCAAGTTCAGATCGGCCGACCATCGCGACAAACTTCGCAGGCTCGTTGCGAGGTTCTCGACGCATCTGTGCCCCGGCTGTGACCCGGCGACTGCGGATGACGTCCAAAATCGACGATTTTGAACTCGAAATTGGTCGGGGGCCCGGGATTTGAACCCGGGGCCTCACGGTCCCGAATCTAGGCGGGTTCGTCCACCGAGACGGTTTTCGAGGGTTTTGAGTCTATTTCGACGACCCAGCGTTCGGTATCAGGCCCTATTCAGCCACCAGGCTCGGCTGGATTACTACAGGAACTACTACATGAGACGTCAGCTTAAGGCTCATGGGTATTGAGCCATCGTGGGTACCGCCACATGGGGCACGACTGTACTCAGCGAACGAATCGACTCATTTGCGTATGGCGTTAGGAGGTCGTCGCATCGCGGTAGCGCTCCGGTCGACCTGCTTTTGAGACCGGACCGGCAGGGCCAACACAACGCGCGGCTAATTCCGTTCGCGAGTTTGGTGGCGATGTCGACTTCGGACGATCCAGTTCGTGTTGGATGAGAGAGGTCGGAGTCACCAGTCAACGCTCGCGCAGCTAGTGTCTTCCTGGTGAAGGTCACGGCTGAGGCGGCGCGTCGCTTTCTCGTCGCGCGACACTTCCTCGCGCCTGCGCGGTCTCTCGCTGGAGGCCTCGACGGGGTGCTCGAGGTCTTCCGGACGCTCGGGTCGATTCAGTTCGACCCGATCGCAGTCGCCGGCCGGAGCCACGACCTCGTGCTGCATGCGCGCGTCGCCGGCTACGAGCCCGCCTGGTGCGACTTGCTCTACGAACGCCGCCAGATCTTCGAGGTGACCAATAAGGCGCTGTCACTCGTCGCGACGAGCGAGGTCCCCTGGTTCCGTCTGGGCTGGGGCCGCAAGGGGCCCCGGTTCCACAACGCGGTCCTCGCCGAGAACGCCTCGGTGGCCGAGCGCGTGGTCGGGCGGATCCGCGCGGAGGGCGCGCTGTCGGCGCTCGATTTCGAGCCCGAGCACGGAGCGCCGAAGGACTGGTTCGGGATGCCGGAGAACGTCGTACGCGCCGTGCTCGAGGCCTACACCGTCACGGGCGTGATTGACCTCGCGCGGCGCGACGGCAACCGCCGGTACTACGACCTCCTCGAACGGCTGCTCCCGGCCGAGTTGCTCGCGCATGAGATGCCGGAGCGGGAACAGCTCCGGCACAAGCTCCTGTCTCGGTACCGCGCCCATGGCCTGCTCGGCGCCGGCGGCGCCGGCGGCACGTTCGACCGCATCGCCCCGCCGAAGTCGACCCCCGAGCGGGTAGGGCGCGACACGCTGCGCGAGGAGCTGGTCGAGCTCGGCGCGCTCGTGCCCGTCGATGTCGAGGGCGTGCGCGGCAAGCGCCTTGTCCTCGTCGAGGAACTCCCGCTGCTGCAGGCGCCGCCGGAGCCGACGCCTTCCGTCGCGTTCGTCGCCCCGTTCGACTCGCTGCTGTGGGACAACGCCCTCCTGGCGAGCCTCTTCGACTTCGACTACGTGTGGGAGGGCTTTTTCCCGCCGGCAAAGCGTCGTTGGGGCTGGTACGTGCTCCCGATCGTCTTTGGTGACCGCTTCGTCGGCCGGATCGAACCGCGGATCGACCGGGACCAAGCCCGCGTGGAGGTGCTCAACGTCTGGTGGGAGGAGGGCTTCGCGCCGAGCCGCGCCGAAGGGTTCGTCGAGGCGATGCGCGACGCCCTTCGCTCGTACCTGCGCTTCTCAGGCGCGGGCCGGCTCGAGTGGGCAGCGCACCTCGGCTCCGAGAAGCGGCTGTTCCCCGCCCGCCCGTGACCTACATAAGGAACCACATGACGGGGTTCAGTTACTAAACATGGAACTAGAGCCTCTCGGAGTTTGCCCTCCGATCCCAATGTCGAAATTGCGCCTCATGTTTCGCCCACGGAGACCCTCCTAAACTCTTAGCGATGACCGTAATCGACTGGCTGCTCGACTCCGATCCCGCGATTCGCTGGCAGGTGATGCGCGACCTCACCAACCTCGCCCCCGACGAGGTAGCTGCGGAGCGTGCTCGCGTCGCGACCGAGGGCTGGGGCGCACAGCTGCTCGCATTGCAGGGTCCCGACGGGCAGTGGGACGGCGGCACTTACCGGCCGGGCTGGGTCGATGAGTCGAAGCCGTTCTTCGATGCATGGACGGCAACCCACTTCAGTCTCATCCTGCTGCGCGAGCTCGGCCTCGACCCCAACAGCCCCGAGGCGCTCGACGCCCTTTCGCTTGTCCGTGACAACGTCCGGTGGGAGGCAAACGACGCTCGCTACTTTCAGGGCGAGACAGAGCCGTGCATCAACGGTCTCGCGCTCGCCAACGGCGCCTACTTCGGCGAGGCCGTCGACGGCATCGTCGAACGCCTCTTAGGTGGTGAGCTCGACGATGGCGGCTGGAATTGTTGGGCCGACTATGGAGCTAAGGTTTCGTCGTTCCATACGACCCTATGCGTCCTCGAGGGCCTGCTCGAATGGGAGCGCGCGGGAGGATCCTCGAGCGCGGTCGCGGCGGCGCGCCGTAGGGGCGAGGAGTACCTCCTCGAGCGAGGGGTGTTCCGTCGCCGTTCGACCAGGCAGATCACCGATCCGCGATTCACAATGTTCTCGTTCCCGACGCGCTGGTACTACGACGTGCTGCGCGCCCTCGACTACTTCCGGTCGACCGGCTCGGAGCCGAATGATCGGGTCGCCGAAGCGATCGCCCTCGTGGCTGACAAGCGCGACGAGGACGGCCGCTGGCTGCTCGAGAATACTCACCAGGGCGCGACGCACTTCGCGATGGAAGGGCCCGAAGGGTTCCCGAGCCGCTGGAACACCCTGCGCGCTTTGCGGGTGCTCCGCTGGGCCGGTCGGGACGGAGCGCCGTCGGACTTATCACCTTAGTTCTGCGCGTTGAACTGTACGAGCAGATTTTGGTCGGGGGGACGGGACACTATTTGAACTCTCAAATTGAGTCCAATGCGAGGGTTCTTGATCTCGTCAAGAGTCACCGTGACTCAATTCAGCAGGATAGACACCCTGTTTCGCCAGGGCGCCTGCCGGGTGGGTGAGCATCCACAGGCCAGCGGCGATCAGCCAAGGGGCGGCGAGGATCTCGACTCCGGCCGCGCCGGTGACGCCCGCAAGCAGCACAAGCGAAGTCAACCCGCCAAGCGCCGATAGCCACCTCGGCAACGCCCCCGTGCGCCAGCCCTCCCAGCTGACGGTCACAATCCACCCGGCCAATAGCAGGTTAAAGCTCGCTAGCAGGACAGGGATCAGGACTCCGAATAGCACAGGAATCGAGGTCACTAGCTCGGATTGAGTCAGGACCGATGAGCCAGCCTGCCGCTCGATGGTGGCCGACGTAAGGCTGATCAACAGGTAGATGACCAGCGCAGAAGCTCCAAGTGCCCGGATCGGCATGCGGGAGCCTGCGACGCTGAGATGGCCGGCCAGCGATTCGACGGTCGTGAATGCGAACACAGCCAGACCAGCCAGGACCAGGTACCAGATCCAGAAGGGCGATGCAGCGCCGTTTGCGAGTTGATGGGCGAATGCCGCAGCTTGAGCCGCTGGATTGTCTCCCGGGACGGTTACTCCCGTCGAGGACACATAGGCGGCAAACACGGCAATGTCGGCGAGGAGCGCCGCTCCCAGCAGCATGGCGGCGATGCCCCCGGCCCTCCGCAGGAACCGCGCGCTTACATCAGGTTGACCGAGCGAGCTACTGAGCGAAGCTGTCATGTGACGACCTCCGGTAGTGGCTGTGAACATGCGCGTCAAGCTAGGGCACGCGTCTCGGGCTGTCGTCGGCACTGAGGCGGATCACCACATCAGCCTTGCGGTGGACCGAGGCTCCCCTCCAGGGCGGATGCGCACCGCCTGACGACGCGTTATCGTCGCCCCGTGCGTGCCCGCATACTCTTCCGCGTCCTCGATCTGGGCTTCCTTGCGATCCTGGTGGCCTGGGCACAGGCCGACGTATGGGCGCCGCTGGTCACGACGCCGAACCACATGGTGGGTGACAGCCGAGTACTCTCGGTCGCCGCCCTGGCAGCCGGGCTGGCGCTT
Source organism: Candidatus Dormiibacterota bacterium (assembly GCA_030948325.1). The sequence continues at coordinate 10,135 of JALZAL010000245.1, forward strand.
CTCGGACGACATCGCTGGCCGCTCGCGAGTGCGGCGTCTGTTTTCGGCCTACTGAGCATCCCAGCGGTCCTTTACGGGACCTCCGAAGGCCTGGGCTGGTTCCTCCTAGCCAGCCTTGCCCTCTACTCCCTCGGTGCCCACGCCGCCCTTCGACCGGCCCTGCTTGGCGTAGCTCTGTATGGAGTCTGGTCGGTGCTCCTGGTCACTCGCGACCCGCTGCGCCATGACCTCGAAAGCACGGTTAGGGCCTTCCTTTACTTCGCGTGTCTGCTCCCCACCTGGGTTGTCGGCGTCCTCGTTCGAAATCCGAGACTGAGGGCCGTCGAATGGGAGCGGCGGGCGACACGGTTGGAGCGCGAGCGATACCAGGCCGAGCGGGATGCCGTTGCCAAGGAGCGTTCGCTGATCGCCCGGGAGCTCCACGACATCGTCGCTCACAGCGTGAGCATGATCGTCCTCCAGGCGGAAGCCGGCGACAGTCGGCTCGACAGCGACGCCAGCGCGGCCCGCCAGGCGTTCCATGCCATTGAGGGAAGTGCCCGGCAATCTATGGGCGAGCTGCGCCGAATGCTCGGCCTGCTGCGCGACTCTGATTCGACAAGCGGTCCACTTCCTCAACCGCGCCTGGCCGGTGTGCCTGCCCTTCTTGAAGGGATTCGAGGGGCGGGCCTCAAGGCGACTCTCGAAGTGAGCGGAGACCCGATTGAGCTTGCGCCCGGCCTCGAGTTGAACGCCTATCGCATCATCCAAGAGGCCCTGACCAACTCGCTCAAGCACGCCCGAGCAACCGAGGTCCAGGTTCACATTTCATACACGCCAGGCGCGCTCGAGCTGGAGGTCACTGATGATGGGCTGACCACAGCCTTGCCGAACGGGTCAGGCGGACAAGGCCTGATCGGGATGCGGGAACGGGCGCTCGTGCACGGAGGCGAATTGGAGATTTCGCCGCGGGATCCGCGGGGCTACCGGGTCTGGGCCAGGTTGCCACTGGAGAGCGCTCGGTGATCCATGTGCTGATCGCCGACGATCAGGTCCTCGCCCGTGATGGCATCGCCGCCGTCCTGCAAACGCAGCCGGATCTCGATGTCGTCGGGCAGGCAAGTGATGGACGCACCGCAGTACAGATGGCACGCCGCCTCCGCCCGGACGTGGCCGTGCTGGACATCCGCATGCCGCTCATGGACGGCATTCAGGCCACGCGCGAGATCGTCGGGAGCTGCCCGACCACGTCGGTCCTGGTCCTAACCACCTTCGATCTGGACGAGTATGTGTACGCCGCACTCAAAGCAGGTGCCAGCGGGTTCTTGCTCAAGGACGCTACCCGCGAGCAGATCATCGAGGCGGTTCGCTCGGTTTCAAAGGGCGGCATGCTCCTCGCGCCAACAGTGACCCGGCGACTGGTCGACCGCTTCGTCTCCAGGAACGCGCCCGATCAAGCGGGCAAATCCAGGCTGGCCGACCTGACCGAACGCGAGACCGAGGTCCTGACGTTGGTGGCAAAGGGCCTCAGCAACGCAGAGGTCGCTGTCCAGCTGGGGATCGGCGAGGCGACTGTTAAGACCCATGTTGCGCGTCTGCTGATGAAGCTCGAGCTCCGCGATCGGGTTCAAGTTGTCATCTTTGCCTACGAGTCGGGGCTGGTCTGAGAAGGCACCGAAGGGTGATCAGCCGCTGTTGGTTCAAATAAGAAAAAGTTGGTCGGGGGCCCGGGATTTGAACCCGGGGCCTCACGGTCCCGAACCGTGCGCGCTGCCAAACTGCGCCAGCCCCCGACGCCGTGATTCTATCGGGCTTGGGTATCGACGAAGGTCTCGGTCATCATCAGCGTTGCCTCCGCATCGGCCACTCGCGAACCATCGTCGCGGTTTTCGATGTAGGCCGACGCATAGACAAGCGTCCGCCTCATCCTGTCCACCTTGCCGACGACGCGTA
>JALZAL010000246.1 GCA_030948325.1 Candidatus Dormiibacterota bacterium
CCATCAAGCGCTCGGCCAGTGGCTCGCTGCTCGACTCGTACGCGGCGGCCATGGCGCCCCAGACGGTGTCCCGCTCCATCAGGTTGGCCTGGCAGCTGAAGCCATCGCCGAGTTTGTGCCCGGCAGCCGGAATGCACTTGGCGCCGGTGTGCGCCGCCACGTTGCCCGCGGCGTCCACGATCGCACACTGACGCAGCTCCGCGTGTGGGTCTCCAGCCGTCAGCGCCTTGAGGGTCTGCTCTGCCGTGTAGCCGGCTTGAAGAAATTCCAGGCCCAGCGGGCCGTAGCTGATGTTCACCTGCGACTGTGTCGCCACCGCCCCAACCCCCGCCAGGGCCCACGGCACGACTGGACCGACCTGGAAGTAGTGGGACTGCACAGCGACCCCGAGCTGGCCCGTCGCCTTGTCGCGGGCGACTATCGAGTAGGTCACGCCCTCGGCTTGCGTCGCGGCCGCGTCACGGGTGGAGTCACGGGTGGGGCGGACAGGGCAGGTTTTGGTGCAGGCATCGTCGGGGGTTCGGTGTCCTCCTCGTATCGAAGCTCGCGAGGCTTGGCTGCTCGCCAGCGCTCAATCCACGTGCCCTGGATGTCGGGCTGGGATGGCTCCAGGGCGAGAGCCCTCACCGCTTTCTCTACCCGGACGGTGAACTGTCGCGACCCCTCGTCGGGTTGAGGCGCCATCGGCTTGCCGATCCGTACGCGTACGGGGCCTGGGAGCGGCAGCTTCTGACCTTTCGGCATCACCTGATAGGCACCTCGAATATGCATCGGCACGACCGGGGTCCCGGTCTCGCTTGCGAGGTGGCCGACCCCTGGCTTGAACTCCTGGATCCGCCCGTCGGGGGATCGGCTCCCCTCCGGGAACAGGACCAGGTTCCAGCCCGACTTCAGAAGCTGGCTCGAGCTGTGGAGCTGCGCTTGGGCGCCGCCCGTCCGGGAGAACGGAAACGTGTTCAGGAAAAGACTGACGAGGTTGCCCATCAGTGGTCTCTTGAACCAGTAGTCCGCAGCCGCCGCCACCACTGTGCGCTCACGGGCATGGTCGCCCAACGCGTGAAGGATGAGCGATGTGTCGGCGTGGCTGGAGTGGTTGGCCGCGAAGATCACGGGGCGCTGCAGGTCGCGCACCCACTCGCGACCCTCCACCTTGGGGTGGGACATGACTTCGGTGAACGGCAGCAGCAGTCCGCGCTGGATCAAGTAGCGAATTGTCCGAACCGGCTCCTGGCGCGCCCAGCCGAGATCGCTCGCAGGCGCAGGCACCACCGCTCCCTGCTCGGGCCAGCTGCGAGGCCTTGGGGTGTCCCAGTGCCAGCCCCTGCGGACGCGGCGCACGTCGCGCACGGCACCGCCGACCGCATCGGCGAGCCGCGTCAAGCCCCCGTCCCCGGAGTACCAGGTCATCAGCTAAATACCAGCGTAGCCAGGGCGGCCGAGTTCAAAGAGCAGGCGCGCGAAAAGCGCGCGCCGATGAGGGGGAACCGCCCGGGTTCCCTCTCATTTACTCAACGTCTGCAAGGAGGATCGGCGGCATCCTCATGTGCGTCACGCTGGGGTGGCGGCCCACTGTCTGCTCCGCCATCTCGAACGCGTCCTGGAGCGTGGTGGCACATTTGAAACCGAGCCTGTGCACGACCTCGCGATCGCCGCCGACGATGATGATGTCGCCCGCGTGGTCCATGGCGTGCGCGGCCCAGTACCACGCATAGAAGGGATGAGCGCCATGGTAGGCGTGTGACTTTCGGTAGAGCTGCCGGAACCACGGGTCTTCCGCAAAACGCAGCTCGTACTTCGTCTCGATCTCTTGGGGGTCGGTCGTGTCGGCGAGCACCTCGTCATAGAAATCTATGTAGCTCGGGTGCTGCACCGCGTCGAACTCGTACCGGCACGGATGCGTGAGGATGGCGACCCCTCCCTTCCTGAGGACCGGCTTGTTCCTGTAGAAGTTGAAGAGATAGCCAAGGCCCATGCACACCACCAGCACCGGGTTCATCGGCGCGTTGACGTTGTAGGGGCCGAGGTAGGGAACACCGATCGTGACGATGTCCGTTTGGCCCTCGACGCGAACGCTGATCTGGTTTCGAACCGCCTTCAGTGTCTTTTCATGCACCGCATCGACCTGGCCTGCATGCACGCCAGTCAGCCCGTAGGGCGCACGCATCGCGTGGAAGATGTTGCGTTTGAGCGCAGGCGGCGCGATGTCTGTGAACTGCTTCATGCCGAGGAACATCGCCTGGTCCTGTGCGGTCCAGTCAGTCTCGCGTTTCTGCATGAAGTTGGCGATGGACGGGAAAGCGTGGTTGTTGACAGTCGTCTCGATATGAAAGACCCGAACCGTGTCCTCTATCAGCTGGCCCTGCCGGATGCAGGAGTGATGGAGCGCGGAATCGGGAGGGTTCATATAGGACAGAGAGCCCATCAACGTCTTCACGTTGTGGTGAACGCGGATCCCCCGATAGGTGGCAAGACCCGTCGACATCGATTTGTGTCCGCCATCCATGGGTACCAGCGTCAGGTTCACGTACACGACGAGGTCCGACTCCGCCGCACGTTTGTGCAGCGTCACGTCCTCACCCGCCGACGTCTTGCCGATGTACACATTGGCATCGGGATCCTCGCCGTCGTGCTGGTAAAGGCGGTCCGGCCAAAAGGTGCTGAAGATCCGATCGCCGACGATGTGGCGGATCTCGTCCTCGGTCATGCGGCGGTGCAGGCCGAGGGCCGCGATCAGGTGGATGTCCTCCACCCCGACCTCAGCAGCCATGTCGATGACCTCTTCCATCACCAGCTGGCGTACGTCCGGCGCCGCCATCGGCGGTAGGGGCAACGAGAGGTCGTCGAAAGCGATGGTGAGCTTCATGCCGCGACGCAACAGCGACTTCAGCGGGTCGTCGTCGAGCGGCTTGGCCAGGGCACGCTTGATGGCGCGCTCGGCATGCGCGATCGGCTCGAGCGGGTCCGGCGGATAGACGATGCGCGCGCCCAGGGGCAGCTTTTCCAGCCTCACACCCTCACCGAAATGAAAGAGCACAGGCGGAGTGTTGCGATCGACCTCGATTACCGCTCCAGGACGGGCCACTAGCGCAATCCTCGCAGATCGAATGCGACCTTCACGGCGCCGAGCCGGCCGGCGCTCATCGCATAAGCGATCGCATCCCGGTATTCGCCAAGGCCGAACAGTGGGCCTGTCAACTTCTCGAGGTGCACCTCCGGAGCCGCCTCGAGCGCAAGGTCGAACGTCGGCCTGCCCTTCTGCTTGGGCTCCGAGCCGTACGCGTACGCGCCCATCACGGTCAGCTCGCGCTGCCAGATCGGCGCCCAGTCAACCTTCTCAACCCCCGGCATCCCCACGGCGATGACGGTGCCAGCGCCACGCGTGAACCGGACGGCCTCGTTGAGGCTGTCCGCGCGGCCGACGCAATCGAAGGTCACATCGGCGCCTCCGAGCAGCAGCGGGCGGTCCATCCCGTCGAGTCGCCTGGCGGCGGTCGCAAAGCGCACCCGCTGAAACACATCGGCGGGTGCGATCACCTGGTCGGCGCCCAGCTTCCGAGCCAGGTCCCGCTGCTCCGGATGCTTGGCCACTGCGATGAGCCGTTTGGGCGGGGTGAACAGCTTGACGGCGGCCACCGTCAGCAGGCCGATGGTGCCGGCGCCCATCACGACCACGAGGTCGTCCTTGCCGGCTCCGCCGCGGAGTGCCGCGTGGATGCAGCAGGCAAAGGGCTCGATCAGGACGGCGGCCTCATCGCTCAGAGACTCCGGAACTGGATGCAGCTGGCTCGGATGTGCGACGAGAACCTCGCCCCATCCCCCACCCGTGTCGGCGCAGTATCCGGTCTGCAGCCCGACCTCGATCGGGCCTTCGGTGACGTTGTAGCAAAGGCCCGGGCGTCCCTCCGCGCATCGCGGACATGGCGGCTCGATGCCGCGGACCTTACAGCCGAGGGCGGGCTCGATCACCACTCGCGTGCCGTCGTCGAGCGTGCCGACCACCTCGTGCCCGGGCACGAACGGGTAACTCGTCAGGGGATCCAGGTAAAGCGAGGCATGGCCGCCGATGGCCGCCAGGTCGGAGCCGCAGATGCCGCTCAGGGTTGGCAGCACGCGCACCCAGTTGCGAGCCGGTAGCTCAGGCTCGGGCACGTCGCCGAGGTGAAGCATCGACAGCGCGCTGGTCGCCACCTCGGGCCGGCCGCCCGACGCTTTCACGATCGCGAACGACGGGATGGATCGAGTGAAGGTCAGCGCCAGCACCAGCGCCCCCTCCCCGGCTTCGCCGGACCTCCCCGCGAAGCGGGGAGGAGCTTTAAGAGCCTCACCTTCTCACCGCCTCCCGGTACTCGTGGGAACGCGGGTCGGGCATCGGCAGCCGCCAGTTTCCCGGCGCCATCCGCCATCGGTCGATACGCCACCCGCGCTGGCCCGCAACCTGCGAGAGGCGAGCATCCGGGTTCACCGCGACCGGTGTACCGACGAGCTCGAGCATGGGCAGATCCGACAGCGAGTCCGCGTACGCAAAGCTCTCGGAGAGCACGACCCCGTTGCGCGCCGCGTACTCCTCGAGGAGGGTGCCACGAGCCTCCCCAGCGGGCGGCGGAGATTCGAGGTCACCTGTAAGCCGGCCGTCCTTGGTGAGCAGATGCGCGCAATCGACCTCCACCTCCATCAGCTCGGCAAGGGGCTGTACCACGACGTCGAGCGCGCCGGTGAGGAGCAGAACGCGATGGCCGGCTCGCTTGTGCTCACGGATGCGCCGCATGCCCTCGGGGTAGATGCGTCGAAGCGTCACCGCGTCGAGGGCCTCCCTCCCGAGACCCTTCATCACCTCGTAGTCGAGGCCTTTGTACTCGCGGTAGAAACTGCGCTGGAAGTCGGCGCGAGAGCGGCGCTCGAGATAGAGCCATCTGGGCGCCTCACGAAGCATCTGAGCCATGAATGCCGGCCAGTCCTCGAGCGGCTGCGCGCGGAGACGCATCCACAGGAAGTACTCGACGACGTTGGTCTCGACCAGGGTGCCGTCGACATCGAAAACCGCAAGCACGTCAGCCCGGCCTGCGCGCTTGTCGATGGCGGTGCGCACCGAGCTGACGTCCGGTTTGACCGCGGTGCTGCCTGAGGGTTGCTTGCCCTTCCGAGCCACCGTCTCAGCGCGCGACATGCGAACGACAGTCGGAAAGTGCACGTCGTGGAAGTAGTGGTCCCAGTCATAGAGAGCCGGGTCGAAGGGGAACCGGATGCGTTCATCGGCCGGAACCTTGTCCCAGATCGCCATCACGTGGCGGGTGTCGAATATGCAATCGACCTCCGTGTACACGCCGTACAGCTGGATGAGGTTGACCGCTCGTTCCAGCCGTTCGCGCTCGGCGTGAAGGTCGTCGGATACCTGCGCTACTCCGGCGCCGAGGGGCAGCCGCTCGACCATCCATTGTGCCGCCTCCACGAAGCGGAGCGCCGTGCCGGCCTGCGCGGAAAGCTGGCCGCGTGTGGGATAGGTCCAGGTGGGCGTTCCGATCGCCTGGCCATACCGGTCACGTAGCGGGTGCTCGCCGAAATAGCGCCGCGCCTCGTCCTCGACGCGCCGGAAGCGCAAGGGATTACGGGTGCCGGACGCTGCATGGTAGATGCGGGGCTTTTCATCTGGGGGTGGGTTTGCGGCCACCGCCAGCACCGTGTTGACGACGTAATCGGCGGGGATGATGTCGAGCAGGGCGTCAGGCAGGCCGGAGAAATCGCGCAGGATCCCGCGCCCGAACGCGAGGATCAGTGGCTCCGCCATGCGGAAGCCTTCGAGCCAGCCCGGAAACGGTTCCGCGAGCGCGCTCTCGATGATGGAGGGCCGCACGATCGAAAGCGGGATGGTGCCGTGAAGCTCGACCACTGCGTTCTCGGCCATCGCCTTTGTGAAGGAGTAGATGTCCGCGAATCCCATGGCATTGGCGTGCACGCGTCCGCGCTCGATCAATTTGTCCTTCACCCAGCGGTCACGAAGTCGTTCAGTGGCCCGTGCGACCGCCGGCGTGCCTGCCGGGCCCATCCGAGACGTCGCCTCGCGGCGAAGACGCTTCAGGATCTCTGGGCGCCGTGACTCTTCCTCGACCGTCGCGCGAAGGTTGGATAGGACGGCTGCCTCGTGACGCCAGTTGAGGCCAGGGTCGTGGGGGGCCTCTTCGCGGACCAGCCCCCGAAGCATTCCGCCCACGTACGCGGTCGAGACATGTACAAGATGCGGCCTGCTCCCGCTGCTCTTCAGCGCCTCGACCATGCGCGCGGCACCGAGCAGGTTGGTCTGCGCCGAGAGGTCGGCCGGATTGTCGAACTCGACCGCCGCCGCCGAATGGATGACGATCTCGCACGCGCGCAGCTGCTCGCGGCCGGCGTCGCTGAGGCCAAGGCCATCGCGTCCGAGGTCGAGCTCCAGGACTGCAAGCTTTTCTTTCGCCAGCTTCGCGAAAGCCTCCTCGCCAAGCTCTTCCTTCAGGCGCTTGAAGGCCGGGCTGGCAAGTATCTCGCGCTCGAGGCGGTCGGCTGCGGGCCGGCGCGCGCTCGAGCGAATCGCAAGGTTGATCCGGCCGACCTCGGGGATCGAACGCAGGCATTTCTCGACGATCGACTTGCCCAGGAAGCCGGTGGTGCCGGTGACCAGGATGGTCTTACCCCGGAAAGCCTCGGCAATCAAGTTGGATTGATTCTAGTGTCCTGGGCTCATTCGCCTGTCGGATGCTTTGGGCTGTCGAGCCTTACCACCTGGGAGCCGTTTGCGTCCTTCCAGCCCAGGTCCGTGCTGACCGTGGCCCAGAACCAGTACGCCTTGCCCGGCCGCCCATGAAAGATCGCCGAGCCTGCCGGAACCCGGCCGGTCCAATTGGTGAAGGAGCCGTCCGGGCCGACGGCGTACACGACGAAGACATCTGCGGCCCCTGGGCTCGACCACGAGACGTCGATCGCTGTCGAGTCATGCGGATCGGAAGCGGCGTTCATCGCCACTTTCGGCATCGGAATGTCGGCGTAACGAGGAGACCCTCCGATCCACAGGTCGCCGAGGTCCTTCGAATAGGGGTCCGGGTAGGAC
>JALZAL010000248.1 GCA_030948325.1 Candidatus Dormiibacterota bacterium
GCATCAACCACTTGGAAGTAGTGAACCGTGGCCAGATCTACGTTGATGGAGAACTCGTTGGCTATCGGCGTGTCAGCAACCATCTCAAGGAGCTGCCACCAAAGGCAATCGCGCGGAATCGGGCGAAGATCGGCATGGTGTTCCAGCGGTTTAACCTGTTCCCTCACCTAACCGTGCTGCAGAACATCATCGAGGCACCAGTCAGCACCTTGCGCGAGAAGCCTGCAGCCGCGAAGGAGCACGCGCGACAGTTGTTGCGGCAGGTCGGGCTCGAGGACAAGTCGGAAGAGTATCCGAATCGGCTGTCAGGCGGTCAGCAGCAACGAGTGGCCATAGCCAGGGCACTTGCGATGCGACCTAAGCTGATCCTGTTCGATGAACCGACAAGCGCACTCGATCCCGAGCTTGTTGGCGACGTGCTCGACGTGATGCGCGATCTCGCCCACGCTGGCATGACAATGCTTGTGGTGACCCATGAGATCGGGTTCGCGCGCGAGGTTGCGGACTCCGTCGTGTTCATGGATGCGGGTTTGGTACTGGAGACCGGTCCGCCGAAAGAAGTCCTTGAGAACCCCAGCCATCCTAGAACGCGCGCGTTCCTGAATAAGGTCCTGTGACAGACACGGGCGCGGGCGCTAGCACCGCGCCGCGTGCCGTTGTCCTCGTGACGGGCGCGGGCAGCGGAATCGGCCGCGCGACGGCCCGCCTTTTCGCGTTGCGTGGATATCGAGTGGCGGTGAATGACCTTGAGCACGAACGCGCTCGAATGGTTGCCGCTGACCTCGGCGCGTTCCCGTGTGCAGTCGACGTCGCGGACGCAGCGGCTGTTCAAGCCATGGTGCGCTCCGTGGAGCATGAGGTAGGACGGGTTTCCGTCGCCGTATGCAATGCTGGGTTTTCGGGGCACACAGCCCTTGGCGATATAGGCGACGAACTATGGAGGCGCAGCCTCCGCGTGAACCTGGGTGGCTGCTTCAATATCGCTCGTGCGGTGGCTCCATCGATGCAGGCCCACCATGACGGAGCGATTGTCACGGTATCCAGTGAGCTCGCCCTTATTGGTGCAGCGGGACTGGCACACTACATTAGTGCCAAGAGCGCCGTTCTCGGCTTCACCAAGGCGCTCGCACGTGAGCTTGCGCCATGGTCGGTTCGGGTCAACTGTGTAGCGCCAGGTCCCACTGATACGCCCTTGCTGAGCGACCATTTCCGGTCGCCTGACTACCTAACGTCCTTGCCCCTTGGCCGGCTTGGTACTCCCGAGGAGATCGCAGAATCAATCGTCTTTCTCGCTGAAGCCCGCTGGACGACGGGCCAGGTTCTCTCGCCGAACGGTGGAGCTGTAATTCAGTGATGGACGGAACGACGCGGGTAGCGCTCGTGACCGGAGCGGACGGCGGACTAGGACAGGCTATCGTCCACAGGCTGGGCGGTGTCGGATGGAGTATTGCTGCCTCTACTAGGGCTGGAGGCACATTCGCCGCTGACGTGAGTGACTCCAAGGCGTGCGACCGATTGGTGGCCGCCGTTCTAGCCCGCTTCGGTCGGCTAGACCTTCTCGTCAACAACGCCGCCTACATGACCCTCGCATCGATCACAAGCCATCCCGTCGACGACTGGTGGCGTGTCATCGAGGTGAACCTTTCCGGGGCTTTTTTCCTGGCGCGGGGTGCGGCGCCCGCGTTGCGCGAAGCGCAAGGCCACATCGTCAACATAGCGAGCCGCATGGGTATGGCCGGCGATCCGGACGGAACGGCATATTCGGCGAGCAAAGCAGGCCTGATTGGGTTGACCAAGGCGCTGGCGCACGAGCTTGCCCCCGAAGTCCGCGTGAACGCTCTGGCGCCCGGGCCCATAGATACACCCCAGCTTCTCGTTGACGCGCAGCACAACCGCCGTTCCCTGGAGGACGAGCGTCAGGCTGCAGTGAAGCGCTCGCCCCTGCGTCGCCTCGCGACGCCGGACGAGATCGCTGGTAGCGTTGTCTTTCTCGTTTCCAAGGACGCGAGTCACTACACAGGGCAGGTTCTGTGCCCAAACGGAGGGCTCTTGATGTGAACGGCGCGCACAGTGTTGTCGTGCCGTGCCGACGCCGGCGTGAACGGGATACGCCGTGAATGCTGCCGAGCGACTATCCGTTAGCGCGGATCGAACCATTGTTAAGGGGGGGCTTGTCCTTGACCTCGTCGAGTCCTCACCGGATGGGGCCGTCCGTGCCGACATCCTCATTGAGGGCGCGCAGATCAAAGCGGTTGGCGGGGCCATCAACGCCGGTGCGGGAGACTGCGTTATCGATGCGAGCGACCGCATCGTCCTGCCCGGCCTCGTCAACGCGCATCTCCATAGCTGGGAGGCCCTTTTCCGCGGACGATACGAGAATCTCCCGCTGGAGCTATGGGGTCTATACGCATACCCGTTCCTGCCTATTGAGCCGCTGCCACCCCGTCTTATTGAGCTGCGTACGCTTCTTGTCGCCATTGAATCGCTAAAGAACGGCGTTACGTCGGTCCTCGACGACGTGATGCAGGTGCCCGGCCAAGAAATCGACGGGCTGACTGCTGTTTTCCGCGCATACGGGCAGGCTGGCATCCGGGCCAATGTGTCATTGCGGATGGTCGACCGATCGTGGCTGGACACGATCCCATTCGCGAAAGAATTGCTGCCGGCTCACCTTTGGACGTATGCAACGCGCAGGGTGCCCAGCACGGCGGCGTACTATCGCGAAGTTTGCGAGGCGGCCTTCAGTCACCTACACCGTCCGGCGGAGGGCGTCAGGTACGTTGTTGCGCCGTCGGCGCCGCAGCGATGCACGCCCGCGCTCCTTGAAGAGTCGGCAGAGATGGCCAGGGTGCACGACACGGCGTTTCATATTCACGTCCTCGAGACCAAGCTCCAGGCGGTGGCTGGGAAGATGTTTTTCGGCAAGACGCCCATTGCATACCTCGACGACCTCGGTGTGCTTTCGAACCGCGCGACACTCGCGCACACGATCTGGCTCAGTGAACGCGACATCGAAATTATTGCGTTAGCCAATGCGACTGTCGTGCACAATCCGGTATCGAACCTCAAGCTTGGGTCGGGGGTCTTTCCCTACGCGAAACTCCATGACGCCGGCATCCACATCGCGCTCGGGACCGATGGCGTTGCGAGCAACGATTCCGTGCGGATGTTTGATGTAATGAAGTATGCGGCGCTATTGCATACCGTTTCGGACCCGGATTTTGAGAAGTGGCCCCGCGCGCTCGATATCCTGTCGGCCGCTACCCGAGTCGGCGCGCGCAGCGTGGCACTCAGCGACATCGGTACAATCGCGCCCGGTCAGAAGGCTGACCTCATCTTGCTCGATCTCAACGCTCTGGCCTTCGTACCAATGAACAACCTTGCCCGACACTTGGTCTACTGTGAAAACGGATCATCAGTCCGGACAGTGCTGGTCGATGGGCGAGTCGTAGTGGCCGACGGCCAATGCACACGGGTGAATGAGCGTGAGGTCATCGGCGAGGTGCGCGACTTGGGTGCTGAGTTCCTACGGCGTCATTCGGCTACCGAGCGAGAACACTCAGCGTATGAGCCATTCTTCCGAGCCATTTATGAGCGGTGCATGCGTGAATCGCTCGACTAGACCAGCCCTCCACTCCGTGAATTGGCGCTTCCTGTGATGGGTGCGCCGGGCAACTACCTTATTAGCAACGGTACGGTCGTGACCAGCGAGGGCGTGCAAGACGCCGATGTCGCGGTGCGGGATGGGATTATCGTCGCGATCGCGAAGGGACTTGCAGCTGGCGGCGACCAGGTCATCGATGCCTCTGGGCATCTGGTACTGCCCGGCGGTGTTGACCCCCACGTGCACCTGGAGGCAGGGACTCAGGGGCAACGGACGGCAGATGACTTTATCACGGGGACCCGCGCTGCTGCCCTGGGCGGAACCACCACCGTCATAGATTTCTGTTATCAGATCCCCGGCCGACCGTTTCTTGAAGGGCTCACGGCTCGCCGCGCCGCGGCAGAGGGTCGCGCCGTCGTAGACTTCGCATTTCACTTCGTCGTTACGAGGCTAGATGCGGGCAATATCGATGAGATCGATGAGGTCTTCGCGGCGGGGGTCACGAGTTTCAAGCTATACATGGCGTACGCGCAGCGCGGATTGATGGCCGACGACGGCACATTGTATCGGCTGTTCGCAAGGGCTACTGCTTTGGGCGCCCTACCCGTCATTCACGCGGAGAACGGTCTGGTAAATGACGTCTTGGTGGAGGAGGCGCTCGCATCAGGGGGGGTTGGGCCGGCTCAGCACCCTAAGACGCATCCTGCGGCCAGTGAGGCAGAAGGGACTCACCGTGCTATCGCGATTGCGGAGATGACCGGTACTCCGCTCTACTTCGTCCACGTTTCCTGCGCCGATGCACTGGGCGAGGTGTTGGCTGGACGCCGGCGGGGCCAAACGATATTCGCCGAAACCTGCCCGCATTACCTCCTGCTCGATGACTCTCTGTACCGGCTCCCGGGTTTTGAGTCTGCGAAGTATGTGATGAATCCGCCCCTACGGGACGCTGCCAACCTACCTGTGTTATGGGACGCGCTGTCACGTCAAGAGATCGACACTGTTGCAACCGACCACTGCCCATTCCACTTCCGCGGACAGAAGGACCGTGGCCACGATGACTTCTCACTGATTCCCAATGGCGCACCGGGAATCGAGCATCGGATAGCTCTCCTCTTCGAGGAAGGCGTTCTCGCCGGACGGCTATCGATGGAGAGATGGGTTGATGTCTTCGCCTCGGCGCCCGCGCGGATCTTTGGCTTGAGTGGAAAGGGTCGTGTAGCAGTGGGCGCGGATGCGGACCTGGTCATCTTCGATCCGCACCGCGAGACGGTGATCCAACAGAGTGGCCATCACATGAATGTCGATTACAGTCTCTACGAGGGCCGACACGTCCGTGGCTGGCCACGGACCGTATTGTCGCGTGGTGAGGTTATTGTGCGGGACGGCGAGTACATTGGCGCAGACGGGCGCGGAAGGTACCAGCACCGGACTAGGCATGGTCATCCGTCATGAATGCGGACTGCCCGACCCCGTCGCCACCGGATGGGCCCCAAGATGCCGCCAATCGTCCCGCGACGGGGGGTAAGAGGCGCCCGGCCGCAAACGATGCCGTCCGCGACGCGGTCGCAGCGAACGTGCGCCAAGCACGGAGTGATTGCGGCTGGACGCTCGATCAATTGGCCGCCCGCTGTGGCGTTAGCAAGGGAATGCTGGTCGCGATCGAGCAGGGACGGACGAACCCAAGCATCCAAACACTCAGCCGCGTCGCGGACAGTCTCGGGATGACGTTGGCACGGCTGGTGTCGCTGCCTGACGCGCCAGCTTTGCGCGTCGTGACGGCCGGCAGTGGCGCACAACTCTGGAAGAGTGGTCGTGGCAGTGTCGCGACGCTATTAATCGGTTCAGCTTCTCCGGCGCAACTCGAATTCTGGGAATGGATCATTGCCCCTGGTGACGCATACGTGGGCGAGCCCGAAATGCCTGGAAGCCTCGAAATCGTCTTTGTTCACGAGGGCCAGCTTGCGCTGACTGTCGGTGAGGACCATGCCGCGGTCAGTGCCGGTGACGCCGTGTTGATCGAGCCGGACGCCCCCCGCGTGTTCGCGAACCTAGGCGCCGAGCCTCTGCGCTACTGTCAAGCGTTCGCGCCCAGGTTGCCGGCGGACGGCGCGCCACGGGCGCAACGGCCCGCGGCCCTCAGAAAGGGGCTGTGAGCAGATCACGAAGAGCACCTTCGCGGGCTGGTGTGACCAGGCGGTGACGGCGGATGGAGAGAGGGTCGAGGACCGAGGCGCCGCCTCTCCCGAGGCCGGACCGAAGACGACCGGCGAGAGGAGTGTGCGCGCTGTCGGCGCTACGCCGATGCGACCGCTCAAGATTCTGAGGTGAGGCCAGCCGCCATAGGGGCGCATCCGAAGGGTGATGGCCGCCAAGCCGTCGGCGCCGGCTGCCGGGGCCGAACACCTACGACACAGGAGCTTGAGGGTGCCGAAAATCTGGCAGACAGGCGGCCCGGTAACTTTGAGGAAGCGCTCGTCTGGGCGATGGACGCATTCCCCAATACCCTCGAGATCACAGACCATGCTACGGAAGTAGCGTTAAGAATGAACAGTTCGGATGTCTCGCCTAGGAAGGTATGGGCAGCTTCACTAGCGCTTGATCGAGCCGCCGCCCGTTGGCAGGATGACGCGTTGCCACCTGGCGGCATAGCAACGGTCCTGCGCGATTTGACCTCCTGGGAACACGATGGCTGGGCTCTGGCCGGGCTAGCGCGACGGATGGAGGTCAGTCGGTCAAGGGGGCAAGAATCGAGGCTGGCAAGCCGCCGTCGATGGGCAGTAGCTTGGACTTTACAATCGCCCTTTACCTCGCCCGACGGCCCTGGCAGTTGGGTCGGACAAGCCCGCCTGCGTGGCGAGATCAGACAGTTACCACCCTCTCTGGACTAAGTTCCAACCGGACAAGATGGCTATCGAAGCAGGTGTGCATTTGTTCATGATCGCCAGGTTGAGGACGTGAGGATAACCGCTTGGCGACGCTCGCCAGATGAATATCCAGAGCAGGCGCTTTGAAAGCAACGCTGACAGCAACGCCGGCGAACTGTGGCGAACTCTGGCGAACGAGTGCGAACTGTTGACCCCATCAGTCAACTACACAATGAACCCTGGCGAACTGTGGCGAACGTTGGCGAACGATGAGCCCGCGAACTTCAAAACCGCTGGTCGGCATCCTTGGCGATGTCGACGGACGGATCGTTCCCGTCGCGCCCCCGCCATTTCCTATTGGGCAAGTGGTGGCGGAAGCGGCCGTCGCTACTGACGGCAGTGGTGATTGCGAGCGAACGGGCGTTCCGACGGCACAACTGACGGCACATCGACGACGCGTTGACTAGATGCGTTCAGTTGGCTGAGCGGGAGACCGGACTCGAACCCGCGACCACCTACTTGGAAGCCCTTCTTGCCTACAACGCTATACATCCGATATAGAGGCCGCCGCCAAACGTGTGCAAGTAGGAAGTCCAAAAACGGCGTCCGGATTGTCCGGTTTTTGACCCGGTTCGGCGGCTAGAATGCCCCCACTGATGCGGCTTCACTTCGAGCGCGAGAGAGATCGGGCCACCGCCGAAGCGGAGGCGCGGGGCGAGGATCTCTGGACCGATCGGTTCGAGGAGCCGGTCCGCGTCAAGCTGATCTACGCTCTGCGGCACGCCGCCGGTGATGTAAGCACGCGGGCGGCGGTCTGCGACACGGCTCAGCTCCGGCTCGCGAGCGGGCTGGGCAAGTTCCGGCTGACGGATGAACCCGGCCTGACCCCCGACCAGGACTTCATCAACTGCATCCGGATCGGTCCGGACTGGATGATGCCGTCGGTGATTGAAGCGATGGTGTACGGCCTCGACCAGGTCGGCGGGACCGCCTTCTTCCCGATGTCGGGGATCGCCGGATCGACCGCTGGCTTCAAGGACGACGTCAAGCGGATACTCCTTGAGCACCGGGTCGGCTGGGATCTCGTCGGCGAGGAGATGGTCAAGCGGAAGTCCCAGGAGTTGCACGCTGGCGTCATCGAGCCTGTCGTCCGACTGCTGGCCGGTCGGAAGGATCTCGCGGCGGTGGAGAGCGCCTACCAAGACGCCCTCCGGGAGGTCACGAAGGGAACGCCGGACGACGCCATCACCGACGCTGGCAGGGCACTCCAAGAGATGCTGCTCGCCTGCGACTGCAAGGGGAATACGATCGGCGAGCTTGCTGCCGACGCGCGGAAGAAGAATCTGCTCGCGCCGCACGATACCCCGCTTGCCGCCGGTCTTCAGACCATCATCGATTGGGTCTCGGCGGACCGGAGTCAGAAGGGCGACGCCCACCGGGCCTGGAACCCGTCGAGAGAGGACGCCTGGCTGACGATTCACGTTGTCGGAGCAGTCATCGTCCGGCTTGAAGCCGCGACCAAGCGCTAGACAATGCCGCCTGTGACGACCGTCCAGATCACCGTCCGGGCCCGGTCCATCTTGTTCGTGCCGGCCATCTTCGGAAGCTCGATCGGGATCGGACAGCAGGCGCAGGTTGCCGACGGCGTAACGATCACCAACGACGGCGGAGACGAGTACCGCAGCGTCGATATCCCTTCGGTCTCCACTCACCTTGCAGTTCGCGCAGCCGATCGCCTCGACCGTCATCGCGACGGTCGTGTCTGCCTGGCTCGTCGCCAAGCTCAAGCCGTACGTTCGTCCGGAGCACGGCGACAACGTCACCATCGAGCGGACAGTGGTTGAGCTAGAAGAGGGCCAGGTCGCGCGGGTCCTTACCGAGAAGATCACATCGGAGACGTCTGCCCGGATGAGGGAGACGACGGCCAGGGGACGGCTGTGCCGCCTCCGGGCGAGGCTAAAGTTCCCGAGATTCTCGGAATCATCCGGATCTCCGGCCGAGGCTCGACTGCCACAGCTTTCACACCTCTTTGCCGATGTCGGCATATAGGCTGCGGGTCCGGCCGTTTCTCTCGGACCTAGCGACCCGCCGCTAAGCTACGCATCAAGAGCGCCCGCCAGAGCCCCCCTCAGCGGGCGCTTCCCTGGTAGCTATTTCTCAATATCCCGCCGATTCGTAACCCGTCCAGAAGCGAAATCGCTTAGTAAGCGACCTCACAAACCGTGCCGGCGCGCCACGCGATCTCGCGCTCGAATCTCCCGCCCGGTCAGCGGCTGAGGAGCTGGTCGCGGTGCGGCTTTCCAGATAGAGCAGTCGAAGCCTCGCGAAATCGCAGGCCGGGATCCCGGTAGTCGTTGCTTGTTTAAGCCCCTTGTTAGCCCTAGTCGAGCGAGACCATCATCGTGTCGTCGCCGAGCGTGAGCTTAAGCGCGAGGCCGGTCGAGGCTTTGGGCACCTCATAAGTGATAAAGCCGCGCGCTTTCTCGCTCGGTCCCAGGTCGCCGCTATGCAACTCGGGCCCCTTTCCAGAGTAACTATGCTGGTAGTTGAATCCGGAGGAGTCCGTCAGCTTCCAATCGAGGGGGCTATAGGAAACTTTTTCCGTCCCCGTGTTCTCGTACAGGATCTCAACCGCGACGAATCGATTGCCAGCTTTCGGTTGCAAGAAGTCGTTGGTGTTGTTGAAATTTAGGTCAGCGGTAACGACGGTGACAGTCGCTCCATTCAACGGTACAGGCTCACCGACCTTCGCCGTTACGTTCTTTGCTGGCGGCTTGACTTCGGAGGACGCAGGGGCACTGACGGACGCGCCAGTATTGAACTTGTCGAAGACAAGGTTGATCGTGCCGTTGTCACCGAACGCTCCGGAAAGCTTCAGCGGATAACCATCACTTTCGCGAACCCATAGTTCGAAGGGCTTTCCATCACTGCCGGTTGCCTTTACGTGCCACGCCTTTCCTGCTGGCAGATTCTCCTCGCCCGCCAGGGCGGCATCTCTCGCGTCTGACCAGTTGCTGCCCGACGCGCTATTGGTGGTTGTCCACTTCTGGGAACCCGTGCGCTGATAATCCTTTCCGTCAATCGACAGAAACTCAACGGCGATTGGTATCGCGCCGACATTGCCTTGGACCCTCAGATCGCTTGCAGCCTTAGGCTTGAGAAGGAAGACGCCATCGCCGGTTATGTCCATGCTGAAGGCTCCCGAAGCAACGTGGCCGGTCACTGTGACATGCGCGTCTTTGAGGCTTGAGTTCGCTGGTTTGGCCAGGATTTCCTTTGCCGTGGGCGGTCCTCCGCAGCCGGCCAAGAGCAGCGTCGCGACAAGTGAACCGACATAAGCCCTCGAAGCCGAGCCGCGGAGGGCCCTCAGTGCCAGCGCTTTGATTCCCCACCTCTTCCCGCTCTAATGCGGGCTAACCATCGCCTGAGAAGAGCCTACTCCGAAGTCGCGGCGAGTCAATATGCCCGCGCCGCCTCGTTCGGGTACGTCGTCGACCTCGCCGGTCGTCATCGTGTCGCGGCCTGAGGCGCCTGAAAGCCGATAGGCGGTTTTCAGCCCGTTTTCGGGACATCGGCACGAAAGAGAGGACGCTCGCACGCGTCAGCGGACGCTTGGGGGCGGGTCGGGCCGAGCCCGCGAATACGCGAAGTGTCGGCTCAGGTGACGCTCGGAACGGTCAGCTGACGGGCGATTGGCGAGCTCCTGGCTGCGAATATCTAGACGACCTCCCCGGCAAGCGAGAAGAGAGGCCATCAGCAGGTGGAATGTGGAGCCAGAAGCCGTCGCCTAATAGGCGATCTACGAGACTGAGCTGACCCGGATTGGCCGCCCACATTGCCAGCCATGGAGAAGACTCTCATTTGAATTCGGGGCCACGAGCCTCGGTCTCAAGGAGTCTCCTGCGCCGCGCGGACACGTATTTCCACCGTGTCAACAAGGTGCGACACCAGTTCGGAGACTCCGTTCTCATCCGATAAGGCGATGACGTCGATGGCACACATCACTCGACCGTCCCGCCAAGCCACTGTCCAAGACTGAAGGGTCGTTCCCGAACGAACAACGCTATCCCTGGCCAGAATGGACTCATCCCCTACCCTCTGGTAGGGCACAAATTTCGGCTCAGCGGCCTTGAGTTTACTTAGCGTGCTTGATGCAACTTGTGCGCTAGCGTAGACCCATACGGTGCTCTCGATTCGGAGCTGACGACCCGTGTCTCCGGGTAGAAAGACAACGGTGTATGCATCAGCAAAAGAAGTCCCACTCGGCGTACCTGGCGGAGTTCCGCTCTTGCTGGAATCGATCGCCAAAGGGGATGGGACTTCGTGGATGGTCAGCACGAGGCCCTGCGCGTCAACTGGCCTGGGCGTTGGCGAAGCAGCCGTTGATGGTCGAGATGTCGAGCTGACGGTGGCGCCGCAGCCGGCTACAAAAGCGGCACAGACGACGCCGGCGACCAAGCGACCCAATCCTGGCGTGGACACTCTCCCCGTGTGATTCGCCAGCGAGCTGG
Source organism: Candidatus Dormiibacterota bacterium (assembly GCA_030948325.1). Next base: position 10,980 of record JALZAL010000248.1, read on the forward strand.
CCATAGTATGACACGGTGTACGTCGTCAATCTGTCGTCCCTCACGACCTAAGCAGCGGGCTACACGACGACTGGACGGACACCAATCAGCTTTCCTCTTCCTCTTTGCTGACTATATAACGCACCCGGTGGTTTAATGGCACCCTTTCGGTGATCGCGGTCGTGGCTCGACTGTGCCTCAGTACGAATGCTGCCCGAGGAACTTTCGACCAGCCATAGCCGAGTTCTCGAGCAGCGTGAATCCGGTAGACAAAGGCCGAGATCGAGGCTTGACAGCAACGCCGGCGAACCCCAGCGAACCCTGGCGAACGACGGCGAACGCCCTTGCCCAATCGACTACCGCCGCGAGCCTAGCTGACGGCATAACTGACGGCATAGGCCGCGGCCGCCCGTGGACGGCCATGGACAGTTCCGGCTCGCGAGGCTTCCCGCTGAATTCACAACGGACTGCAGCGGGCGGACACGGACGCGGTGGACGTTCTCGTGACCACCTTCAAAACCGACGTTCGGCATCCTTGGCGATGTCGAAGGACGGATCGTTCCCGTCGCGCCCCCGCCAGTTTTCGAATTCGAATGCCAGGGCAGCAATCGCATACGTGACAGGCCGGGATGAAAGCACCATCACGATCCCGTAGCCGGTCCGGAACTACCCCCACCCCGACCCTCCCCTGCGAGTGGGGATGGAGAAAGCCCGGCTGTCCTCAAGGGGATTGCCGCGGACACCGTTGTGCCGCGGCCGAGCGACGAGTCGACCCGAAGGGTTCCGCCCACGGCGCCAACGCGGTCCATCATGTTCGTCATGCCCGCACCGCCGGGACGTGCCGTTGGCTCGAAACCGGCGCCGCTGTCGGTGACCTCGAAAACCAGCGTATCGCCCGTCTGCGTGATCCGGAGGGTTGCGGTCGCGCCCTCGCCCGCATATTTGCCGGCATTCTGGAGCGCCTCCAGGCAGCAAAAGTAGACGGCGGCTTCCAGCTCCGGAGGGAAGCGACCAATGC
>JALZAL010000254.1 GCA_030948325.1 Candidatus Dormiibacterota bacterium
GCCCGTCCGCGACCGCGATCGCCGGCGCGTCCACGACGCCCTGCCCATCGCCGTCTGCGACTGCTTCAACCTCGCCGAGCGCTACCCCGAAAGCCTCAGCCTCGCCTTAAGCCCTCTGCCGCAGGCGCTCGAATCCGTCGAGGAGGAGATCCAGGGCAAACTCGAATTCGATCTGGTCGTCGCACCCCGGGCCGACCACCGACTCTCCTTCGTGGGAGGCCGCGGTCGCGATCTCCAATACGTAGGGATACTTCGGTCCCATCTCGCGGAACATGACCTCCTGCATCTCAGGGTCGACTGATCCTGAGTCGTCGAAGAGTTCCTGGGTGAACCCCAGCAGGCGGCTACCGATGGTATGCATTACGTGATGGGTGAGATTGACCGAAAAGCCGCCCGTCCGGAATAGTCCGATCATCGAGTCCATGTACTCGAGCAGAACCGGCGTCGGGTTCGTCCGCGACTCGATCACACGAGACGCCCAGCGGTGACGAAGCAGGGCACGTCGCGCGGAGATGATCCTCTCGCGGATTGCGCTCTTCCACTCGGCTCCGGCGACTGGAGGGTCGATCTCGCCGACCACGGCATCGATCATGGCGTCAAGCAGCTCTTCCTTGTTGGCCACATGCTTGTAAAGCGCCATGGGCACGACCCGCAGCTCCTCAGCGAGCCGGCGCATGCTCAGTGATTCGATCCCGCCCTTATCGGCGAGGGTAATGGCGGTGCGGAGCACCCGGTCCTTGCTCAACTGGGCCCGGCGCGGACTCTTGACCTGCTGACCCATTCTTCCTCTTGACAAGTGTACGACGTACACCTACACTTCGCACCAAGGTGTACGGCGTACACCAAGGGTTGGCGGAGCACAGCAGGCCGCCTCGGTGGAGAGGAGGAGGGACGAATGAAGGCGATCGCACAAGACAAGTTCGGCTCGTCGGATGTTCTTCAGCTCAGGGAAGTTCCCAAGCCGGAGGTTGGCCCTGACCAGGTCCTGATACGGGTACGGGCCGCTTCGGCGAATCCGTACGACTGGCACCTGATGCGGGGTCTTCCCTACATCGCTCGCCTGGCGGGAGTTGGGCTGCGCAAGCCGAAGCAGTCGCTTCTTGGTACAGACGTGGCAGGAGAGGTCGAGGCGGTTGGCAGCGCGGTGACGCGCTTCCGGCCGGGGGACGCGGTGTGCGGGTTTGTCGGCGAGGGCGGCTTTGCGGAGTACGTGTCAGCCCCGGAACGACTTCTGGGGTTGAAGCCGGCCAACCTCAGCTTCGAGCAAGCCGCCACAGTCCCTCTTGCGGCGGTGACCGCCCTGCAAGGCCTCCGTGATGCGGGCGGGATCCGGTCAGGCCAGAAGGTGCTGATCGTCGGGGCGTCGGGAGGGGTTGGTACCTTCGCCGTGCAGATCGCGAAGTGGTACGGCGCGCAGGTGACAGGAGTGTGCAGCACACGGAATCTGGAATTGGTGCGCTCCATCGGCGCCGACCGCGTCATCGACTACACCCGGGAGGACTTCACGCGGAATGGTCAACGCTACGACCTGATCTTTCAGCTCGCGGGAACCACGCCTCCGCTTGCCTGCCGGCGCGCCCTCGCGCCCAAGGGAACACTCGTCCTGAGCAGTGGGGATTCCCCAGGTCGCATCATTGGGCCGGTCGGTCGGATCATCAAGGCGGGCGTGTTGTCGCGCTTCGTCGGCCAGACGATGCGTCCCTTTCTCGCGAAGGCAAGCAGCGATGACCTGCAGTTCCTGCGGGAGCTGATCGAGGCTGGCAAGGTCACGCCAGTGATCGACCGGACGTATCCGCTGAGTGAATCAGCGGACGCTATCCGATATCTCGAGACCGGCCATGCTAGAGGCAAGGTGGTCATCTCCGTGTCGGCCAGCCTTGCCTGAGGTTTACGCGTCGCGATCGGCGTCGCCCAGCACGATCGAGCCGTTGCGCGGCACGATCTGGGTGCGGCGCAGTTCGAGCTCGGCCATGACGCGGCTATTGTCGAGGACCGCCAGCACGATGTTGTCGCGCAGGGCGAGCTCCCCGATCCGCACGCAG
>JALZAL010000257.1 GCA_030948325.1 Candidatus Dormiibacterota bacterium
GCATCAACTGAGAGGGCTCATCGACTTCGAAGTCGAGACCCTTCCCGGTGTGCGACTCGGTCAGCGTCAAATCCCCATCGCGCGAGTGGGAGCCTACGTTCCGGGCGGGCGGGTTCCGATGCTCGCGAGCCCCTTCATGACCGTCCTTGTGCCCAAAGTCGCCGGCGTGCAGCGAGTGGTTGTCTGCTCGCCGCCGCGAGGCGCCGAAGGCATTTATCCGCCTGTCCTGCATTCAATAGCAACATCGGGCGCGGATGCGATCTTTGCTCTCGGCGGCGTCCAGGCGCTGGCGGCAATGGCCTTTGGTATTGAGGAAATGGGTCCCGTCGACATGCTGGTAGGGCCCGGCAATGCATTCGTGGCCGAGGCGAAGCGCCAGCTCTTCGGACGTGTCGGCATCGACCTCCTGGCGGGGCCGTCCGAGATCACAGTGCTGGCAGACGAAACAGCCGATCCGGAGCTCGTGGCGGCTGACCTCCTGGGGCAGGCAGAGCATGGGCCGACGTCTCCAGCGATCCTGGTCACCACGGATGAGGCGCTCGCCCACGCGGTAGTCGATGAGATCGATCGGCAACTAGAGGAGCTCGCCTCAGTCGGAGCAGCCGAGGTCCCAGGACGGGCTTGGGCAGACCACGGCGCGGCGATCCTAGTGAACTCCCCAGAGGACGCGGTTCGGGTGCTCGACGGTCTGGCGCCTGAGCATCTCGAAGTCCACACGAGTCGCGATGAGTGGTACTTCGATCGATTGCACAACTATGGGTCCTTGTTCCTGGGAGCGCGGGCAACGGTCGCGTTCTCCGACAAGGCGATCGGTACCAACCACACCTTGCCGACCGCTCAGGCGGCGCGCTACACCGGTGGCCTATCGGTTGCCAAGTTTCTGAAGACCCTCACTTACCAGAAGGTGGTAACGGACGAAGGAGTGCAGGCCATCGCTCCCGTTGTGGCTGAGATCTCCCGCGCAGATCTGATGCCCGCCCATGAGGCCACCGCTAACCGACGGCTCGCGCGGTTTCCCAAAGTCCACGGTCGCTGAGGCGACCGTGAGCAGCCAACTGCTGTTCCTGCATTGGATGATGCCGCGTCTCTGACAGGCCAGCGGCTCGTCTCTCAGCCGATTAGCCCGGCGGAGCGAGCGTTTGGCGGATCACGAGTTGCGGTTCGAATACGACGCGCCGAACATCGTCGACTGCGACCCGACCTTCGATTCGATCGACCAGTAACCGTACGGCTGTGCGAGCCATCTCCTCCATCGGCTGACGGATCGTTGTCAGTTGGAAAACCTCCCAGGCAGCCATCGGGAGATCGTCGAAGCCGACAACGGAAACGTCATCGGGTACTCGGAGGCCCACTGACCGAGCGGCGTTGAGCGCGGCGATTGCGACGGTGTCGTTGGCGCAGATCACAACCGTTGGCCGTGGCTTCAAAGCCATGAGGTAGCCCATGCTCTGGTAGCCAGTCTCGTAGATGAACGGGCCTCGCTGAACTCGCTCCTCAGGTAGATCCACGCCGGCTGCCGCCAGGGCTGCGCGGGTGCCGCGATCGCGGTCTCGTCCGGTACTTGTGTCGCTCGGGCCGAAGATCACAGCCACGCGGCGATGACCTATCCGGACGACTTCGGCGGCCATCAATGACGCACCGAGGGAATTGTCGACGACCGCGCAGTCGCCGGCGATGTCCTCGACGTAGCGGGTCAAGAACACGAATGGCAAGCCGCGGCGCGCCAGCTCCCGGGGCACTTTGCCCTCAAGCCGGCTCGTGGTAAGCACCGCGCCGTCGATGGACCGATCGAGCAACCGCCTGATCGCGGCCTCGTCACTAGGCCCGTTGGACTCCAGACCATCCGTAAAGACCACCATCCGATAGCCATGCGCTGTGACTTCGTCGTGGAGGGGAGCCATCACATGCGGATAGAAGACGCTGGTCAAGTCCGTGACGACGATGCCGATCGTGCGAGTCGATCGGGTGACAAGGCTCCGCCCGAGCTCGCTCGGGGTGTAACCGAGCTCGGCCGCCGCGGCGCGTACGCGCGCCCTGGTCCCGCTCGAAACGCTCGGAGCGCCGCGTAGTGCGCGTGACACCGTCGATTGAGCCACACCCGCAAGTCGAGCGACATCGTGGCTCGTGACGGTTAGCGGCGCAGTAGTCCCGTAACCCGCGCCGGGCCCGCCGTTCGGGCCGGGGGACGTGAGGTGGTCGGGGTCGTCGGAGCGTTTTCGAGGGCCATCGGTCTGCCGCCTGCCAACTCCGCCGGGGAGGGGTGCAGGCCCACCGCCGATTGGGGAGTCAAGCTGGCCGCTCACGCTGTCAAGGGTAGGGCATGAGGGCTCTGTAGATTGGCAGTTGACTACGTATGCAGGAACCTGCAATACTCCGCGAAGCCCACCCAAGAAGCTCTCGAGATGAAGGTAAGGAGGGACCTCAGAAACTTGGCGACCCAGTCAGTCACCACTGACCCAATGGCCGGGCGGATCGTTCGTTTCCCGGATCTCCAGCGCAGTGGTACGCCAGTCATGTTCATCGACAGCGTCATCCCTGGTCATCTCAGGATGAACTACTCAGTAATCGGGGATACCGCTTCCGAAAACCCCGACTACAAGCCCTTGATCACAGCGCCGCATCGCTTTCAGATCGGAATGTTCGAAGCCCCCCCGGGCAACGGACCGGCATGGCACACCCACGACTACGTTGAGCTGTTCGTGCCTCTCACCGGGCGCTGGCGCTTCAGCTACGGAATCAACCCCGACGATCCAGACGACCTGGCCGGCGAGGCGACCCTCGGCCCCTGGGACACGATCTCCTTCCCGCCCGGCCTTTGGCGACGCTTTGAGAACGTCTCGGACACGAACTCCTGGGGTTTTGCGGTGCTTGATCCTCACGATGCCTTCACGGGTAAGGACCCGATTTGGCCGGAGTGGCTTGTCAAGCGGGCAGCCGAGCACGGCCTGCAGTCAGACGGCCGCGGCCGGATGGTCAAGCCGGCCAACTTCGCTGAGCTCGAGTTGGAAATCGAGTCGAAGATCCGGGAGACGGCGGGATGACCGGAGGCCCGGTCAACCGTGACGTGGCATACGTATTCACCTGGAGGGCACCACTTGAGCAGCCTTCTTGAAGCCTCAGGTATCGTCAAGCGCTACGGTCACGTGACCGCCCTGGACGGAGCGGACTTCTCCGCCAACGCCGGGGAGGTCACCGCGCTGATCGGCGACAACGGAGCCGGCAAGAGCACGCTCGTGAAGGCAATGGCCGGAGTCGTTGTGCCGGACGAAGGTACGATCCGGATCAAGGGGAATCCCGAAATCCTGGGCTCTCCACAGGGGGCCCGGGGCTTCGGCATCGAGACCGTCTTCCAGGACCTGGCGTTAACGCCCGACCTCGGCCCGGCCGAGAACGCATTCATCGGAAGGGAGTTGCTGTTGCCCGGGTGGCGAGGCCGGCTGGGCATCCTTGACAACGCGCGAATGCGCGTGCAGGCAGCGGAGGCCTTCACGTCCATGGGCACGAACCTAATGACGCTTCTCGACGAGCCGGTGGCTACGATGTCGGGCGGCCAGCGCCAGAGCGTCGCAATCTGCCGTTCGATCATGTGGGCTAGCGAGATCCTCTTCCTCGATGAGCCGACCGCCGCGCTTGGAGTCGTGCAGACGCGAAATGTGCTCGATCTGGTCCGGCGCGTGGCCGCGCGCGGCGTAGCCGTCGTGCTCATCACCCACAACATGCAGCATGTTTTGCAGGTCGCCGATCGTGTTGAGGTTTTACGCCTCGGGCATCGAGTCGCGCAGTTCCGGGCCTCCGAGACGAACATCGAAGAGCTCGTCGGCGCGATGACCGGCGCGCTCGAGGGTGGTGCGGCGGCGTGACGGTGCCGCAGACCACTCCTCCCCCTGCCGCTCCTCTCGAGCCGGTTGCAGCCGGAAGACCTCGCCAAGGGCGCCTGCGGCGCCTACGGCGCCTTCTGACTACCTCGCCGGCATACATGAGTGCCGTCCTGCTTTTCCTCATCATCGTCTTCTCAGCGCTGCGCCCGGACGCCTTTCCCTCGCTGGCCAACGCCCGCAATGTCATCTTGGACGCGTCGACGCTGCTCGTCATGGCGGTGGGAATGACCTATGTGATGGTGGCGGCGGGCCTTGATCTCTCGGTGGGCTCCGTTCTTGTTTTTGCTGGCATCTGCTCAGCGAAGGTGATGGGCGCCATGGGTACCGACAATTGGTTGACGGTCGTAGTCGGCCTTGGCGTGGCACTCGTCGCGGGTCTGGCCTGGGGACTCTTCAACGGCTTTTGCATAACCAGGCTGCGAGTGCCGGCGCTGATAACCACGCTCGGCTCATTGGGCGCGGCCCTGGGCATGGCCCATTTGGTGACCAACGGTAACGATGTGCGGACGGTTCCGCTCACGATGATCGAATTCGGCATCGCCGGCTTTCTGGGTCTGAGCTGGATTGTTTGGGTATCAGTTGGCGTCACTGTCGCCGCGGCGTTGGTGCTCGCCACGACACGTTTCGGGCGGCACACTTACATCATTGGTTCCAACGCTGAGGCGGGAAGGCGAGCTGGCATCAATGTTGATCGGCACTTGCTGAAGCTCTATGCGTTGAGCGGGCTTACGGCAGGCTTGGCGGGTTGGTTGTCACTGGCGCGATTCGCGACGACAACCATTGCCGGCCATAGCACGGACGTGCTCCAAGTAATCACCGGTGTCGTGCTTGGAGGGACGAGTCTCTATGGCGGCGTCGGCACAGTATTGGGCACCGTCATAGGGATATTCATCCCGACAGTTTTGAACAACGGATTCATCGTGATCAACGTCGAACCCTTCTGGCAGGAGGTGGCAACCGGACTCATTCTCATCGCGGCCGTTTACGTCGACCAGCTTAAGCGCCGGTCTCGCGACCGGGCATGACAGCCATAGGACTTAGGAGGAGAAACATGACTCACGTTCGACTCGCAGCGGCGGTGCTAGCGCTCTCAGCCATCGTCGGCATTGCAGGATGCGGTGGCTCGTCAGGTACCACCGGATCGTCAGCCAAGCTTAAGGTCGTTTACGTACCTGGTC
>JALZAL010000288.1 GCA_030948325.1 Candidatus Dormiibacterota bacterium
GATCAGAACGTATGAGAGGTGCCAGGCCGTGTATGGCGGATGGAGACCGGCCCAGACGTCCCGCCGCCACCCGCCGGACCGAGCTGCGTAATAAGCGGGGGCGAGCGTTTCAGGCATGAGGTGAGACCTCAACTTGCTTGCGACCCCACATCACCAGGCCGCCGCCGACGCTCATCGCGCGGATCCCAACTTCGACAATGCCGGCTGCCTTCCAGGCCTCAGCGATTCGGGGACAGGGCCAGTTGCGGTAAAAGCTCGAGATGTTGGGACCCAGGAAGCGTCCCACGTTCCACCATTCCGAGCCCCCGAGGGCGAAGCCGGCCACGGGTAGCACCGACCGTGTGTAGAACCACCAGGCTGCACGCCATGCCGAGTTCTGCGGTACGAAGAAGTCAAGACTCGCAAGGATGCCGCCGCGGCGGAGGACGCGCGCCAGCTCCGCCACCGTCGCTGCGGGGTCCTGCACGTAACGCAGCAGATAAGTGAAGCTGACGGCGTCGAATGAGTCGTCAGGGAAGGGAAGATCCTCGGCGCGCCCGGCTTGGAGCCTGATTCGACCTTCGAGACCCGCGGCGCGTACCCTCTCGCGACCTCGAGCAAGCATCGGGGCGCTGATGTCGATGCCGGTCACATCGGCTCCGGTACCGCGGGCCAGCTCGATGGCGACGCCGGCAGTGCCCGTGGCGACGTCCAGGATCCGGTTGGGTGCGCTCGATGCGATTCGCCTCACAAGCTCGCCGCGCCACCGCGCGTTCTGACCAAAAGAAAGGATTTCGGCCAAGAGGTCATACCGGGCGGGCAGGCCCTGGAACAAATCCGCCGCAAAGGCATTCTCGGCGCTTCTGGCAGAGGGATCACGTGTTGTCATCACACTCAGGATGGGGACCGCGGGCCCCGGCAGCAACATCCAGCCTCAGTCCCTCCAGCACTTCGTTTGGAAGCTCCTCGCTTTTGCGACCCGAAATTGTTACGTCGGCTTGCTAATATCCGCGGATCGGTCGCCCACGCCTTCTGTCAGTCTCCGAAGCCGCCGCCGAGCTCAACGCGTCGGAGGCGTACGTGCGCCGCCTGGTGCTCAACCAGCGTCTTTACGGGATCAAAGTCGGGCCCATCTGGGCCATCTTGCCCGACGACCTCGAGGAGTTCAAGCGCATGCTGCGCGGGCCTGGCCGGCCACCCAAGGCCCGTCGGGCTCGTCCTGCACTGGGGCGCGCCGGATGAGCGACAGCGAGCGCTTCCAAACGTGGCAGCGTGACACCCTCGCAGTCCATGACGAAGGTGCCGAAATGCTTTCGATCGGTCCATTCCGGGCGCTCTTGTCTGCGGCGGACGACCCCGCCGCGACAGGTTGGGTGACCCTCATCGACGGCACCCCGACCGAGTCCGAAACAGTGAAGGGGCTCACCAAGCTGCGTTCCGTCTTCAAGAAGCGCAAGGTCGCCCTTGAGATCGAGTACAACGAGGCGGCCTTCCCAAAGGTGGGCCCATGGCTCGAAGCGGCAGGCCTGAAGCTGGTGGAAAAGAACCCTCTGATGTCTTGCTGGCCGAAAGCGTTCAAGCCGTTTCCCATACCCGAAGAGTTGCACCTGACCCAGTTGTCGCCGGCCGCGACACCGGCCGAGCTCGAAGCCTTTCAAACCATCCGGTGGACGGATGGCGGCGAGATCGATCGCCCCGCGCCGTCCGCTGAGCGGCTGCGCGCCGACATTGCGCGCCCGAACAGCGTTTTCCTGCTCGCCTGGCTGGAGTGGGAACCGGTCGGAACCGGTGTCTCCCACTCGCTGAAAGGTGCGGCTGAGATCGTCGGCGTGGTGACGCGCAAGGATCGACGCCGGCGTGGGGTGGCGGCCGCCATCACCACGGAGCTTGTGAGCCGGCATTTTGCGAACAGCGGCGAATTCGTGTTTCTCGACGCTGCCAACGAGGATGCGGCCAGGGTGTACGAGCGGCTCGGCTTTTCGCGCTTCGGAGCCAATCGGGTTTACCGCCCGCAGTAGGGACAAAATCAAATCGTCTGTTGCACGCCTGAGGGGATCGCTGGACGTGGCGCTATCGTTGACCTACCAATGGCCTCTCCTATCAAGGGACTGGAGGACGAACCGGATCCCGCCCCGGCAGGCACAAGCCAGAAGCTGCCTCCGATCCTCCTCAAGGAGGTCTACGAACAGCGTTTCAGCCTCGAGGACCAGGTTGGCAAGGATGCGATCTGGCGCGAGCTGGGCCGGTTCCTGCAGCGCTACATCGATCCAGGCGCCCGCGTTGTGGACATCGCGTGTGACCTTGGTTATTTCATTCGCAACATCCAGGCGGGTGATCGTTGGGCGACCGACATACGAGACGTCGCAGCCACCCTACCGAAGGATGTCCACTTCGTACGCGCAAGCGGGCTCGACC
>JALZAL010000294.1 GCA_030948325.1 Candidatus Dormiibacterota bacterium
CTCGGCGCCGTCGTCTTGCGGTGGTCGCTGACCCCAGAGCGACAGATCAAAATAAGGGCACGAAGCCTGTATTCAAAGGGGTCAACCCCGTGGCAGCAACCACCGCGGGGATCTTCGCAGTATTCAAAATCGGCGATTTCCGAGTCCCTCTGGAGTCAACGTCACACAGCTGGATCACAATTTCCTGCGGAGCAACGAAACCGAGGCGGCGCAAACGGTGTTGTCGTGGGTTATGTGAGATCGCTGGATAGCGACTGGTGGCCACGCAAGCGTCTCATGCCGGCGGACTCACAGGGCAGGACCGTGAGGCACTCGGTTCGAAAATCACAGGCTGGTGCGCCTGAGGGCGCACAAGGCGTCGGCCCCGAGTCAGATCAACGACATCGGGAGTACGGCAGTGGCGGTCCTCGACGAATCATGTCTTCTTCTCGCGCCTACCTACGGGTCTCGCCGATCATGCTTTTTGGGGAAGTTGAAGGTAGGAAGCGTGACGATCGCCGGTGTGGATGACATGCCGGCCATGGTTGTCGGACGGAACGTTGTCGACTCCTGGCATCACGCCGCCCAGGAGATGGTGGCCGCTGATGACGAGCCGCAACTGCTCGCCCGGATTCAGCGCCAGCCCGATTGGGAACAGGTCGATGTCCACGCAGGCGATCTCTCCGCGGGCAAGCTTCTCGACGCGGTCGAAGCTGTGGACCGGCACGGTGTCCGTCGAGCTCGCCTCATCGAGATGCCGTAGAGACACGCGCAAGCGACCGTTCGACCCCTTGTACTTCAGGATCGCCGCGCCCTGCCGTGTCAGCGCTTGCATCTGCGGTCCGCGATTGGGGACGTTGAACTGCTCGAGCTGCTGGCCGTCGGCATCCAGCTTCTGGAGGAAGACGTGGAGGTCCATGTCGTCTGAGCCGTCCGCCTCAACCCACAGCTGCACCTTGGGATACCCGACGAACTCGGTCGGCGAGTTGACACGGACGGTGAATGACGCGCGGCCCTCTTCCGATTCCGCGTCGTAGCTCGCAATGGCGCGATCCGCGGGCGCATCGGCGCTCAACGCGTGAGAGGCGGCGTCCAGGTAGTACTTGACCTCGCTGACGTCATCGGGCGGGAACTCCCCTGCCGGCTGGTTGATGCGGTCGTTGCCTTCGAGGTCGAGGACCGAGTAACGCACGCGCGGCGTCTCTTGCCAGCCGTTGTCGATGCCCTTAAGGAAGTGGTCGAAGAAGCGGAGCAGGTCGTTCACGTTGGCCTCTTCGTAGTAGTCCGGCCACTCCATGGTGTTGTGGATGCGCAGCCATTTCTCGGTGGAGGAGATCCTTCGCCAGCCGCGGAAAGTTCCAGGCGTGTGGATCATGTTCGAGTAACTCGCAACGATGTATGCAGGAACGGTGATGTTCTCGAACTTTGGAATCTTCGACTCCCAGAGCGCGTCCATCAGGGGGTGGCGGTCCGCCTCGGCGACGAAGTCCTCGCGCTGGTTCTTGCCAACGAAATTGCTCACGAGGCGCCGCGGAAAGGGGTAGTCGGGTATCCCGCCGCGCATGACGAGGTCGCGATAGATATCGCTCATGCCTTCCCATGGAGCGATGGCCGCGAGATGCGGCGGCTGCTCGGCCGCAGCGAACCATTGCGAGATCGCGAGATAGGAGTTTCCGCTAGTCCCGACTTTGCCGTTGCACCAGTCCTGGACGCCAAGCCACTCGATGAGGTCACGGCAGTCCTGGCCTTCTCGGCGGCTCCACACGCGTATATCGCCCTCGGAGTTGAATGAGCCCGGCGGGTCGGGATTGCAGACCGCGTAACCATGGGCGCACCAGAAGGCTGGGTCGGGGCCTTCGAACTTCATGAGACCGGAAACCCTTCCGGTGTCCATTCCCAGCAACTCGAAGAGCTGGACGTACATTGGGGCATTGCCCCGACTCTTGCCGTAAGGGCTCCACGCTACGATCACGGGCACCTTCTCGGTGCCGGTTGGACGAAGCACGTCGATGTAGATGGTCACGCCGTCGCGCAGGGTGACGGCGACGTCCTTCTCCAGAACGATCTCGACGGGAAGCGGCTTGTAGCGAGGCTGCACCTGGAAGCCCGCCGGCAGCGTTCGCGTGCCCTGTTCGAAGCGGCTGAACAAGCCCTGCTCGTCGTTCTCGTTATAGGGGGAAGCAGGGACGAACACAGCCTGATCTTCTTCAACCCTTGCGTTCACGTTCTTTTCTGGCTTCATGTTTGTTACTTGCCTCACTTCGCCGGCACGATCGGCAACTGCACGTAGCTTGGATGCTCGGGGCCGGTGTATATCGTGTTGGTGGCGCCGACGTGGTAGCTCTCGTCATAACTGCGATTGGTCAAGCCTGCAGGTGAATACGGCTGAACGTCAATCCGCAGCCTGCACCCTCTGCGGATCATCGCGCTGCTCGGATTCAGCCCGACCTCGATCGCGACGATTTCGCCGTCTCGTAGAGGCTGGTGATCCGCCTCGGTATGCGTTTGGACCGGCCAATAGTCGGTTGACCTCGTGTCGTCAAGCTTTGCGGTGGGACACCTTGAGCAACCCATGCCCGACTGGATGGATGTTCGCCGGATCGATCGGCGGCACCAAGGACTCGTAGCGAATTTCCCGGTCGTGCTCATCAAGCACGCGCAGCGATACGAAGACATCCATGTCGTTAGTCGTCGACGACACCCATAACCCGACTTTCATGTACCCGACCAGGACCATGTCCTCGGTCAGCGGATCAGTGACGAATGAGATGCCTGTCGACCAGCGTGAAGTGCCACCAGCAAATCCCGTCGGGGCCGGAATCGGTCGGCCCCTGTCGAGATGGGCGTCATAGCTCGCGGACGTTTCAGCGGCAGGGATGGCCCCGCCAATGCGCAAGAAGTCACTCCGACGCCCATCTCCTGTCCACTCCGAGGGGGTGGCCTCCAGGTACCAGCAGCGGTACGTGGTTCGCGCGATGGGCCATTCCTCCTCCTCGGCGACATAGTGCGCGCCATTTCCCGTCCGGACCTCGACTCGAACCGGTGCGCCATCCATCGCGCCGTTGTCCAGCCCCTTGAGCCAGTGGTCGAAAAAACGCATATGTTCGGCGATCGTCGAATCCTTGTAGCTGTGTGGGAACCACGCATCGACGAAATCGAACTTCTTCGCCCGTGCTCCGGTCGAATGAATGAAGGTCTCGCTACTGCCCAGCTGGTGGATGACGACACCGGTCTGGGGACCGACGATCCACACCGGCGCCGTGGCCTTCTCGATCTCGGGACGCATGAAGATCGAGCCATGAGCGCCATATTCAGCGGGCTCATTGAACGGAGTGGCCAACATGCGGGTTCGCCAGTCCGTTTCCCGCCGTTCGCCGCAGTAGTTGTGGCCGGCCATCACCGCCCGCCACCAGTTCCAGAAACCTTCCCCGAAGAGACCGCCGCCATACAGGGCCTCGTTGTACAAGTCGGAGTCGGTACCGAGGGCGATCATCGCTTTGAGATGGGGCGGTTGCAGGCTCGCGACAGTGTGCTGGGTGATCGCCAGGTACGACATTCCCCACAGGCCGACGTTGCCGTTGGACCAGGGCTGCGTTCCAGCCCATTCGATTGCGTCGTAATAGTCCTGCGCTTCTTGGACGCTGAAGGGGGCCTGCAAACCGGGGCTGTTCCCGACGCCGCGTCCGTCGACTCGAATGCTCACGTAGCCATTCGGAACCCACACCGATGAGTCGACGCTTTCGTGATTCTCGTACTGAAGGCGGTCCGGGTTGCCCGTGAAGTAGCGGTAATCGATCTCCTCGTTGTGCGCTGCGTCCTCTTCACTGCAGATGCAGCCATGATCGCAGCTCTTCCCGTAGAAGCCCTGGCTCATGACAACCGGGTGTTGGTCGTCGTCAGCGGGGCGGAATTCCGCAACGCCAATTGCGGCCTGACGTACTGTCTGAATCCCACACTATGGCTAGCTACTTCGGCCGTCGAGGGTCGAGCTTCCTCGCGAAGAAAGCCGCTTCAACAAACTGCGACCCAGCATTGGCTCGACGGCCGGGACTACCGTCACGGCAGTCCTAATCAACTATTCGGGCCGAATGCCCTACTCAGAAGGCGCAGGAGTTGGACGAGGTCGCGCGCTCAGGGCGTTTGCGAAAGCGCGATGCCATGTGCGCCGCTCTATCAAAGACTGGTAAGACTCGCGCGCCAACCATCAAATAGAGGCCACGTCCAGAAGGTCTTGGTCGTTGATCCGGCGCTACCACCGAGTGAGGCGGGTTGCATCATGCTCATCAATCTCACGCGACGGTGATACCTTGATGTCGTATGCCCGACACGATTCCGCAAGGAGTTCGCGACCTGTTCGACGAGCCCGCGCTGGCTCACATCTCCTACCTCAATCGCAAAGCCCAGATCGTCACCTTTCCGATTTGGGTCGATTTTGACGGCGAGCACATGCTGGTTAGCTCCCCGATGGGATCTCGCAAGGGAAAGTCGCTTCGTGAGCGCCCTGAGGTGTCGGTGTCGATAGTCAGCGTCAAGAATCCGTGGCACTGGCTCTCCGTCAGCGGCCGGATCGTGGACATTCACCCGGACGAGGACCTCGCGTTCATCGATCGCATGTCCCAGAAGTACACAGGCAAGACGTACGAACGCCGTACGCCCCGCGAGATATTTACCGTTGCGATTGACCGGGTGAGCTCTAGTGCGCAATGGGGGAGACGCTAGACCCCATCGGCACAGGATTTCAGATTGGAGTCGAGCATTATCGTCTTCATATGCAGACCCGGACGCCGCTAGGTCAGTGGTACGACAGTTGCCTTCGGTCGACTGACATCGGTTCGCGCGGGCCTCGCCTCGCTCGCCAGCACGCCCTTGAGGCCGGCATTTTCGATGCGGAACACATCATTCCGGGCGAGCGCGGAGTCTGCGATATCGTGGCGTGGTGGCGGTAGATCGCGGGGCGCGATCGTTGTGGTCGGCGACTCGAATGCGACCTGTTCGCCCCTAGGCCTTCGAGCTACTAGCGGCAAGGGGCCGACCTGAGCAAACGCCAAGAGGTCGGCCAGCTCCCAACGGCCAGTTCGGTCGGCGTGGGCAAAGTTACTGCCATTGTTATGGCCGATGAGCGACCGTTCTTGTCAGGCGGAAGGGGTGCTGTCGTAAGACCGCTTTTTCCGCCTCATGCTGTCCCCGACCAATGCTCCTCAGCCGCGACCCGGCACCCCGACTTCCTCAACAGCCTCAGATGCCTCGTTCGCAGCATGCTTGGCCCGCAGTTTTACAGAGAGGGCACGTTGCCGCCGGCGCGGCCCATTCTCTGGGTCGAGAAAATACATGAGGGCACCACCAA
The DNA here is from genome assembly GCA_030948325.1 of Candidatus Dormiibacterota bacterium. Next base: position 5,324 of record JALZAL010000294.1, read on the forward strand.
GCGCGGCGGCGATGATGATGCCAGTCACTCCAGGGACCCAATTCGGGCCGCCACCTTCGGTCCAGTCCCCTCGCCCAAAACCGCGCTTCACGCGTCGAACCAAGGGTTGCACCGACTCAGCAGCCTGCGATACTCCACCTCCAACCTCGAAAGCGGTGTCACGATTCTCTCGCCAAAACGAGTGCACCCGCCGGCGGCGATCCTCACCTCGTTGCGGATCCAAGAAGTAAACAGCCGCTCCACCCAGGGCGGCGCCGATTGTGATTCGATCCATCTGAACACGCCTCCTTACTTATCGGTCACGCCTTTCCGAACCTAGCAGGGAACCCAAGACGGCAATCGTCGCAGGTGCGGCGGGAGGTTTACTCGCGAGATAACAGGCGGCCTGGTGTTCCTCCAGGAGACCAGGACAACGCCGGGGCCACCTTGCCTGTCCTAGCGCGTCGAGCGCCCGCGGACGAAACCGAACAGCCAGAGCACGACCAGCACGATGATTGCTATCCAGATCAGGTTGACCAGACCGCCGGTCGCGTGGAACA
>JALZAL010000298.1 GCA_030948325.1 Candidatus Dormiibacterota bacterium
ATCCGCAGGCCGGAGGCCGGTCGCATCACGCCCAGGCTCAGGACCTGCGTCGAGGGATCGAACCGACCGACAGACCAGCGGTCCAAGAGCTCGGCGACGGCGCGCTCCCCGGGACCGTTGACGAGCACGTACCTCTGTCTCCCCAGACTCCTGTACGCCGCGGCGTCATAGGGAACGAGCGCCTCAGGCTCGATCGCGCAATCGAGGACGATCTCTCCTTTCTCTGGTGACACGAAGCGGAGGACCTCTGTTCCCTGGCGCGTGCGCGCCGTAAAGAACGCGTAGGCACCGGTGCGCGTCCAGCCACCAACGTCGACGACGGCGCCAAACCCTCGAGCGACAACCCGACTCTCATCACGGCCGCTGATCACTCGCGCCGCGTCATCGGTCAGCACGAGCGCAAGCTCCTGCGTCGGCGACCAGGCGATGGTCCGCGGCCAGCCGCTCCGATAGTTCTCGTGGACGACTTCCCGTTGGCTGACGTCGTAGACGACGACGCCAACCGCGAGCTGTCCACCATCATCGATGAGGTGGGCCAGCATGAGGCGCTGACTGCTCGAGTCCCACGGGACATAACACGACTGCGGAAGCAGGCGATTCCCAACCACCTCGAGCAGCGCCCCGTGGCGGCTCGTCTTTTCAGCCCCGTCTTCGAACAGCCTGGCTTCGGTCCAGACGCGGAGTCCCATCCGGACCTCGCCCGGCTTTCCTAGGACGAGTTTCAATCTGCCATCCGGGCTTACGTACGACTCCGAGTCCGGCATCCAGCGGGAGCGATCGGCGCCTTCGGCGGCCGGGACCAGCCTCACGTTGGTGACCCCAGGCATGCCCAGCGATCTTACGAGGCTGGCGTGCCGTTACATCCAGGCAGCGACGGTCCCGACCGCCCCGTACGCCATTCGGCATGTTCGGTAAGCGGCTTCGGAGAGCGTCGACTCCGTCGCTGTCTCATCGACGATCTACGGCACCAAGAGCTTGAAGGTCCAGGGGCCTGCCTCTCGTGCCTGCTTCGGCTCGCTGCCCTGTGTGCCGAGGGAAGCCGCCGAGCTATCAACCCCCCAAAGTGAATCGACGGTCACGGTCCACTCCCCGTGGTGCCCGCGGAAGTCACCGGAAAAGGTCGTCACGTGCTCGCCGTGGCTGTTGATGAAATACGCACCGGTGGTCATGAGTATCGTGCGGTCGATTGGCAGTTGGACCTGACGCGAGTCCCATCCACTGCCCGAGAGATGGGCATTCGCGTTCCAGTCGGCTGGCTTGATACCGCTGCCTGCCGGGAAGACCAAGTAAAGCCGAGTCTCGGAAGGCGTTATGACTACACGATCGAGGGTCACCGGCACACCACTTGTCACCACGGTTTTAGCTACGGTGATTTCGCGGCCAGGCGCTACGGCGAGGTCGAACTTGAACGAGAATGCGCCTGCAACCAGCGGGGCGCCTCCCGTGACCGATGTGGTGCTCACCTGCGGAAAGGCGAGCAGAAAGGTGTCCGTCGCGGTGCCTCCCGGAAGCGATTCGGCGTCGAAAGTTAGCAGGCCTGCGTTGACTTGGGGACTACTGCCGGCGAGTCCAGTGGCATCGATCAAAGGGAGGATGCGGCCGCTCGCATCGGTCAGGCTCGTCTTGCCATCGATGCCACTGGTCGAATTAGCAAAACCCCGTGGAACCTGAATCGTGTAGGCGACGATGACTCGGTTGGCGTCCGCGTAGGCGCGATCCACTTTTACGGTAATTCCCGAGCTAGTTTGGGCCAGACCAATATCGTGCATGGGGAGTGCGGAAACCCCGCTCTGTGACGTGAGCAAGCGATCGATTAGGGGCGCAACCGCATAGCCGACGATGCCGACGGCGAGAATCAGCGCCGCGCCGGCCAAGGCGCCGGCGCCCAAGCGGACACGTCGTCCGCCGACAACCGAAAGAGGCGCGGTGCTGGTCTTACGACGTGCGGTATCTAGTACTGCCGAGTCGATCGACTTTCTCAGCGACGCGGGGGCGCCCGCACTCTGATAGATGGTCGCGAGGTCGACGACAACTTTAGTAAGGCTGCCATGGACGTCGTTTTCGAGTAGATCCGGATAGACGTCGGCCGCGTGGCTAGTATTCACCGTATTTCTCCTTGAGGGTTCGAAGGATCCGACTAAGCTGCTTCTTAACCGCCGCCTCGCTCTTGCCGATCACCGCCGCGATTTCGCGTGACGACAGACCTGCTGCGAACCGCAGCGCCAGTAGCTCGCGTTTCTCGGCATCGAGTTCGCGAAGCAAGGAACTGAGGCGCACCTGTTGCTCCATTTGTAGTGCGGCTTCCTCTGGTGCCCCGGCCGTGCCACTAAACATGATGTCGGGCAGCAGCTCGTCGGGCTTGCGGTGTCTCAGTCTGTGGTGGTCAGTAGCCAGATTTCGCGCAATCCGGAACAACCACGCAGAAAAGGGTGCGCCCTTCGGCTGGTACTTGGGTAGCGCGCTCAACGCCTTGAGAAATACTTGTTGGGTTAGATCTGCTGCTTCATCGAGGCCGACCCGAAGCCGGAGGTAACGGTAAATCGCATCCACATGACGCTGATACAGCGCCCCGAACAACTCCGGCCTTTCGAGAGCGGCCCGCACGAGGGCGGTTTCGTCAGCGTCGGCTGGTGCATTCTCCGCGCTGAACGCGGAGCCCCTCGCGTCCACTACGTTATGCACCATTCCGTTTGACCAAACGAATTCGACGGCTCTTGAAATCAGTCATCGTAAGTAATAACGAGAGCCAAGCGGAAGGGGGACATTTGGCCCTGGAGAGGTTAGGGGTTACTCTCAAATTTCCTGGGTCGTGGCTGGGATGTGCTTGGGATTGCCCTTGACGACCGCTGAGGCCCGCTTTACGCTGCTCCCATGACTCGCCTCGGGCTGATCATCGGGGCCGCCGTGCTGCTCGCGCTGGCCCTACTCGCCGTGGGCACGCTCGCGGGTGACGGCCTGCATCTCGGCCTTTCCTTGCTGGGGCTACTGCTCGAACTGGTCGTCTTTTTGGCGTTCGTGGCACTTGTGACTTGGGTCGTGGCGAATGTCTGGAAGAGCGTGATGCGCCGATGAGCCCCCTACCCGTCCACGACGAGCGTCATCACAAGCGGTGCCTGCGCTGTGGCCAGTCCAAGCCGTGGGGCTCGTTCAATCACGACCGCAAGACGAAAGACGGGCACGCCCTCGAATGCAAGGGGTGCGAAAAGCAGAGGACGGCGCGAGCCGCGTAGTCGGGCGCCTCTCAGTCAATTACCGCACGGCTCGGCCTGCTCTGGCGTGATGCGGTCGACAAGCCACCAGACTTTAGGGGTGCTCATCCCGCTGATGTGTCTTGTTGGACTCCGCTTGCCATCAGGCCTCGGTGAAGTATTCAAACGGCAGCAGAGGGACAGCGATCCATGGCGGAACGAGTCGGCCGAGGCCCTTGGGCTTTGCGCCGCGCTGGCTCCGATGCGCGTATGAGGCACGAATCTTCGTTCCGATGGCGGATCCGATGAAGACTCGATGCGTCGGCTTCAACCGGCGCGCATCGACGCACGGGTCGGGCGCCAACTTCCCCAGGTGCGGCGCTAGCCTTTCGATATATCCGGGCCCTCCCGGCGGTAAGCGGCACGCCCTATTGTTCTGACGCAGACAGCCATGAACTTCCCGGTTGAAGACGCTGCGCTTGTCAAGATTGCCGACGTGGAGCTCTACATGCAAGGCGGCCGCGACCTTGCTGAGGAATCGCTTCGGCATGCCGACTAGCTGGGCTGCCTGCCCTGTTAAGAATGAACCGGCCCCGGGTTTTGTGGAGACTCAGGGGTGTCCTACGCCCTTGGGCAGGTCCTCTTTGAAGGTGGTAGCCCGTGGCGGACACTAATCGAACATTTGAATCGCGGGTGAGCGAACCTGGATAGCTTTGGAAGCCCGACGCGTGGCACCCAACCACCCAAGGAAACTGGCCATGGTGTTCCGGGAGCATCTTCAGGGCCCAGACCCGGGTGGGAAAGTGCAGACGAAGTCACTGATCAACCAGGCGCCCGATACCTTCCGGAGCTGGATGGTGCAATCCTGGGGCCCACTCGGCTGTGCATATACGATGCGGCCATTGCCCTGGTACTGACCTACCCGGTCCCAGCTGGTGACTCGTGCGCGGGCCTCGGCCTGCGCTCCAGAGACCGAGACCGACGACAAGTCCACTGCGCTGACGCCGCCGCCGAAGCTACAAACCGGACAGGCGCCCGAGAGATTGCGGCCGAGGAGGGCCATGTATCGGGAGAGGGCCGGCTCAGTGAAGGAGCGCGGAAGGTTCGCATGCAGATCGCCCAGCATCCGCTGCTGGACGGCTTCCGGAACCGGCCCGGGGCAAACCGGCTGCGCCGGGACAGTGGACGTCTGCAACTCAAGAAAGCCAGCGTGGATAACCGATCGGATCGCAGCGTCGTCGGCCGTTGGGAAGATCCTGAGGCGGATGGCACCGGCGTTCGCTGTTATCAGCACGGCAGCCAGCACGAGCCCGACGACGCCCAGCAATGCTACGGTCCGCGGAACCCCAAGCATGCCAATGGAACGGCTAGCGTGAGCGAAAGGTTTCCCGAGCCGGCAAGAGTAGGGCCTTTGGCTAGAACATGGGCAGCAGCCTGGTCCGACAGACCATGTTTTCCCAGCGGCTTGGGCCGGTAGGGTAGCCCGTGGCGGATTCGAACCTCGATCCATCTCGTCGGAATAACGGCTAGATCCTGGCTAGGCAGACCCCGCATTGTTAAGAACCTATCTAGGAAATCTTCACGGTTTCTTAACCAGCGCTTTGGCTGCGACGGAAAGTCAGTAGCCGCAGCAATAATCGAGGAGATGGTCGTCGAGGACCGATGGCGCCGGTTGTTGCCCCTGCTGCAAAAGGGCGACGTCGTCGCCAAGGGTTGCGCCATTTCCAGCAGATCGAGCTGCGTTGCGCGATGTGATTGCGGGCCTGAGGCGCTCGATACCATGCTGTAGTGGCGCAGTGATCAAGACAGCTCGCTTACTCCTTCGTGTCCCTGTGCCCGATGACATTGACGGGCTTACCGCCGTCTTTAGTGATCACGAGGCCATGCGCTACATCGGCGAGGGGGCGATCAAATCCCGAGCCGAGGTGGCCAGGCAGATCGAGGATGAAAGGGCGTACTTCGACGAGCATGGCTTCACGATGTTCACGGTGGTCCGCAAGGCGGACAGGGAGGTGCTGGGGGACTGCGGACTGTGGACCTGGAAAGAGACAGGAGAAACCGAGATCGGGTGGCACCTTGCGCGGAAGTTCTGGGGCCAGCGCTTTGGGAGTGAGGCCGCAGTAGCCGTGCTCGACTTCGCGAACCAAGCGGGATTGGATCAGCTCATCTGCATGGTGCAAACGGAGAACGTGGCGTCATTGCACATTGCCGAGCGATTGGGTTTCCAGTTCGACGGCGAGTGGCTCCGGAGAGGGCGGTTGACTCGACGGTACCGCCGACAGCGGGAGAAGGCAGCGGGGCACCTACCTTAGTCTCCATCAGCGCCACCCTAGTCCTAGCCTGGCATTGCCGTGTGGATCATGGTAACGGCGCCATCAGAAAGCGGAATCTTAGTACGCCTCCTGCATGCCGCCGAGGCGCGCGCGGTTCTCGAGCCAGCGGAAAAGCGCGTAGCCAAGGGCCACGTAAACGATTCCAACCGCAATTTCGCCGACGAGAAGGCCCGCAACTGTGTGTAGCGACGCGCCGGTCACGGCCTCACGGGCCGCCTGGACCCCGCGAGTCATCGGCAGGGCGGCCGAGATGACCTGCCCCCAGGCGGGCAGCCGCCCGACCGCGAAGTCGATGCCGCAGAAGACCATCACTAGATAGAACGCGACGTTGGCGATCGTCAGCACGTCCCGCGTGATCAGGCTGAGGCTGCCGAACATGAGCCCGAGTCCGCACGTTGTCGCCGAAATCAACAGGACGCAGCCACCGAGAAGCGGCAGGTTGCTGTGGCCGAGATCGAGGCCGAAGAGCAAGGCCGCGATGGCGAAGCTGATGACCACGCTGCTGATGCCATCCAGGATGTGAAACAGGGCACGGCCGAGAAATGTCGCCAGGCGGTTGGCCGGCGAGGCCAGCAGAAAGGGAAGCGTTCCGTACCGCCGCTCATTTCCAACCGTCATGACCACGCCATAGATCCCGTTGATGGCGGTCAGTTGCAGCGCATTGCCCACCGCAAAGTAGAGCGAGTTGGTTCGCCCGGTCGCGAAGATACCGAGCTGCGTAAAGAAGATCACCTGCGTCGCCGGAACCAGGACCTTGTACGTCGCGTACCCCAGGGGGGAGGCCCAGTTGAACAGCGCCCGGTATTGCAGGAGGCAACCATGCAAGAAGAGCCGGACGTTCGTCATGCCAGCGCCAGCTGCCCGGACATGCGGGTACGGACCTCAACGATCCGAAAGCTCACGATCGAGATGGCCAGATAGATGACGATCAGGACGCTCGCGATCAGCCACCACCGGGCATAGTCCCGCCCAACCGGCTGGCCGGTCGCCGCATAGAGCGCCCGGATGGTCCAGGTCGGGGGCAGGATCGATGAGATCGCCTGCACCCAGCCAGGCAGCTGGCCCGTGGGAAACATGAAGCCGCACAGGAGATACACCGTCAACTCGAGGCCGTTCACGATGGTGAACGCCCAGCGGGCCATCGGGAAGACCGGCGCCATCGCCATGCAGACGGCGAAGAAGGCAACGATTGTCAGGAGGAACGACACTGCGAAGGGAACTGCGTCGGTCAGCGGAAGCACGCGATGAAAAGCCACGAATGCCAGGCCAACGCTGACGAGGATCGCTGCCAACCCATAGAGCATGCTGGCGGCGACCTTGCCGATCACGATCACGGAGAGCGGCGTTGGCGAGCCCATCAGCTGTTCGAGCGTTCCGGTCCAGCGCTCCGAGTTGATGCTGAAGCCGGCGTCGGTGTAGGCGGTTCCATAGAGCCCGACTAATCCCCCACCCAGGGCGGCGTAGGCGATCCGCCCGGTGTAGCCGCCCGGACTCAACACGATCAGGCCGATGGCGGTCACGGCGACCGGGAAGATGATCGCGCCGAGGTACGCAAGCGGGTTGACGACCTGGAGCTTGAGATGGACCTCAGCCGCCCGCAGGGCCGCGCGCAACTGATTCATGGCTGGGTGACGAGCCGCACGTAGGCATCCTCGAGTGTGGGCTCGCGGACCCGCACCTCGCGAAAGCGCAGTCCCTCGAGGAGCCGGCTCAGCTGGCTCACCAGCTCGCCCGGCTGGGAACAGTGAATCGTTACCAGTTGAGTCAGCTCGCGGTTTGCGGTGATCACCGAGGTCACGCCATCGAGCTGACGCAGGGCCTCCGCGCGCGCTGGCGGCATCCCCTCGACCTCGAACTCGACTACGCCGACGTCGTCGACGCTCTGTTTCAGGCTGGCCGGGGTACCCTCGGCGATGATCCTGCCCTTGTTGATAACCGCGATTCGATTGCAGACTTCATCCGCCTCGAACATGTAGTGCGTCGTCAGGAAGATCGTCTTGCCACGTTGCACGAGTTCGCTGACCAGCAGGCGCAGCTCCCGAGCGCCGACCGGATCCAGACCTAGCGTTGGCTCGTCCAAGAACAGCACTGCCGGGTCGTGCAGCAAACCGCGAGCCAGGTGCAAGCGTTGTTTCATCCCCCGCGAGTAACGCTCGACCTTGTCATGCTGCCGTCCAGCCAAGTCGAACCGCTCGAGCAGCTCCGAGATGCGGCCGCGGCTGACCTCAGGAGGAATGGCGTAGAGATCGGCAAAGTAGCGGAGGTTATCGAGGCCGGAGAGCCGCGTGTAGAGACCGCGGTCGCCGCCGAACACGAAGCCGATCCGTCGCCTGACGAGGTCGAGATCCCGGGTCACGTCATGGCCGAGGATGCGCGCCGTGCCCGAGGTAGGCAACAGCAACGTCGTCAGGATTTTAACCATGGTGGTCTTCCCGGCGCCATTCGGGCCGAGGAGGCCGAATAGCTCCCCGGGGGCAATCTCGAGATGTATCCCAGCGAGTGCCGTCGTCTCGGTCTTTACCCGCTTGAAAAAGCCACGGGTGCTCCGGTAGACCTTGCGCAAGTCGTGCAGGGCGACGGCAGCCTCTCCCACAGGTGTCGACTCAGGCTACCAAGCCAAGTCAGGGTGCGGATGAACCGTGATCCTCGGGCGGCGCCAACGAGAACTGCCCAATGCTGAGGGAGTCCCGTGGCGGATTCGAAACTCGTCCCTCTCCTCTGAATAACCGCTAGATCGCGGCGAGCGCAGACCCGCGGATTGTTAAGAAGCTATCAAGGCTTCGCCCAGTCGCGCGTTCATCTGGATGAGGGCACATGATCGAGACGCCTGGACGAATTCTTCATCGTCCCTTAACAAGAGCTTCTGGACGCCCCTCGTGGCCGCCCCGGCGCAACCAACTAAGGGAACAAATCGAATTTGGGCAGCTTCAGCCAGCGGGTGCCACGGATCCGAGCAGGGACGTTCCGGGGCTGCCCCTAGGAGTTCGTCCAGTCGCGCCTTTATCTGGACAAAGGCCGCCGTAGCAACACCCTAGGCTGATCCCAAAGCTCTCGCCCAGGAATCTAGACTGGCAAGGACAGCGGGGAGGCGAGAGACCCCGTAAGCGAGTTCTCGTCGTGCCTCCATTCGGTCCGCCTTTGTGCGCCCGCTCCCAGCTTTCCGCCAGTTGAGCCACAGCCAGCCTCCAACGCCATCGAGCCAGGAGGCAAATAACCTTGCGTCTCCAGCTTCGAACTTTCCATCGGCCTCTCGATACGCTCGTAGAAGCGCTTGGGCGGATCGCGGGTCAGGCTCTCCCTCCCAGGCTCCGGACCACACCAGAATGGCCGTCCCCACATCGAGTCTTGGATCAAGCGGACCTGCGAGTTCCCAATCGAGGATGAAAAGCCGACCGTCAGCGGCCCGCAGCACGTTGCGGTTATTGATGTCGCGATGACACAAGATCGTCGGACCTACCAGGTCGCGGCCCGCGATGACAAGAGCATGAAGCCGTTTCATGAGCGGAACTACGCCTCGAAGCTCAGGAAACTCACGCTCACGCTGGATCCAGTCCTCCAGCGGATAGATCGGCAGGACCTCCTCCGGGTCGGCGGCTTCATCAAGCTGCAGAGCATGGATCTTCGCGAGCACGCGTCCGATCTGTGCTGCATCTTCAGGTGAGGCGGCCCCGGGCGACAGGCCGCCGCCGTCGACCCAGTGGTGAGCCCGAACGACAAGCGGGAGTTCTGCCGAATCGGGAATCTCAGCCAGACAACCGCCGGATGGCGCCAGGATAGGCCTTGGCGCGTCCACACCGCCCGCGATCGCTGCCTGTTCCAGTTGAAACCGGCGTTCGTACGAAGCGCGCCAGTCGGGACCGGCTTCGCCCCAATTGAGGAGCTTGATGAAGAAGCTGCCTCGCTCGGTACGCATTCGCCAGTTCGAGTTGCTCATTGCACCGGCGATCCGGATCGGCTGACCAACCGGTCGGCCAAGGGCGAATGCCCGACAAATGGCGTCGATGCGCGCAAGTGGCATTGGGGAATTAGCGGGTCGCCCTGGTGCAGGCCCGTCGCGCTGGTTCAGATGGACTGCTCGTAGAACTGCGAATCGCTTCCGTCGACCATCACATCAGACCGCCCAATAGGATCCTGAGTCTGCTCGTGCTCGTCTCCTGTGGCATCCAGACCGTCTCCCTAATTCCACCGCGTGCCTTGCCATCGTGTATGATCCCGCGGCGTAAACGCAACTCGCGCGGGCAGTTAACTGAAACGATCAAGTCGGCTGGTTGTCCCGCCGCGCGTCCTGGCGGCCTCCACCCATTCCTTACGGCGACCTCCATCCCTCTCGTTTGAGGCCCTCGGCAAGGTTCATGAACGCGTGGGCATACGAGGTGTCCGGCGTCGAGATTCCTCTTGCGCGGAGTGTCGGAACAAGGTGGTCCATCTCGTCAATCAAAAGCCTGAGTTGTCGCAGAGGAGGCGTCGCGCCGATGTGTCCGCGCCGAGTCGCACGGGAGGTACGCATCGTGTCAAGCTGCTCTTCGAGCCCGCGGAGGATGCGCCCTGCCTTCTCGTCCCAACCGCGGGCACCGTACTTCGCCGCTACAGGGACCATGGCCCAGAAGAAACCAATCCGATCTGCGTCGGAAGGGGCCGGTCGCACACGGTCGGCCCCAGGTGGAACTCGGCGACTCATAAGTTCCGCGAAAGAGGCCGGAGGATCCGAGGGTCGAACACCCTCTTTGTCAAAAACCAAGTGGGCATCGCTCGGATAGACCGCTAGGCGCAACCGGTGCCAATACCAATCGACGGCAATCGGCAACGGCGTAGATTTGAACCCAGCGCTTACATAAGCGCCTCCGCTGGGCGCATTACCGGGCACTTCTTGTAGCCACACGGTTTCCCCGAAGCGGGCGATTTCCTGAACGGCGTGCTCGAGGACGGCGTCGGCTTGGCGGTCGTCGATAACGACAACAAGATCGATGTCGCTGAGCTCGTCAGCCGAGCCAGTTCCGAAGGAGCCAACCAGCCAAGCGGCTGTGAACCGCTCATCGTTGGCAAGACTTTGTGCGATGTCGCGCAACCACGCATCGCGATGGGCAGCCTGACGAGCCAGGGTCTCAAGGGCGGTCATCGGACCGATATATCGGCTCGACCACCCGGGGACCGCTGGAGGTCCTTCGTCGCGGCATCGATGACGCGGTCGGCAAGGTCGTGCCATGGCTGAGATGGCAGACAGGGTAGGCGACGCCGGCGCGCCTCAGCCTGAATCCACTCGCCATAGAGACGGTTCATCCGAGTAACACATAGCCGATCCTCGACCCTAAGTTGCCGAAACCGGCGGGCGCCATCCGATGGACGATTAGCCAGCGTTTCGGCCAATCGCGTCTCGCTGGCCTCGACAAGGAACACCAGTCGGACCGTGAGGCCAGCTAGAGATTCCAGAAGTGATGGCTCTATACCTTCGCCTTCAATCACCGTGGGCACGTCCGATGCGAGCTGCTCCACCACGAGCCGCAGGATGTGTGGCCTCAGAGCCGCGCCCATCTCAATGAGCCGGTCGCGCAAGATCTCCGGTCCAAGACGCCAAACCTCTGGTGAGCTGCCGACGAAGTGAACCGCAGGGTGGGGCTCCGCTGCGCGGAGTGCATCAACTTGCAGGTGCCGGAAGCCATGTCGGCGCGCAAGCTCCGATGCAGCCACGGTCTTTCCGACGCTTGAGCTGCCGCCGATCAGAATCACCATTCCTGCGGCACCATAACATCGGGTAGCGTGCCCGGTAGCCCTTCTCCTCCCTGGGAGTCTCGAAGTAGGGACGGCAGAGGGCCATCGCGCACGGCAAGTTTTGTCGTCCCCGAACACTACATGAGAGTGATCAGCCGGCAGGACGATCCGACTCCAGGCGAACCACAAGGCCGGCCGCGTATACGTATGGTTCGATGTGGCATCGTATCGACTCGGTTGTTCGGAGGCTTTGCTTTGAGCAACTGCAGCTGGCCTCTAGGTCAGCTCATTCTTGAAAGCGACTCGGTGGTAGTGGGGCCTTCGTTGGCCTCCTTCGCGATGTCAGGTGTCATGGCGCTTGCTCTGTTGTTAGCCGTTCCGCCAGTTGGGCTGCTAGCACTCTTAGTGGTCATGGTTGCCTACTTGGCAGTTCCCAGATGGAGATCCACGATGTCCGAGCTGAGAGTCAAACAAGACATCATCCTCGGACTAGGCCGGGGCTTTCTCTTGTATAACTCCAGCGGCGTCGCTCCGATTAGAGTGTGGCTGCCGCCGGCGGCCCTGGCGGATCCATCGTGCACTGATCAGCTGAATCACATGGAGAGCGCTGGGCTAATCACCCGCACAGTAGCTCCCGAAAACGCGGAAGGGCACGTCGTCCAGCTCACGGCCGCTGGTGAGCAGTTGTTTCGTCGCCTGCTCCGAGCCGTGGTCGACTTCGACGCGCTGCTGCGGACGGGTTTCAGCGACCAGGAGATCGGCGCCCTCAGCCGTGCGCTCGGCCAGGTTCGAAGCAACGTTGCATGACGCGAAGAACTCGTAAACGACTCAGCACTGTACGGTTGGGCCGGCTGATGCATCTTGATAGCATCACGCATTTGTATGTAACGCTCAGGTCCTCCAGGCGACCTCCCGGGCGACCAATCGCTAGACGACTCCCATTAAGTCGCCCGGCCAGCTCTACCTCAAGCAGGAGCGCTTCTAGCAGCTCGAGACCGGTAGCCCACGGCTAGCGATTAGCCCTGCAACATGAGGTGGAGAATCCAATAGGTGAGGTACAGGCCGAGCAGCACGACGCCTTGAGGCCGGCCAACCCGGCCTCGTGCCAGAAAGATAAGTGCCAGCCAGGTACTGCCGATAAGAAAAGGCCAGTCGAGCCAACGGGTCAAAGGTGCGACCGAGACCGGAGCTATGAGCGTAATCAAGCCGAGGTTAAAGAGGACAAAGTAAATCAAGGTGCCGGCCAGGTTACC
>JALZAL010000305.1 GCA_030948325.1 Candidatus Dormiibacterota bacterium
GTATTCGCCACCGGCGAGGCGAAGCAGCATGGTGGACACGAAACCGGTCTGCCTTGCCAGTGCTGGGTTGGCATGGTCTCTGCGGAAGGCCAGGTATGCCGCCTCGTCGCGGATCTTGAGCCGTACCACAGAGACGAAGTCCGCCCTCGCCGGCGAGTCGGTGCGGCGCGGTCTCCGCGATGCCAGGTTCAGCCCTCTTCCGTAGCCCGGCCTGGCGACCTCGTGAAAGATGGTCTGAATCCCATCGATTGAGTTGTTCGTGCCCTCGGCCATCGCATCGGCGACTTCCCGAGCGATGCGATGCTTGGACTCCTCGTCGCGGGGCTCCATGACAATGTGAACAAATGGCATCTCGCGGGCTCCTTTCAGGCTAACGGACCGAGCTGGCTTCGTAATGTAGCAAGCGTCGCACTGTCACATACTATACATTTCATCGATGCTGGCCGGAAAAGTGGTAGTGGTCACCGGGGGCAATCGTGGGATCGGCCTCGGACTCGCGCGCGGCGTGGCGCGGGCGGGAGCCTCCGTCGCGATCTGGGCGCGGGACAGCGAAGCAAGCGCGGCGGCTGTCACCGAGCTCGAGGCCCTGGGCCTTCGCGCGATGGCGTTTCAGTGCGACGTCACGGATGAGGCCTCAGTCTCCGCTGCCGCCGGCGATACGCTTCGTGATCTAGGACCGATCGACGCGCTGTTCGCCAACGCCGGGGTGAGCGGGGCACGCATGCACTTCACGGACTTGACGCTGGAGGAATGGCGCAAAGTCATGGCCGTCAACGTCGAAGGCGCGATGGTGTCCATGCGCGAGGCGGCCAAGCAGATGATCGAACAGGGCAGGCCGGGCGCCCTGGTCGGGGTGGCGTCGACATCGGCCTTCTATGGAACGCCAGGCCGGCTCGCTTATTCGGCGTCCAAGGCCGCCCTGCTGGCGCTTTGCCGGGGGCTCGCAGTGGAGCTCGCTCGGTTTCACATCCGCTGCAACGCCCTCGTTCCGGGCTGGACGGAAACCGAGATGCTTCAGCGCAATCACGCCACATCCGCGAAGTTTGTCGAGGCGACAACATCGCGGACGCCGGTCAGACGATGGGGAGTTCCCGCGGACTTTGAGGCGGTCGCGGCCTTCCTGGCCGATCCTGACCAGGGCTTCCATACAGGTGACAGCGTGGTGGTCGATGGCGGCTACATGGTCTATTAGCTCCAGGTCCTTCAGCCGCGTTCGGATTCGGGTAAACGGGTGTTTGATGTATCATGTGTTCCATTAGAATGTACATTTCGCCGGCCAGGAGGAAAGAGGCTAAATGAGCGTAGTCCTGATCGTTGTCGCAACTTTCCTCGCTGCAGCCGTCGAGTGGGTCGAGGCCCTCACGATCGTGCTGGCGGTTGGCATGTTCAAGGGCTGGCGCAACGCGATTGTGGGTACGGTCGCGGGTCTGATCGCACTTGCAGTCCTGACCATTGGCTTCGGCTTCGCCATCAACTCCCACATCGACCTGGCGCTTGTGCGGACGCTGGTCGGGGTATTCCTCCTCCTTTTCGGTCTGAAGTGGCTCCACAAGGCAATTCTTCGATCAAGTGGCTTGAAAGCGCTTCACGACGAGGCCAAGGCTTTCGAAGAGACGAGAAAGCTGCTGGTGTCCAGCGATCGGAATCAGCCACGCACCGCACTTGACGGTGTGGGGATTTCAACAGCGCTGAGCGGGGTCTTCCTCGAAGGGCTCGAGGTCGTATTCATAGTTATCGCGTTGGGCGGCCTCCGGAACGTTTCCGCCGCGGCTATCGGGGCCGCAGCCTCGCTCGTAGTGGTGGTCGTGGCCGGCCTCGTCTTCAGGGCGCCCCTCACCGCAGTACCGGAGAACACGATGAAGTACGTGGTGGGAATCCTATTGACCTCGTTTGGCACTTTCTTCGCGGGCGAGGGCATCGGGGTTAAGTGGTGGAACCAGGATGTGAGCTTGTTGCCGCTGATCGTGGCATATGGGCTCGCGTCGGTGGCGGCGGTGTGGATTCTGCGCCATCCTCGAGGCCTCTCAGTCGAGTTCCGAGTGCTCCGATCGATACGCGCTGCGGTCAACGAAGTGTGGGGCTTGTTTGTCGATGACGGCGCATTGGCCATTGCGACGATCGCTGTCCTACTTGGGATCGCGGTATTCGTCGATCACTATGCCGGCGATGGAGGTCTTGCCGCCTGGTTCCTCGTGATCGGTGTCTTCGTCGCGATCGCGATCAGCCTGTCTGGCGTCGCCCGCCAGAGTAGGGGTCGGTCCAAGGCTGCGACCGCTGCCGCGGTAGTCGAGTCGGTCCTGGAAGATCGCGTTGATGGCACCGGTCGTGTCGGGGAGCCGGCGCCGGTCGCCCACTCTTCTTCGTCTTAAGGCGCGCTTTTCCGCGTGGCTTCGGAGGGATAGGCCAACCTGCTTCCGCGAATAACCCGTGGCCGGTGCTTACGTCGCCGTACTGACGCATCGGGTGGGGCTTCGCGACCCAGCTTTTCCTGCCGTTCGAATACCTTTCCCTCAAATTCCTCGAGCAACGCTTCACAACGATCAATCCACTCTTTTGCCTTGCTCTGATTTGGTGCACTGAACCAGTCGCGCCGCAAGACTCGGTCGTACCACGCTACGATCTTCTCGAACTCCGCACGTATCTCTTCCGCCTCTTGGTACGTGAAGTTCTTGCGGAAGGTTTCAAACTCAATTTCCTTGGTGAAGTTGACCTCGCAGTTTTCGATGATCTCTTGGTAGTGGTTCGAAGTCTGGTCCTGGAACTGCTGAATGAGCTTCCCCTTCTCGGAAGCGTCGAGTGAGCGTAGGGGCAGGAGGTGGTACTCGCCTTTGCCCGCCATGATGCGCTCGAGAGTTGGCTCTAGATCCTTCCTTAGGGCGCGGTTGTCTGGGAAGACACACACCGACTGCTGGAGATAGATCGCTCCGCTTTTCTTGAGCTGCCGCCAGACGGCAACTCTGGCCGCGGTCGGCTTGGCTGGCATCCTGTAAACCAGCACGGTAAAGCTATCCACGCGGGCTGCCATTTGCGGCTAGATGATAGCTCGCATGGCCTAGAAGGCGAGGTTTACGGTCACGCTCCTACGCTGTGTGAAGGATTCCAGCATCCCCTCGAGCGACATTTCGCGCCCGAATCCACTTTCCTTCACCCCACCGTATGACTGACCAAGGATCTGGCCGATTCCCTGGTTGACCTGAACCCAGCCTGCCTCCAAAGCGTGTGCGGTACGAAGCGCCCGGCTGACATCATGGCTCCACACGAATGCCGCCAACCCGTAATGCGACTGGTTCGCCATTTGAATGGCGTCATCTATGTCAGTCCAGGGAATCACGCACAGCACTGGGCCGAAGATTTCTTCTCGCGCGATTCTCCAGTCGTTGCTGACGTTGGCGAATACCGTTGGATCGACGAAGTAGCCCTCGGAATCGTCACGATGAGGGCGCAGACCGCCCATTACGACGAGAACCCCCGGCTGATTGAGACCATCCTGGATGTAGCCGCACACCCGGTCGAACTGTTTCTTGTTGATCAGGGACCCCATGTCTGTGTGCTCGTCAAGCGGATCGCCGACGACGAGGGTACTGAGTTTCCGGGAGAGGCGCTCGAGAAAGTCATCCATGATCGACGCATGCAGGAAGAGGCGCGAGCCGGCAGTGCACGATTGGCCCTGCCGGGTGAACCTCATCCCACTGATCACTCCGTCGACCACAGCGTCCTCTTTGGCATCGGGGAATACGATGACCGGGCTCTTCCCACCGAGCTCGAGCGAAACCGGAACAATCCTGTCGGCCGCGGCACGAATGACCTCACGACCGACCTCCGTCGAACCAGTGAATGAGATCTTGCGAATGCCGGCATGCGCGGTTAGAGCACGCCCCGCTTCCTCTCCGTAACCAGTGACGACGTTCAAGACTCCAGGCGGCAAATGCTTGGCGCAAACCTCAGCCATCCTGAGCACGGCGAGCGGGGCGTCCTCGGCAGCCTTCAGAACCAGGGTGTTGCCCGCAGCGAGAGCCATCGCGATCTTGATCGCGCCCAGCGAGACCGGGGAGTTCCACGGGATGATCGCGCCCACCACGCCGATCGGCTCGCGCAGGTTGTAGCTCAGCAGGTTGCTATTCAACGGAATGGTCTCGCCTTTCAGTTCGCTCGCGAGGCCGCCGAAGTACCGGAATACGTCGGCAGCGGTTGTTGCTTCGGGACGCGACTGTGGACGGATGGCATTGCCGGTCTCCTCTGCGATGGTTCGCGCTATGGTTTCGCGCTCGGTCTCGAGCCCGCTGCCAATCGCGGTCAGCAGGCGGCCCCGTTCACGAGGTGGGGTTGCTTTCCACTTCGGAAAAGCCTCGAGTGCGGCAACGACCGCGAAATCGACGTCCGCCTGTCGGCCCCTCGGCACAGAGGCAATCAGCTTGCGCGTGGCCGGGCTTTCAACAGGGATTTTGGCGTCGTCTGCGGCATCAACCCAGTGCCCCCCGATGAGCATCTGTACCGGTCCCGTGTAGGTGGCTGTCGCCGAACTCAACGCGGTATCGCCAACCATGTAACCCTCCGGTGAACGATGTCAGGGGTCGTCGAATGTAACAAGCGCTACAATATCACGGCTGCACGGCCTGCCAGCTCGCGATTGATCAGCAGCGTCAGCGGCCAGTAATCGGAGGTCAGGCGTTTGCCGGAAGACGCGGAAAACCAGCCCGACAGCGTAGGTGCGGCGGATCGCTCGCTCCTGGAGTTCGTCGCAGAACATATGCGCCGCCTCGGGCCGTACCCTCACCCGCCCAAGCCCAGAACAGCGAAGCCTGAATCTCGAGATGGTGAGGCCCAGATACGCAAGTGAAAGCTGCGAGATGGATCCAGTTATCATCCGCGGCAGACTAAGCCTTCGCCCACGTTTCTTCCGGGCAGCGGAGGGCGCCGTCGACGTTTGCCGATGATGTTGCCTTTGCAGAGTCACCTCACTGACCGCCGGTGCAATCGTGGCTTTGGGTAACAAACGGTCCAATTCTGTCGGCACCAGTCCCACCGGCACCAGGCATCTGCTCGAAGTCAAGCAGCTGCGTACGGTGTTTCCAACGGACGACGGCGAAGTCAAGGCGGTGGATGGGGTGTCGTTTCACTTGGATCCAGGCGAAACCTTAGGGATTGTCGGCGAGTCCGGCTGCGGAAAGTCAGTGATGGTACTCAGCATCATGCGGTTGCTTCAACCACCTGGGAGGGTAGTGGGCGGTGAGGTGCTCTTGAAGGGTCGTGATCTCCTCGATCTGCCAGAAGGTGAAATGGAGAAGGTGAGGGGAGCCGAAATCGCAATGATCTTTCAAGACCCGATGACCTCGATGAATCCGGTCTATCGGATTGGCTGGCAATTGCAGGAGCCGCTCCGTCTTCACGCGCGACTTGGCAAGGCAGAAGCCAAGAAGGCCGTACTGAGGATGCTGGAGCGCGTCGGCATGCCGGAACCCGAGAAGCGCGCGCGCATGTACCCGCATATGTTCAGCGGAGGCATGCGGCAACGAGCCATGATCGCAATGTGCCTGACGACATCTCCGTCAGTGCTGATCGCTGACGAGCCGACAACCGCCCTGGATGTCACCATCCAGGCGCAAATTCTTGAGTTGCTCCGCGAGATCAACACGGACCTGGGCACCGCCACCATCCTGATCACACACAACCTGGGTGTCGTTGCGGGAAGCTGCGAGCGCGTTCTGGTGATGTACGCGGGGAAGGTCGTCGAGGAGGGACTGACAATCGACGTCTTCAAGAATCCAAAGCACCCTTACACCTGGGCCCTACTGCGCGCGATTCCCAGGCTGGACAGCGACGAGCAGCAGCGTCTCATGGCCATCGAGGGCTCGCCTCCGGATCTCTCCGACGTGCCGAGCGGGTGCGCATTTCATCCCCGTTGCCCATTCCGCGAAGCCCGATGCGTTGTGGATTCACCATCGCTGACCAGCTTCGGGGGCGACCATCGAGCCGCTTGCTGGGTGACAGCGGCAGGAGCCGAGTTGACCGTGGATCGCGGCGACTCGCTTGGCTAGGCCTCAACCAGTCTGGACGCCAGATCGGCCAATTCTTGAGGTCAAAGATCTGCACAAGTGGTTCCCGATCCGTTCCGGACCACTCGGGGCGACGGTCCAGTTTCGTGCGGTGGACGGTGTCGACCTCGCTGTGTGGCCAGGCAGGACGTTGGGGCTGGTCGGGGAATCGGGCTGCGGAAAGACGACTCTCGGTCGTAGCATCCTGAGGCTAATCGAGCCGACCAGCGGTACCGTCCTGTTCAAAGGCACCGACCTGACCAGGTTGTCAAACGCCGAGATGCGCAGGTATCGCCGCCATCTGACGATGATCTTCCAGGACCCGTTCGCCTCGCTCGACCCTCGCCAAACTGTAGGAGCAATCATTGGCGAGCCAATTGACATTCACCATCTCGCGAAATCACGTCACGAGAAAGAGCAGCGTGTTGGTGAGTTGCTCGACATCGTCGGTCTCAGCCGGCGGTACCGCAACCGGTACCCTCTCGAGTTCTCAGGTGGCCAGCGCCAGCGAGTAGGGATCGCTCGGTCATTGGCGGTTCGTCCTTCGCTCGTGATCTGTGACGAGCCAGTTTCAGCCCTTGACGTCTCCATTCAGGCACAGATCGTCAACCTGTTGGAGGACCTGCAGGATCAACTCAACCTGACCTATCTATTCATCGCCCACGATCTTTCACTCGTAAAACACATCTCGGATCACATAGCGGTGATGTACCTCGGCAAGATCGTCGAGGTGTCGCCGGCCAAACGTCTCTACAGCCGGCCATACCATCCATACACGGCGTCCCTGTTGTCTGCGATCCCAATTCCCGATCCGGTGCTGGAGCGCGAAAGGCGCCGCATTATCCTGAGTGGGGACCTTCCCTCAGCCCTGAATCCGCCAAGCGGATGTCGCTTCAGAACGCGCTGCTTTAAAGCGCAGGCAGCCTGCGCACAGGCAGAGCCACCCCTGCTTGAGTACGGCACGGGCGCCGAGCGCCGCAAGGTCGCGTGCTTCTTCCCACTGAATCAGGACCGGCCGGACCCCGAGTAATCACGCTCTGAACCCGCCCCACGAGCGTCTGCAGATCACACAGAAAGCGATTGACGTTGTGCATGCGGTCCCCATGAACTGCCCGTCTTGCCAGGAAAGGTGACGTCTGTTACAGTGGAACGTCAGTCAACGTAACATGCGTACCGATCGCCGAGCGTACAGGAGAAATTGCGATGACCCCCAACGACTGGACTAGGCGCGACGTTCTGAAATTCGGGCTGTTCGGTGCCGCGATGCTTGGCGGGGGCGCGGCGCTTCTCGAGGCTTGTGCCACGTCCTCAAGCACAACAACGGGCACCTCACCGAGGAAGGGCGGACACCTGATATACGGCGGCTCCGACATAGGCAACCTCAATCCCATCCTGACGGCGGACCTGATCAGTGGGAGCGTGGCGCTCCTCATGTTCGATCCCCTGGTGTTCTTCGACAACAACGCCAACGCTGTCCATATGCTCGCCGAGTCGGAGCCTACCGTGTCAGCGGACGAGAAGACCTGGACGTTCACCTTGAGGAAGGGTATGAAATGGTCAGACGGTCAGCCCATTACTGCGGACGATGTCGTGTACAGCTTCGAGCTTCTCTTTGCGCCCAAGTACGCCTCGGTCAACTTTCAGGATCGGGCCACCGCGGAGTTCGTCTTTGAAAGCGTCACCGCCAAGGACCCGTACACCGTGGTGTTTCAACTCAAGATCGTGTTCGCGCCTTTCTACGTCTACTTTTGTGCGGTGCCCATCGTGCCGAAGCACGTGCTAGGCCGGTTGACGAACGACCAGTTCAATAGCGGGGATTGGAACAACGCACCCAATGTCGTGAGCGGCCCATTCAAGTTCGTGAGTTGGAACAAGGGTTCTCAGCTGACGCTAGGCCGGAACGAGAACTACTACCGTGGAACGACGCTGCTCGATGGCGTCATTTTCAAGACTATCTCAGGCGATGCGACCTCGAGCTTGCTCAGCGGTGAAGTCGACTGGACGCAACAGATCATCCCGGCGGACCTTAATCGTCTGAGCAGCGGCATAACGGTTCACGCGGCAGAGGGATACATGATGTTCCTGATGCCGAACTTGGACCCGAAGAAGCACGGCATCAAGCTTTTCGGCGACAAGAATGTACGAAAAGCGTTGATGTATGCGCTTGACCGAAAGGCCATGGTTGCCGGCATCTTCTTCGGCAAGGCCAAAGTTGCGGACAACCCCTGGGCATCAGCCAGCGATCCCGCGTCATGGGCGTATGACCCGAATACCCAATCGCAGTACCCGTTCGACAAGTCCAAGGCGGAGTCGATGCTGGACGCTGCCGGATGGACCAAGGGATCGGATGGGATCCGCGCCAAGGATGGCGTCAGGATGGACTTCGGCGTTTCGGTGAAGAACGACGTCGCCTGGTGGGTCCAGCTAGCAGAAGCGGTCCAGGAGCAGTGGCGTGCCATCGGGGTTTCGATGAATATCAAGCAGACCGATCGCGCGACCTGGGTCGATGAGAGTGGAAACACCCGTAACTTCGACATGTTAATGACGGGTTACGTGTGGTTTGGGTTCGATCCCGACCCCACGGTCTGGTGGGCGAAGAGCGCAACCGCCCTCAACGCATTGAATGGTGGCCTCTACTGGACCCCCGAGATGGATGCTTTGGTGGCCGAGGGCACGAGCACCACGGACAGGGCCAAGCGAAAGGTGACTTATTCGAAGGTTGGCACTCTGTACATGGATGACCTCGGCTGGGGCCTGCCATTGGTGGCCACGCCCGACCTCTGGGCCTTTAGCAATCGTGTTGTTCTGCCGGTCGAGATCGGCGGTTACACACAGGTCACAAACTGGTACTGGCTCCTGAATACCTATGTAACAAGCGGGCAATAGCCGCTACGGTTTTGGTGCGGCGGTTCTTGTGATTGCCGCCAGAACCTGCCTTGCGAACCCAGCCAGAGGCGTCACGAGGTTGAGAGTTCGGTCACGGCCAGGATCGACGGTCCCTGAGCGCATCGGGCGGCCTCGGTGTCGGCTCACGGTCGGGCAACACCTTCGGGCAGTCAGGTCCCGCCCGGGATTCCAGCCATGAGTCGCTACCTCCTTCGGCGGTTGAGGGCCGTGATCATCGTTCTTTTCGGCGTGACCCTGATCACATTCACGCTGATGCGCTTCACAGCCGGAAGCTACGTTCCCGGTATTTCCGGGGGCAGGAACATCAAGCCGGCGGACGTAGCGCGCATCAAGGCCAACCTAGGGCTCGATCGACCAGTGATCACCCAGTACGCCGACTGGATCGGGGTTGGTTGGCTGCTCAAGTCGGCCGGTGTGGCCTGGGTGCTGCCTGGCAACCCGGTCATTGACACCGGGGTACTTGAGGGCAACTTCGGAAGGTCCCTAATCGACGGGGCGCCGGTTCTCGACCATGTGGTCGACCGCCTTCCGAACACGATTGAGCTCACCGGCACTGCGATGCTTCTGGGCTTGCTGCTGTCGGTTCCACTAGGAGTGTTCAGCGCGCTGCACCGCGGCAGCAGGATCGACCGGACATTGACCGCGCTGTCGGTAGCTGGATTCTCGGTACCTGAGTTTTGGCTTGGCCTTCTCCTCATCCTGCTCTTCTCGGTGTCGTTTCATGCCTGGGGCCTGCCGAACCTACCCTCGACGGGGGCCACAAGCGCGATCGCAGGCGGCGATCTGCTCGACAGGATCGAGCATCTGGCGATGCCGGCATCGGTGCTTGCCTTCTTCTATTTCGCCACCTGGTCGCGTTTCGTTCGCTCGAGCATGATCGAGGTGCTTTCCCAGGACTACATCCGAACCGCCCGTTCGAAGGGCATGCCGATGACACGCGTCCTTTATGTCCATGCGCTGCGGAATGGTCTTACCTCACTGGTGACCTTGATCGGCCTCGAGTTACCAGATCTTCTGAGTGGATCTCTGGTCATTGAGGTTGTGTTCAGCTGGCCAGGCATCGGCTTGCTCGCGTACCAGCGAGCCCTGGGCTACGACTACACGACGGTCATGGGCATCACCACGTTCGTGGCGATTCTGGTGGTGCTGGGCAACCTGCTCGCCGATCTCTCCTACGGCATCCTGGATCCTCGAGTGCGCTATTCATGACGGTCGGCGCGGGGGGTGCCGCCGCGACGGTCTGGAAGGAGCGTCAGCGGCCAGATCGAGGCTTCTGGCTGTTGGCCTGGCGACGTTTCCGCAGAAACCGCTTGGGCCTGTATTCCGGAGCTTTGCTGGTGATCATGATCGCGGTGGCCTTGGCCGCCCCCGTGATGTCAGCATTCGTAACTCACCAGACCGCTACCGGGCAGGACCTCAACAGCGTCCTGGCGAACCCGGGTGCTCAGCACTGGCTCGGTTCGGATGAGCTCGGTCGCGACACGCTCACCAGACTGGCTTACGGTGCCCAAGCTTCACTTGGTGTAGGTGTGCTGACAGTGGCGATTGTGCTCGCCATCGGCGTTCCAACGGGGTTGGCCGCGGGCTATCTTGGCGGCACTGTTGACGACGTGCTCATGCGCATCGTCGACGTGGTCCTGTCGACCCCGGCGATCTTCCTTTACATCCTGATGTCGATCTTGTTTCGGCCCAACCCCATCCTGCTTGCATTCATCATTGCGTCCCTCAGCTGGGCACCTGTGTCACGCCTGGTGCGTGCCGAAGCCATATCTCTCCGAGACCGCGACTTCATGGTGGCCACCCGCGCGATGGGGGCCACCAACTTCCGCCTGGTCTTGCGACATCTCCTCCCCAACACAATGCCCGTGATCATCGTCAACGCATCGCTTCGGCTTGGTCAGGTCGTGCTAATCGAAGCTGCACTCGACTTTCTGGGCCTCGGGATCCAGCCTCCAACAGCGAGTTGGGGCAACATGCTCTCCAACGCGGAGCTCTACTTCTCCCACTCGATCTGGCTCGTGGTCCTACCGGGTGCGCTTATCTTCGCGACAGTAATGGCGGCGAACCTCCTCGGCGATGCGCTCCGGGACACATTTGATCCCTGGGTGGTCAAGTAGTGACGAATTCTGCTGCGGTGGTCGCTAGGTAGCGGACACGGGCCGCGCCACCAGCCCTAAGGGGATCTGAGGCTTCCAGCCTGATATGTCAGTAAAAGACTTTGCTACCTGTAGAACCCGCAGATCCTCGTAAAGAGGTCCGGCAAACTGCATTCCGATGGGCAGATCGTCCGGATCGAGAGCAACTGGCACGGTGATCGCCGGTATTCCGGTCAGGTTGTATGGAGCTCGCAGTTCCAGGTTGAGCTTGCCGCCGGTCTTGTCGCCGGGCGGTCGCCGCATTCCGGCTGTCTCGGCCTTCGTTGGCCACATGATCACGTCGACGCTGTCAAACGCTGACGCGAACTCTTCCACCAGCCGGGCTCGGTACCGCAGCGCGTACAGGTAGTCGGTGGCGCTGCAATGCTCGCCGATGGTTAAGAGTCTGAGCGTGGCCGCCGTGTAGGCAGAGCGTCGAGTCCGAAGACGCTCCTCATGAACCGCGGCGGCTTCGGCCACCATGATTACCCAGAGCGCCTCGTTCGCATAGCGAAGCGCCGGTATTGCCAACTCGACGATCGTGGCACCGTCCGCCTCCACGATGCCGAGGCTGTGATCGAAGGCTTCAGCGACAGCTGGCGTAACGGGTGTTACGGGATAGTCCCTGACCACGCCGATTCGCAAGTTCGTCATGCCCCGGGCAGTCAAGACGGATGCTTTGGGCACCGGCGAGTCGAGCCAGGTCGTGGGGTCTTGGACATCGGGGCCGCTGATTGCTTCCAACAGAATGGCGACGTCGTCTACGCTCCGCCCAATCGGCCCCGGATGATCGAGAGTCCATGCGAGATCCCCCGCACCCCGGCGACTAACTCGTCCGTAACTCGGTTTCATGCCTACGACTCCGCAGTAGCATGCCGGTGCCCTGATCGAACCACCGGTGTCCGACCCGAGCGCGCCATGGATCAAGCCAGCCGCAACCGCAGCCGCCGAGCCACCACTCGAGCCTCCACTGACACGGTCGAGGCGCCATGGGTTCCACGTTGGACCGAATTTTGGGTGTGCCTCAAGGCCCATTCCAAATTCCATCATGTTCGTCTTGCCGACAAGTATTGCGCCGGCAGACTTAAGGCTGGCGACAGCCGTTCCATCCCGCTTTGCTGGAGTCTCCGCCGGTACGATCGAGCCGAACGTTGTCGGCAGGCCGGCCACATCGAAGCAGTCTTTGACCCCCACCGGGATGCCCGTAAGTGCACCCAGGTCATTGCCCCTCCGAAAAGCTGCCTCGGCAGATTGAGCCTCTTTGAGTGCCGCCTCGCGCCTCACCGAGATCCAAGCGTTGAGCTGTCCGTTGAGTCGATCAGTGCGATCCAGGACTGCATTGAGCACCTCGACGGGGGACAGCGAGCCGGATCGGTATAACTCGCGGAGTCGGTGGATCGAGAGGTAGCAGAGCTCTTCCGCTGCCGCGACAGTCACTCGCGTGCTCCCCGGGTGGGTCCTTTCTGAAGCGGCCAAAGAGGCGGCACCATCGGTTCGGGGAGATGGCCGCCGAGCTTGCGCAAATCCCTTGCACTGTCAGCTAGCAGGCCGGCATCTGCGGCTGTGATCGAAGAGGGTCGGCGAATCCGGTGCGGGCGGCCAGGCTCCCCCGCGGCGATGGCGTTGGACCCCGAAGGCGGGGTCTCGACCCCGTGCTCGTTCTCGTGCATCCATCGAATTGTAATGGTCGTTACAGTTTGGTCGGAGTTCGGCGGCCTGGATGGCTCAGATATCTGACGCTACACCGACCCTGGCTGCTGAACTGCCCTGGGTTTGATGGAGGTGCATCAGGCTGGCGCCTGAGGAGATGAACAAGGTATGACAGATCGACGCCGACCTTGGGTAATCGTCGGCATGGGAATGGGAGGCAAGGGGCTGGCCGCGGAGCTTGGGCTGGCGGGTTATCGAGTGCGCGTGCACGACATCAACGACGATGAGGTTCGCGACATCGGATTCAACGGTGGAATCAAAGTCAAGGGTCGAAAGCAGGATTTCGCTCCCGTGGAGATCGCCACGACAGACCTGGAGACGGCGGTGCGAGGCACGCAGGTCGTCATCGTCTGCACGTGGGGAACGCAGCATGCGCAGGTGGCACGTGACCTTGCGCCGTTGCTCGTCGAAGGCCAGCTGATCCTGCTAATCCAGGGGAACGCGGGTGGGGCGCTAGTCGTCCGCAACGAACTGGCTCTAACCGGGTGTCGCGCCCAGGTGGACGTTGCCGAATTCGATGGCTACCCGTACATGATGACGGTGCTGGCACCGGACTCGGTCTTGCTGACCACGAGCAAGGAATCGCTGCAGATGGCAGCCTTGCCGGCCACGCGCAACGATGTCGTTATGGCGATGATCGGCGAGGCATTCCCGATGGCCGAGGCTGCGCCAAACATTTTGCACACGGCGTTCGCCGACCTTGGAACAGTCCTCCACGTCGCTCCAATGGTCGCCAATGTCGGCTTTGTCGAGAGCAGTCGCGAGTACCACCATTACACCGATGGCTTCACGCCAAGTGTGATTCGACTGGCCGTTGCGCTCGACAATGAGCGAGTAGCCGTCTCGCGCGCCTATGGCATACCGGCAGCACCAGTAGACGACTGGATCTTCGATACGTATAGGGTCCGAGAGGATTCGCTGTACGAGACGATCCAGCGCTTGGCGGTCACGCATTACAAGCACTGCCCGCGCCCGCGGAGCCTTGAGTATCGCTTCCTGAGCCAAGACTTGTCATGTGCGTCGGTGACGTTCGCGGCGCTGGGCGACGCGGTGGGTGTGGACACCCCGATCACCGACAGCGTCATCACGATGTCCGGCGCGCTAACCGGCATCGACTATTGGGGGATCGGCCGCAACCTCAAGAACCTTGGCTTGAGTGGACTGTCAGCGGCAGAAATCCTAGCTGCGGTGTCGGGCCACGCCTAGAGATCCACGGACCCATGTGAGACAGCGGCTGTTACGACCTCTAGTTGTGAGAGTGCGGCAGCGCGTGAGAGATCGGATCGTCTTAGGGTTTCGGCTAATGCCTTACAGGCGTCACGGCTGATACCTGACACTCCCGCGCAGGAGGGAGTCGCACGTCAAATCAGCCTATCCCTCTGGACGATTCGGACGAGCGAGGCCCTTTGCAGGCGGCATTCCTGAGCGGGGCCTCAGCGAGCTCAATTGTTGTTCACGTTGACGGGAGCAGGTTGATGTTCCATTTTCGTCAGTTCAATTTGACACCCTGTTCGACGTGATTGCGACCTCTGGCGCCGACCGCCGCCGGATTGCGCTCACTGCCAATGCGGCGGTCTTTGTCAACTTCCTCTCCTACCTCGGACTGACCCCGCTCTACGCAGAAGTCGCGCGCGACCTACATGTGGGCGCGGCCGGCTTCGGGGAATTCTTCCTCGTCCAGGGACTCATCAATGTGGTGCTGCAGGTACCTGTCGGCGTTTTGGCCGACCGCTACGGGCGCCGCCCGATCATGCTCATCGGCCTGGGTTTCATGCTCGCCGGGCAACTGCTTCGCTGGCAGTCCTTCAACGGGGCGATGTTCCTGGCCGGCCAGATCTGCATCGGGCTTTGCGGCCCATTCATAGTGTCGGCTAGCTACGCGCTAATCGCTGACGCCTACACATTAGGACGCGCACGCGCGTTTGGGATCCTCCAGGCATCCATCAACGTTGGTCAGGGCACGGGATTTCTCCTCGCCGGGTTGCTGTCGCCCTGGCTTGGGTGGCGAGGCTATTCACTCTGTGTGGCGCTCCTGCCCGTTCTCCTGCTGCCGCTTACGGCGACCCAACCTGAGCTCAAAGGAGCGGTGCGTACGGGCTCGATCGGGCAGTCCATTGTTGCGGCGCTGCGATTCCTTGCCATCCCGGCGGCCACTTCACTGGCGGTCGTCGCCGCGCTGAATCTCGGCGCAGGCGTGGGCGCGACTTACCTCTTGCCGTTTCTTGTCGAACGCCATCAAGGCACCCCTTCGTTGACCAGCTTGCTGCTCATCCCATATCTGGTGGGCTCGATCGCCGGCGGGCCACTCGTGGGGAGCTGGGCCGATCGAGTCGGGGTGCGGATTCCGGCGCTGGCATGCTTGGCAACCGCGATCGCCGGCCTCCTGGGATTCGCGTTCCTGGGCTACAGCATCTTGACCATCTCGGTCTGCCTGGCACTCGTCGGAGGCGCAGTGAGCGCGGTTCTGACCTTGACTGCTGAATCGGTGATCCACCTCGCGAGGCCTCGAGGGACAGGAGCCGGCGCCGCCCTGGGTGGGATAAGGATCGGGCAGGGCTTGGGCCCTGCGTTGGCCCCGGCCGGCGCAGGTTTCTTCTTCGATACGTCCGGTCCGATCCTGGCCTACGTGGCCATGGCAGTCGGAATGGGAATTGCAGCCACGCTGATGTTCACGGCCGCTGCGGCGAAGAAGCCAACATCGTCGACCATTAACGGCCGTCCCTAAGCTGGTGGCGTCGTGACTCGCCGCAAGCACGCCGGGATCGCGCCTGCCCGAAGGCTCCATGGTGGTGGGGGTGGTCTGATAGCCGAGAAGTGCGATTTTTGTCGAAGCCTGGCGGGCGGCGATGCTGTCGTAATCGAACCGCTATCGAGACCAATACATTAATGTCGCTGTCGCAGCCACTCTTCCAGGTCTTTCCGGTGGATGATCCCGAGGATCAGGACCATCTTGTTGGGGTCATCAACTTCATATATGAGTCGATAGTAGCCGACGCGCATCCGCAGGAACGCATCCTTGCATTGGATTGCCTTGACTAACTTCCCGGGTGGCCGTGGATTCTTGGACAGTGCGTCAATAGCTCGCTCGAGCCTGAGGCGCTCCGTCCTTGGAGCGCGCTCGAACACTCGTGCTGCAGAGCGTGAAACTTCAACGCGATAGGTCACCGATCCGAATTGAGTTCGCGACCCTTGGCCTTAAGTGTTTCCCAGCCGACAGTCTTGCCCTTGCGCAGATCCGCGCGACCCTCCTCACGGAGCCTAATGAATTGCGGGGCATGAGCAAGGATCAGGTCTTCCGCGTCGACAGTGAAGGGGAGGACAACGGCCACGGGCTTTCCGCGGCGCGTAACCAAAAAGGCTTCGCCGGCCTCGGCCCGCTCTACGATGTCGGATGCGTGGGTCTTGAGGTCTCGGATTCCTACAGATGCCATACACTGACATTGTAGTCCCAGATGTGACCACATGGGGATGGCGTTCGTACAGCAACGCCGACCATAAACAATGGCAAACGGCGACACTCGGCGGCACTCGGCGAATACGAGCTGCCATTTCTGAACGGGCCGCAGCGATCTGTTAACCGCAAGGTTCAGGGTTCGAATCCCTGCTCCGGAGCCAAAATTCGATCTCATCGACCTGGTGGGGCGGGCAAGCTGCCGGAGTTGACAACAACCTGACAACAACGTGACAACAACACGGCGTGAGATGGCATGTTGGCGCTCCGGCCTCTAGCCTTTTAGTGCACGCGCACACGGGACAGCCGTTCTGGGTAATCAGGATCGGGCAGTGCTGAAGTTGAATCGCGTTGGAGAGCGCCAAGCCACCGTTTCGATTGAGCGGCGTGATCAGGAGCTAGAGAGATGAATTCAGGGCGGAGCAGTTCGGGGCTGCCACGGAAGGTATCTGCGCGTCGCACTGGCCGCCGGCCAGCGCCGGCCTGGCTATCGATCCGCGTTGAACTGGTCGAAGGCCAGGGCGAACTCTTCTGGCCGCGCCCCGGACGATTGTTTGCAGCGTCGACGACCCATTCCTTCAGCCAGCTTGCCATCGCCATCGATGACGCCTTCGCCCGCTGGGACCGTTCGCACTTGCATGAATTCGAGCTGGCCGATGGCACGCGAATCGGGATGCTTGACGAAGACTCGGACGAAGAGGTGCTTGACGAAACTCGCGAAACGTTGTCGCGACTCCAGACGTCTCAGCAATTCATATATTCGTTCGACTTCGGTGATGACTGGGCACATCTCTGCACCGTCGTCGACACGAGCATCGATCCGCTTGAGACCCTCGGGCTAATACCAAGGGGCCCGTTGCCATTCTTCGGTTGGGGCAGCATCCCGGACCAATATGGCCGGAGATGGGCCGAAGACGACTCAGAAGCTGCGATTCCGGCGGATCCAGAGCTGCATGACTTGCCGCCTCTCCGGCCGGGATGGGGACCCAAGCGGTAGAACCTCCGCATCGAGCGCCACGTTCGGCTCCTTTACGACAACGTTTGGCGCCGCCCAGCTCGAATTACGTTGTATAATTCAGTAGTGGTCATTACACGCAAGATCCGCAAAGTCGGGAACTCGCTGATGATTCCCCTTCCGCCAGAAACGATCTCTGAGTCAGGCTTCAAGGCTGGGATGGAAGTAGCGATCGGCTCTCGGCCTGGCCATGTTGATCTCGACCCCGCCGGCATTCCAGACAAGTGGGTGGTTGAGTTCACCGCCCGCTTTACTGAGCGATACCGAGAAGATCTAGCCGAGCTTGCCGACCTCTGAGAACGGGCCGACCGGGCCTCTCATCAGCCTCGAAGAGCTGGTCTGGATGCACACGGTCGCTGTGACGGAGTTCGGCGGATCGCAAGGCATCAGAGATCGGGGTTTGCTCGAGTCAGCCATCGCCCGCCCGCTGGCATCGTTTGGAGGCAAGAATCTATACGACAATCCATTCAAGCGAGTCGCGGCCTTAGCTGAGAGCTTGGTACTGAACCACGGGTTTGTTGATGGAAACAAGCGAACCGCGATGTACGCGATGGCGGCCTGGCTCGAGCGTGAGGGTTACGTGTTCGAGGCGGCAAGGGGAGAGCTGCGCGACCTTGCTCTCGCAATCGCCGCCCATGAGCTCAGTACAGAGCAGGTCGCTAATTGGCTCGACAAACGCTCAAAGCCGATTTGAACCAATCACAGCTTCTCTGTTCGCCAATTATCGGCGTGGACCCAGCCGGTAGAACCTCCGCGCCGAGCAAGAGGTTCAGATCCTTTGCAACAACCTTGGGCTCGCACCCTCCAGCTCAACGCTCGTTCTCCTGCAAAAGCGCCTCCATGCGCGCGAGCCAAGGAGTTCCTGCATTTCGCTCCAGGTGCTCCGTGCGCCCCGTAAGCACCAACGGTGCGCGGCCGGCACCGACCGCTTCAAGCACGTCGGTTACGATCATGTCCGTCCGGGCTTGGTCGTCCACCAGCCGCGAGTAGCTGGGCCCGGCATCGACATAGGTCTCCTGGATGCCTGCGTCGGCCGCATCCACCGACAATGCAAAGGACGTAAGCCTGGGGACGACGACGCTCGAACGGCTGCGCTTCAATGAGGGTGTAGGAGCATGTCGGCGGCCACGCCGCGCCGCCACCTTGGATAGGTCCTAAGCCGCCGAGCGCGTAACTCCCGCCGAGCGTAGGTTCTTAGCGGCCGGGTTGGCGCGCCTGCCATGGTGGTCAAGGCCGGACACCCGGGCTGATCGAGCGGGCGACCACAGTCAGCAACGGCCACCTCGTCGAACCACCGCCAATATGTAATACTAGCATTACATGTTCGCGATGGGGGACGAACGATGTGGCGGCTGAACTCCAGGGAAATGGCGGCCCCGTCTGGGTTGCCCTCTCCGATCCAACTCGGCGCCGGATCCTCGACCTGCTGCGCGAGAGACCGCGGATCACAGGCGACATCGCCTCCCATTTCGATGTCTCGCGGATCGCGGTCATGCGCCATCTCCAGGTCCTGTCCGCGGCGGGCCTGGTCACGAGCCGCAAGCGAGGCCGTGAACGCTGGCACTATCTCGACGCGGTGCCGCTGCAGCGGATGTACGAGCGATGGGTCGACATGCACGCCGCGAGCTGGGCGTCGGGCCTCCTACGTTTTGGCCAGCGGGTCGAAGGCCGCGCAAAGCGCATGACCGCGAACCGTCCGGCCGTGGACCTGGCGTTGGACGTATCGATCGCCGCGCCCCGGAGCGATGTCTTCGCGGCAATGACCGGGGATCCGGGCGGCTGGTGGGGACACCCCTACCTGCGCTCGGATTCCACGGGCCTCAGTCTCGAGCGGCGCCTCGGCGGCCTCGTCGTCGAGACCTGGGATGGCGGCGGCTCAGTCCTGGCGATGGTCACGGGCTGGACGAACGACCGCCACCTGCAGCTGACCGGGCAGTTTCATCTGGGCGTTGCGATCGGCATCGCCACCTTCGAGCTGGGCGACCGTGAAGACGGCACGAGGGTGCAGTTTTCTTTCCGCGCGATCGGCGCCATCGAACCTCAACTTGTCGAGCAGTTTGCGGAAGGCTGGAGCGACTTGGTCGGCCGGAGACTCAAGACCCTTGTCGAGACCGGTACGAGGCTTGGGATTGCACCCGACCCTCCCTTTAGGAGGTAACGCCATGGCTGAGCAGGTGTACGAGGACCGATGGGGTGAGGTATTCGATCGCCCGTCCGCCGACCTGATCGAGCTGCGCTGGTTCGATACCACCGCGAACATGTCGGCGCATGAGTTTCAGGACTGGCTGACGAAATTCGCCGAGTGTGTCGAGAAAAGTGGTCGGAGTAAGGTGCTGATCGACAGCACGACCTTCCGGATGAGCCCGGCCAACATGGACGGGCTATGGCGCGACGCCAACATCATTCCCCGCTACAACGCCGCCGGTGTCGCGAAGTTCGCTTTCCACATGCCAGAAGGCATGCCTATGATCGGCAAGCCACCGGCACCTGAGGGGCCAGGACGGTTTCCAACCGGTT
>JALZAL010000006.1 GCA_030948325.1 Candidatus Dormiibacterota bacterium
GAGCAGCACGACTTGGCTGCCTTGCTCAGCGTCGATGGCACGGTTCTCGCGACCACGCGCATTCGCTTTCGCGATCCCTGGTCGTGCCTCCGCGCGTGGTTGCAGTTCCGCAAGATGTATCGCGAACTGCGCGAGGAACCAGACTTTGTGCGTGGGTCACTGAGTATCGTTGGTCCGTCGACCTTGATGAACGTGTCGCTGTGGAAAAGCCGCAGGGCCATGCTCCTCTGGTCGGGGACGCGACCTCACGTTCAAGCCGTCCAGTGGACCTATCCTCGGGTCAGCGAAGTCTGGTCGGCCGATTGGAGCCTGCGGCACATCAGCCCAAGCGCATCGCGATGGGACGGACCGCTCGGCGACCTACCGACTGGGCCACAATTCGCTAAGGATCCACGCGGCATTAGCGCTCCGGACCAACCCAAGCTGGCCGTGGCATCCGCGATCCGTAGGTTGGGCAACCGTAGTCGGTCAACGGACGGGGTCTGAACGAAATCGGCTCCTGCACTTGAGCGTGCCAGACGCACTCAGCAAAGGACGCTCCCTCAGACACTTACATGGTGAAGGCGTGGAAGAACCGGCCTGGGAGCACGAGCTCGAGCGCTGCTACGCCTCCGTACTTCGGGCGCTGCTTGCCGTAGCAGGATCCCGCGAGCCAGCCGAAGACGCAATGCAGGAGGCAATCATGGCGTTGTTGCAACATGGTCCGACCGACGTTCGGCGGCTTGACGGGTGGCTATACGTCGTCGGGGTCCGCGCTCTCGGCCGATCTCGCTGGAAGCAGCGACTGCTCTCGCCCCTCCGAGAGGTTTCCGCATGGTCGCCGGCTCCTGGCGTCGAACGCGTGCACGCCATCGAATTGCTCCGGCATCTCACCCCACGTCAGCGCGCATTTGTGACCGCCCGCTACTACCTCGACTGGTCGTACGACGAGATTGCTAGACAGTTCGAGGTATCCACGGCGACCGCAACATCGACGGTCACCCAATCGCTCGCAAAGCTTCGGCGGCGCTTGAGGGAGGATTCTGATGAACGATAGACGCGTGGAGGACCTAGACGAGGAGATGCGATTACGACTACACGAGCTCGACGGCGTGGCCGTGACCCCGTACGGCGTTCTACGCGCACGGGCGGAGCAACCGCGCCGAGCCCACCCGACGTTCACGGTCGCGCTCGCGGCTGTCGTACTTATCGTCCTGGGGGCGATTGCCGGGGACAGCCTTCGCGACTCGCGGCTGTCCGCCGTGACCAGCAGCATCCCGGCGAACGGCGACTGCGGCGCGCAGACCTCACAGCGGGACGCGCTGGGCCGATTCGTCGCGGTGACGAACGGCTCGACCACCATGCTCGTCCAGCCGCTCTCGGAACTGCGGCCGCATGCGGACACTTGGTTCGCCTGGTATCGCCCTGCAGGAACGGGGACCGACGCGGTCATCGTTTATGCGCAATCGATGGACGGCTCTCGGCTCACTCCGAGCCTCGTGGAATCCGCGCGCGACATGTATCTCACACGGATACAGTTTCCCAAGCCGGATTGTTGGCGACTGCATGCCGAGAGCGTCGGCGGAGCGATCAGCGGTGATCTGTGGCTCCAAGTGCTGGCCGAAGGCGCGATCGCGAACCCGACCTATGCGATCGCTGACTGCAGCGCGACCTCGCCCCGTGACACGAACGGTCGCCTGATTGGTGCGACCCTCGACACGACAACGATTCGAGTAGGTACGCCCCCGCAAGTGCGGGCCGATGAGCCGGTCAGCTTCGACTGGCAGATGACTTCGGGCGAGTACTGGGCGGATGTCTCGCCGCTCAATGTCTATGCAGAGTACGGGGACGGCACGCGCGTGATAGCGCTGAGCATCGAGAACACCGGTATAGATGCGTACCGTGTCCAGCTCGTCTTTCCGAAACCTGGTTGCTGGCGGCTTCATTCCGAGCGGGTCGGAGGCAAGATCAGCGCGGACACCTGGCTGCAGGTCCTGCCGCGACGGTAGCCAGCGGCCTTAATCGCACCCTTGTCTCAAGCCTCGTGCGAGATCGTACGGCCAGGGCCTGACGCCGAGCTCCGCACCCGATGGGCCGGGGGCGCTGACGTTCGTTAGCCACCGGCAGGTCCACGATGAAAACGCGGTCGAGAAAGGATGACCACTTGTGGCTGGAATGCCCCACGCTGGATCCATTGCTCACGAAGAAGACACGGCGACCTCAACGTGGATTTCGGTCGACGAACGCGACGCACGTGCGCGCGATCGGGCCGTGAACCTGCTCGACAAGAAGCTAGGGATCGACATCCGCGATCTTCCATCGGGTGCCTCGCACCAGGCTATCAAGGACAAGGTGCTTGGGGCGCTCGAAGACGCCGGGTTCCACACGCAGGAGACCCGTTCTGGCGTGGCGATCGTGGCCTGGCGTCCTGAGGACTGTCCGGTCTGCAAGCTGAACTAGCGAGGCCTGTCGGTCCGAACGTTCCGTCCCAGCCTTGCGGTCGTTTCCGATCGTCGCTTCCACATATTCGAACGCTCAGGGGGATCGTGCCGCAGCCCTCAACTGGCAAGGAAGGTAGTTGTCGCGAACGGCTTCCAGGACTGACAAGAGTCGTCGCACGCTGTCATCTCGGTACCCTGACCGAAATATTCAGGAGTGGCCGTCCAACCTGGACGGGGCGCAAAAGCCGGCCCCCGAACCGTTACTTCTGCCCAGAC
>JALZAL010000314.1 GCA_030948325.1 Candidatus Dormiibacterota bacterium
CTTCTTTGCTACCGCCACCACTGGATGGTGCACGAAGGCAGCTGGCAGATCGTTCGCGGCGATGACGGGCGGATGTTGACCATCCCTCCGACCATTACCTTCGGTCCATCGCCGCGGGGACCCGACTGACTACTGCCTGACGACCGCGGCGGCTCCCTTTCGCAGCACGTACTTCTGGATCTTGCCGGTTGCCGTTTTTGGCAGCTCCTGAACGAAGGTCACGCTGTGCGGCGCTTTGAAATGGGCCAGGCGTTCCCGACACAGCGCGATCAGCTCCTGCTCGGTTGCGGTGGCGCCTGACTTCAATACGACATAAGCATGCGGCGCTTCGCCCCACTTCTCGTGAGGTAGGCCGACTATCGCAGCCTCCTGGACCGCGGGGTGGCGCAAAAGGACCCCCTCGACCTCCAGGCTCGAGATGTTCTCTCCCCCGCTGATGATCACGTCTTTGATGCGATCTCGGATCTCAACGTAGCCGTCTGGATGGAGTACCGCTGCATCGCCCGTGTGGAACCAGCCGTCGCCCATGACCTTCTTGGTCGCCTCGGGGTCCCTGTAGTAGCCCTCCATGACCACGTTGCCGCGCGCCACGATCTCGCCCATGGATTGCCCGTCCGGCGGCACGTCGTTGCCCTCGCCGTCGACGACCCGCAGCTCGCCTGACGTGATCAGCTCGACGCCTGTCAGCGCCTTGACGACCCCGCGCTCGGTGGCTCCGAGCCTCTTGTGCTCCGGCCGTGGCTCACAGATCGTGATGAAGGGCGCCGTCTCGGTGAGCCCGTACACCTGCGTGACCTCCCAACCGAGATCCCCTTCCATGCGTTCGATCGTCGCGGCGGCCGGCGCGGCTCCCGCGGTTATCACCTGCACGCCTTTCGGCACGTCGCCTCGAACTTCGGCAGGAGCATTGGCGAGGGCGATCAGGATAGTGGGAGCAGCGCACAGCCAGCCGACCCTCTCTCTGCGGATCAGGTCGAAAACCCGAGCCGGCTCAACCTTCGGCAGGCAGATGTGTGTGCCTCCTGCCGCGGTGATGATCCACACAAACGTCCAGCCGTTGGCGTGGAACATCGGCAGAGTCCAAAGGTACCTGTCATCGACTGTGATGTGGAAGTGGACGAGGGTGCCGACCACGTTGGCCCAAGCGTTCCGGTGCGTGATCATCACGCCCTTGGGCTTGGCCGTGGTGCCGCTTGTGTAGTTCAGGGCAAGCAAATCGCCCTCGGCGATCTCCGCTCGCGTGAAGCTTGGGCCCGACGCGGCAAGGAGGGATTCATATTCCGTCCAACCCTCTCGACCACCCGAGGGGCCAAGGGATACGAAGCGCTCAACGTCCGGCAGCTGGTCGCGTACTCCGTCGATCGCCTCGAGATAGTCGGGGTGGACGCAAAGAACCCTGGCGCCGGAGTGCGTGACGATGTACACGAAATCGTCAGCGCTCAGCCGGTAGTTGATGGGTACGAGAACTGCGCCGATTTGAGGCACCGAGTGGAACGACTCGAGCTGCTCGTGGGTGTTAGGCGCGATGTAGGCGACCCTATCGCCCTTCCTCACCCCCATGCTTTTCAGGGCCGCCGCCCAGTGGTCGCAGCGATCGAGGAACTGTTCGTACGTCAGACGAAGGTCGCCGTCGACCACCGCCTCGCGCCCGCCATACAGCTTCCTGGCGCGACGCACAAACTCCATCGGCGTCAGCGGGGTTTCCATTTCGGCCTCCTGATTATGAGTTCAGCAGAAGGGCAAAATCCGTCGTCTTGATCCCCCCTACGAAAGCGCTGTGCGCCCGCGGCTCCAGCTCGACCGAGCGCTCGTAGACGAACGCGTACACGTTGTCGAGATTCCAATCACCGTAGCCCTGGATCCGAAGCCCGTAACGCAGAGCCTCGTCTGTGCCTCCGCGATTGAGAAGGTCGATGGCTCGAGAGTAGATCGCCTTGAGGATCTCGAGCTGCATAGTCAGCTCGGCGATCGTCCTTGCATCCCCCTCCGCCTCGACCAGCTGCTCGACCTGAGCCTCCAGGTCGGCGATCTCCTTCTGGTAGTCGTCCACCCTCCAGACGAGTCTAGCGGGCCGTTCCTCCCCATTTATGGGAGGTGGCGCAGCGCCGGAGGGCTAATGAATCAGGGAGTTGGAAGCGACCGATGCGGCGATCAGGATCGCGATGATGTTGATGACCTTGATCATCGGATTGATGGCAGGCCCGGCGGTGTCTTTGTTAGGGTCGCCAACCGTATCGCCGGTGACCGAAGCCTTGTGTGCCTCGGACCCTTTCCCGCCCAGGTTGCCCTCTTCGATGTACTTCTTGGCGTTGTCCCAGGCAGCGCCGCCGCTCGTCATCTGGAGCGCGAGGAACAGCCCTGTCACGATCGCGCCGATCAGCATGCCGCCGAGCGCCTGCGCGCCCAGGATGTAGCCGACCGCGAGGGGCGCGATCACCGGGATGACGCCCGGAAGGATCATCTCCCGCTGCGCAGCCGCGGTGACGATCCTGACCGCGGTTCCATACTCAGGCTTGCCAGTTCCTTCCATGATCCCCTTGATCTCGCGGAACTGCCGGCGAACCTCCTCGACGACCAGGCCGCCCGCACGTCCTACCGCGAGCATGGCCAGCGACCCGAATAGGAATGGCAGGATGCCGCCGAGGAACAGCCCGACGATGACGTGAGGGTCGGATAGATCGAACTTCGTTGCGTGCCCTGCCCGTGTCAGCTCCTGCGTGTAGGAGGAGAAGAGAACCAGCGCCGCGAGGCCGGCCGAGCCGATCGCGTATCCCTTCGTGACCGCCTTGGTGGTATTGCCGACCGCGTCGAGGCGGTCGGTGACGCTTCTGACCGCCTCGGGGAGGTTTGCCATCTCGGCGATACCTCCCGCGTTGTCGGTGATCGGCCCGTACGAGTCGATGGCCACGATGATGCCGGTCATCGACAGCATGGCGGTGGCTGCGATCGCGATCCCGTAGAGGCCGCCCAGGCTGTAACTGAGGAGGATGCCGCCTCCGATGACTATTACCGGGAGCGCAGTGGCCATCATGCCGATCGCCTGGCCCGCGATGATGTTGGTTGCGTGACCGGTCACCGATGCCTTCGCGATCAGGTGCACCGGCCAGTACGCAGTCTCGGTGAAGAATTCGGTGATGGCGACGATCAGGACTGTGATGACGACTCCGATCAGGCCCGCGTAGAACAGGTTGTTCGGGTCGCTCACGCCGCCGCCCGCTTTGAGGTAGCCGTTGCCGGTCATGTACTGCGTCACGAAGTAGAAGCCGGCGATCGCGATCGCGACGGCCACGAGCAGCCCGGCGTAGAGCGCGCCCATGATCCAGTTCGGGTTGAACACCCGAACGAAGAACGTTCCGATGATCGATCCGACAACGCTCACGGCCCCGAGCAGCAGAGGGTAGATCACCCAGCCGACCTGGTCCTTGAACAGCAGCGAGCCCAGCAGCATGGCCGCGATCATCGTCACCGCGTACGTCTCGAACAGGTCGGCGGCCATGCCTGCGCAGTCGCCGACGTTGTCACCGACGTTGTCGGCGATCACGGCCGGGTTCCTGGGGTCGTCCTCAGGAATGCCGGCCTCGACCTTGCCGACCAGGTCCGCGCCCACGTCCGCCGCTTTGGTGTAGATGCCGCCTCCCAGGCGGGCGAAGACGGACACCAGGCTCGCGCCAAAGGCGAGGCCGACCAGAGCCTCCGGATCCTTGAAGACGTAGTAAGCCGCCGCCACGCCAAGCAGGCCGAGGCCGACGACCATGAATCCCGTGACCGAACCGCCTCGGAAGGCGACCTGGAGGGCTTTGTTGAGGCCGCCCTGCGCCGCCTCCGCGGTTCGAAGGTTGGAGCGCACCGCGATATTCATGCCCACGTAACCTGCGGCGGCTGACAGAACAGCTCCGACGACGTACAGCGCGGCGGTCCTCCAGTTGATCGCGAAGCCGATCACCAGTGCGATGACGACGCCGATGATGGCGATCACCGTGTACTGGCGATTCAGGTAGGCGGACGCACCTTCCTGGATGGCGGCCGCGATCTCTCGCATGCGCGCGTTGCCGGGCGGCATGCGGAGGACAAGCGCGATGAGGACGACAGCGAACAGAACGGCGGCGACGCCCCCTGCCACCGCGTACAGGACTGTATTGGGATCCATCTAGCTGACGACGACCTCCACTGGCACACTCTCTCTGCGGACGGGGGCTCACGACTCGGCGCCGGCGCCGGCGAGCGTGATGCGAATGCGCTTGCCGGAGCGATAGGTTATACGAACTAGGTGATGTCGAAGCGGTCGAGGCCGCCGGCAGCTACCGACCAATCGACGTCGACGGCGCTGACACGAGCCATTCGCGGTCCCTGCCGCGCGGCTCGCTCCAGCTGTTCGAGCTCGTGGCGGCCGCCCTCTGCGACGAACTCCACCGCACCGTCGTCGCGGTTCGTGACCCAGCCTTTCAGACCCAGCTCATGGGCACTGCGGATCAAGAAGTAGCGGAAACCGACGCCCTGGACGTGACCCTTGACGACGCCGTGAAGGCGCTCCACGCGAGGAGATTAATCTTCCAAGGGATGCCGACCTCCAGCATTGTCGCGATCGGGGATGAGCTGGTCGGCGGCTTCACCCTCGATACCAACTCCTCCTGGCTTGCTCAACGCCTTCGCACCCTGGGCTATCCGGTCAAACGGATTACGGCCATCCGCGATCGTCTTCAGGAGATCGTGGAGCAGGTGCGCCGAGAGATCGCCGACGAGGAGGTGACCGACGTCTTCTGCTGCGGCGGCCTTGGACCGACCCCTGACGACCGGACCTTTGCCTCCCTGGCGGACGCGCTGGGGCGTGAGCTCATCATCTGGAACGAGACGCGCGAGCGAATCGAGCGCCGCGTCCGGCGCATGCACGACGCCGGCCTGCTCGAGTCGCCGGACCTGACCGAGGGCAACCTGCGCATGGCAAGGATCCCGGCCGGGCCCGCCCACGTTTTCAAAAACCGGCGTGGCATGGCGCCCGGCGTCCTCTACGAATCGAACGGCAAGCGCCTCTTCGTGCTGCCGGGCGTGCCGCTGGAACTGAAAAGCATCTTCACGGAGGAGCTCGAGCCGGAGTTCCTGTCCGACGGCTCGGGGGCGACAGTCCGCGAGGTGCGCTTCACGTTCGCAGTCGAGGCGAGGTTCTACCCGCTGATGCGCGAGCTGGAGGAGGCGTTCCCCGACGTGTCGGTCGGGTCGTACCCGAATTTCGAGACGAAGGAGCTGGTCATCCGGTGCATCGGTAGCGACCCGAAGCGCGTCGACCAGGTGGTCGAGCTCGTGCGGCGCCGCACCGCCCAGCTCGGTATGACGCCGGCCTAGTCTGGAGAGTCGAGCTCATCGCCCCAGCGCGATCCAGCACGTCGCTCAGGATCCGGTGAATTCCGGCTCCTGCTTGCTCAGGAAGCTGATGATGCCGATCGCAGCATCATTGCTCAGCGAAGCGCGCGCGAAATTGCGGGCCTCGATATCGAGCGCTTCTTCGAGTGGAAGGTCGTATCCGCGCTGCACAGAGTCTTTGATCATGGCGATCGCGAACGTGGCGGCCTTCGAGAGCTTGCCGGCGAGCTCGTCGACCGCGTCCTTGAACTCTTCCGGCCCCACCGCCCTGTCCACCCAACCAGCTGCTTCGGCTTCCTTGGCCGAAAGCCGGGTTGATTCGATGAGGTAGCGCATCGCCTTTGCCCTGCCGATGAGCCGAGGCAATCGCTGCGTGCCGCCGGCGCCGGGGATGATCCCGAGCGCCGACTCGGTCTGCCCAATTCGTGAGCGCCCGTCCTCGACCATGATCCGAAAGTCACAGCAGAGGGCCAGCTCGCTCCCGCCGCCAATCGCGTGCCCGTTGATGGCGGCGATCACCGGCTTGGGGCATCGTTCGACCGCTGAGTAGTGCCGGTTGAGGCGCTGCACCAAGGCGGCAATCTGGTCGACGGCATCGGGCGCGTCGCGGTCGATGGTGCCCAAAGCCATCAGGTCATATCCCACACTGAAGTATTTCTCGTACTCCGAAGCGAGGATCACGGCGCGGACGATCGGGTCAGCGCCGAGCTCGGAGAAAGCATCCGCCAGCTCCTGCGTCAGGTCCTCGGCGATCGAGTTGTTGCCCTTGCGGTGCATGACGACGCGAGCGATGGCGCCGTCGCGCTTGACCTCAACGCACTCCCCCATCAGTAAACGAAGAGGGGAATCCCGCCCGCAACCTCTATCGCCGCACCGGTTATGTAACCAGCCTCCTCCGAGCACAGGAACGCAATGGCGTGAGAGATGTCCTTAGGCTCGCCCGGCCGCTTGAAGATCGTGCGCGCGATCTCGCGCTCCTGGTACTTGGGGTCGAGGAACTGGAATCCCTCGGTCCCGATGATCCCCGGCACGATCACGTTGGCTGTGATGTTGTGACGCCCGCCCTCGAGCGCACAGCTTTTGGCGAGGCCGATGCAGCCGGCCTTGGTGGCGCCGTAGCTCGCTTGTCCGAAGACGCCCATCGTGCCTGCGACGGATGCCATGAAGATGACTCGCCCCCATTTCTGCTCGATCATGTATGGCCAAGCTTCTTTGGTGCAGTTGAATGCACCGGTGAGGTTGACTCGCACGTCGCGATCCCATAGGTCATAGCTCATGTTCTGGATCTGAGCGACGTTATCGAGCGTGGCGGCGTTGTTGACCAGGATGTCGATGTGGCCGAACTCGTCCTTGACTTTCTTCATGACCTCTTGGATCTGCTCGCGGTTCGTAACGTCCATCTTGATCGCGAACGACTTTCGACCCATCTTGCGGATCTCCTCCGCGGTAGCGTTCGAGTGCACCCAACCCTGCGACAGGGCGAGCTGGGCAAGGGCGCTGTTCGAGGCGGCGGCCGTCTTTTGAAGATCGGGGTCGTCTTCGACGAGGATGTCGGTGATGACGACATCCGCGCCGGCGTCCGCAAGTGTGAGCGCATCCTGGCGGCCCAGGCCTCGCGATGCTCCCGTCACGATGGCCACCTTTCCCGATAGATCGAACATCCCTACCCCCTCATTCCGCGTACTCTGCCTCGTACTCCGCGACAGCCTTGGTGAGAACGGGCTCGCCACGCTGGTTGACGGCGCGCAGCTCAAGCTTGCCAGGCCCCGCCGGTTCCGCAGTGAACGTGACGGTGTCCCCAGAGACGACCATGCCCGTGAACCTGCACGAAAGCCGGCGCAGGCGGGCGCCACCGCCGGCCGCCTCCGCCGCCACGGTGCCTGCAACCCCCATCACCAGCATGCCATGGGCGATCCGGCCGGGAAGCCCAACCGAGCGGGCGAACTCATCATCAAGGTGGATGGGGTTGTAGTCGCCCGACGCGTCCGCATACGCGGCGATCTGGTCCTCGGTGAACGTGACCGTGCGGGTCACGATCGGATCACGAACAGCGCGCGTGACCTGCAGACCTCGTCACCACGAGCGCCCTTTGTCTCGGTCTCGAATGTGACGAACCGGATGCCTCGCCGAGTCACATCTGAGGCGACGCGGCCCTGCGATGTGACCGTCTCACCCGGCTCCGGATGGCGCTTCCATTCGAACTGCTGCTCTGCGTGCAAGAGCTTCGCAAAGTCGATCGCCGCATCAGGATCGCCGAACAGCTGAGGAGCAGTTGCTCCCAGCGAGTAGACCGCGGCGAAGGTCGGCGGCACGCCGTCGGCAGCATCTGCGCCGATCGCCCGGGCGAACGCAGCCACACTTTCCGAATCGATCTCAAACGCAACCGCCGGGTAGATTCGCCCGGCCGATTCGGCAGACACGCCGTGCAGATTAGGCCCTGTGGGGGCGAATGCGGGACGCCACCCTTCGCAGCAGCATCGGCCGCAACGCAGACCATGCATCCAGCACGGAAGCCCGCGCTGTGGTCGCCAGATCCGGCGGCGCATATGCCGCCACGACGAAGCCGTCGGCAAGCGAGCTCAATGGCGCTGACGCCTCCGGGAACGCTTGCGCCAAACGGCGGCTGAGCTCGAGCGGTGTTTCACCAGGCCGGCGTTGAGCGCCGGCGAGGCGTGCAAGGACGAGCGTGCGTCTCCAGGTTGTCATCACCGTCCGAGGTCGAAGGTATCGGGCAACGGTGGCGAAGAAAACGAGTA
Source organism: Candidatus Dormiibacterota bacterium (assembly GCA_030948325.1). The sequence continues at coordinate 8,112 of JALZAL010000314.1, forward strand.
TCACCGCCAGCATCAAGCCAATGACCTTGGTCAGGGTACCTGCGTCTGGGAGCCGGAAGCCGATGCCCGAACCGCCAGTCCGGGCAGGACCCTGGCTCCCACTCGGGCCGTTGGGCTCCCTGACGCCGGGCGGAACCACGCCACCGGCCGTGCCGCCGGGGGTGGTGCTGCACTGGCTGTTGCGAAGGCACACGTTAGTGCCAGTGGATCCGCGATTGATGACGGGATAAATGGGGTCGGGAGTGGGCTCGAACGTGATCCATCCATAGCGCGGGAAGTAGGTCTCGACCCACGTGTGGGCGTCCTCACCACGCACGACATAGGCGTTGATGGTGCTGTCGAGCGTACCGGGCCCGAAGCCGTTGACAAGCCGGGTCGGGATCCCCAGGCTCCGCAACATGTCACCCATCGCGGACGCAAAGAACTGGCAATAGCCCCGCTTCGAGTCGAACAGGAAATAGGCGAGCGGATCGGCCCCGTCGGGAGTGTTCGGAGAGTCGAGGGTGTAGGTGAAGTTTTTGGCGTCCCGTAGATAGGCTTCGATGGCCTTGGCCTTGTCGTACGGGGTGGCGGCGCCCTGTGTGACCTGCAAGGCGAGCTGATGGATGCGCTCCATGACCTGGGTGCTGCGGTAGCCGATCGCCGGCATGCTCGAGTACGCCGAAAGCCAGTCGGGATAGGCGGTTCCTGCCTGCTGCAGGTCTGCCTCCGTGGCGATCGAGTACTCCGCTGTCACGCTGTACGAGCCGGTGGACACCCGCGGAGATACGCTGGACAGCCGATCGATGGTCGTCAGCAATGACCCGGGCGGATTGATGGTTTGGCTCCCGATCGTCTCCCGATCCGCCTTGTTCAGGATCCCTGGGTAGAAAAGGATGTCGGCATTGTTGAGAGGCGGGGCGATCATGCTGACGTTGAACGTCGTCAGGGCCAGGTTCAGATAGTCCTCTGCGTAGGGCGGGTACGCGTTCTTGGCGATTCGCGCCTCGAACCGGGCGGCACTCGTATAACGCCACTCGCCCTGCGAGGTCACTGTCACGTTGACGCCGCGGAAGTAGCGCGGTCCTGAGCTCGAGCTGTAGGTGTAGGTGAAGACCTTATTGTGCGTGCGCGTCAGCCCGCCGCGCAGCTTCACATCGGTCGCGAAGCCCGTGAAACCGCCAACCGATCCGCCACCGCTGCCAAGCACGATCGGGTGGCTGAGACGCTGCTGGAGCTGTGCCCAGCTCGAGAACGCGCTCGACTCCATCTCCACCGTCCTGTCCGCCGTCGAAAGAGGGGGCAGCACCATGGCGAGGACGATCAGCGCGGCCATCGCGACCAGGCCGCTTTCCCAGAAGTCCCATCGCGCGTCGCCCGTCATCTTGACGTGTGCGCGCGCGGCGTTCGCGATGGACGCCGTGTAGTTGGTCCACAGGAGAAGCGCCAGGGTGAGCACCAGCACAGCGAGCATGTAGCCGCTCTGGTCGGCGGGATAGTTGAGCAGGTTGGTGGTGAAGGCGGCGGCACCCGGTATCAGGCCCAGCATCGGCCTGCGCCACCGAAGCACGCACCAGCTGAGCCACCCCCCGGTGACCCACATGAGCAAGCAGATCAGGTAGAGGAAGAAGGACGTGTCGCCCGGCAGCGTGTAGCCCTGCGGGTCGCCCGGAGCGTAGCCGGTGAAGATGCGGCTCCACCATGCACCGACCAGGCCGATCGACAGGGTGTCCGCTGGATGGTTGGCGTGGAGGGCAGGTCCGGCTGCGATCCCGGCCACTATCGGTCCCGCCACAAGGCCGATGCACAGCCCGACGGTCCACGGAATCGGCGTCAGAGCCAGCACGCCCATCAGCAGCGCTCCACCGAGCGCGACGATCGCCACCACGTCGATTCCGGGCACCCAGGCGGCGGTCGCCGTTGAGCGGGCGATCACGACGGTGAGCAGCAGGATGAGGACAGCCGACCAGGCGACGGATCCTGTCAGCGAAGCCCGCACGAGCGATCTGCTAGGCGATGCGGATTGCATCTCGCGTCCTCACCAGCCGCGCAAAGTCGTCTCCAGAGCGAACGACGTAAAGGTCGACATCCTGGCCCAGGTCGAAGCTTGGGTTCTGATCCGGGCCGCCGAAGCTGGCCGCATCCAGGTAAAAGACGATCATGGTCGTCCGACGCCCGCGGACCGCTTGCAGAAGACGTACCCAATCGGGGTCTGCGCTCGGCGTGATGACTGCAAGGGCTCGCCGCGGGAGGCGGCGGATTCGATCCCACGCGAGCGTCTTGGTCAGCGGTGTGCGGCTGTCGGCCTGGGCGACAGCGAGGTAATCGAGGATGAGGCGGTCCTGCCGCACGGCGCGGTGGGGTTCGAGGATGGTTCCTTTCGAGTCGTTTGCGATCAGGCCGACCTGCCGCCCCCGACCATGCACCTGCGATGCCATCGATGCGGCAAGGCTGATGGCGTACTCGACTGTCGACTCCTCGCCTTCCCCGAAATGCACGCTCCTGTCGAGGTCGAGGAGGATCCAGAGGTCGGTTGTCAAGGGCTGCTCGAAGGTCTTCGACATGAGCCTGCCATGGCGTGCCGAGAGCGCCCAGTGAATGCGACCGAAGCTGTCCCCGGTCGTGTAGTCGCGAACCCCACCCGTCTCGGGGGGATAGTCCGCCCAGGCGCCAAAGGTCGGCGAGTTCCCAACTTGCTGCGCACTCGGGGTCACGAGATCCGGTATGGGCCGAACACGCGGATAGACCAGCACCGATGTCCGCTGGGCCAGCTTCAACTCCCGGTTGAAGAGGCCGAACGGCTCGCGGACCCGAAGTGAGGTCGGTCCGAACGTGATCCATCCCCGGCGCCGATATGCCCCACGCGTCTTCCAGCTCACCGGCTCGCGACCAACCGAGATGACCCGCCCCGGCTGGTAGTCCGGGATGCCGCTGAGGTCGCGAACCTCGACCCATGGCGCCGGCGCGAATCCCGACCGCCGTACCTCGATGACCTCTTCGAATGGTTCGCCCACAGTCGGCGTGCCGGGGTCGAGGTTGCGCTTGACCGTCATCCGGCGAATGGCGAACCGCGGCCATGCCCAGGCGACAAGGAACAGCATGCAAAGCGCGTAAGCGAACGCATATGCGGGTCGGACGCCAGTGAGATAGGTGAAAAGAAGGAGCAGGCCGAGCGCCAGACCAGAGGCGACCTTGCTCATGTGGGAAACCCTGCTAGGAGTGCTTCATCCGTCGTACGCCATCTGCGGGACATGCTCCCGCTCGAGGAGACCGGCCACGAGCTTGCCAGCGCTCTGGCCCTGCATCTCAGCATTCGGCCGAAGAATGATCCGGTGGGCGAGCACTGGCTCTGCGAGCACCTTGATGTCGTCTGGGATCACGTAGGTCCGCCCGAGCACGGCGGCAAGCGCCTGGCTCGCGTGAAAGAGGTTGAGGGTGCCCCTGGTGCTCGCACCAAGCGCCACCTCCGCGTTTCCGCGCGTGCGCCCGACCAGCCGGGCGATGTATTCGCGCAGCTCGGGCTTGACGAAGACCTCTCTGACAGCGCTTTGCGCGCTCTTGAGCTCGTTTGGGGAGACGACCGGCTGCAGCTCCTGCATCGGTGATTCGACCTTGTGCTGTCCGAGAAGGTGGGCTTCTTCCTTTTCCGAGAGGTAGCCGAGCCTGACCTTCATCAGGAAGCGGTCCAACTGCGCTTCCGGGAGCGGAAACGTGCCCGAGTACTCGACCGGATTCTGCGTCGCCATGACCATGAAGGGCTTGGGGAGCTCGTGCGTGTCACCGTCGATGGTGACCTGACGCTCCTCCATCGCCTCCAGCAACGCTGCCTGTGTCTTCGGACTCGCCCGGTTGATCTCATCGGCGAGCAGGATCTGCGCGAAGACGGGACCGGGCCTGAACTCGAAATCACTGACCTTCTGGTTAAAGGCGCGAACGCCCGTGATGTCCGAGGGCAGCAGGTCGGGCGTGAACTGGATCCGGCGGAACGTGCAGTCCAGCGAGCGCGCAAGGGACTTGGCGAGCATCGTCTTGCCCACTCCCGGAACGTCCTCGATCAGGAGGTGCCCTTCGCACAGAAGCGTGACAAGACAGAAACGAACTTCCTCTTCTTTGTTGACGATCGCGCGTCCCACGTTGGACATCACGGCTTCGGCAACCCGGGTGACGACGTCGGTGGCCACGGCTCCTAGGTCCTCCCCATCCCCGCGATTATAGGTTCGAGCTGAGTGCGCCCCATCCAGGAATGAATACGTTCCTTGCGCCTGTTTGGTTCCACTCATTACCTGGACCGGTGTCCGCACGTGTTCAATAGCGACACCATGTGTTCCAACCAACCGATCGCGCGCTGCGCACGAAGGAGCATCCTGGCCTCGCTGGCCGTGCTGTTCGCCCTGGCTTGCGGTTCAGCCTCGCCGGGCCCGATCGGCAAGCCTCTGAACGTATACGAGCTGAAGTTCAGGGTCATGGACACGGTGGGAACGCCGGTGTTCTGCGATCCCGATTTCTACCCGGTTGCGCGTCTGGAGGGCGAAACTGCGAACGCCGTCGCGCAGTATCCGCAAATCCGGGCTCAGGCGGATCTTTACGCCGCCATCATCGCCCACGAACACCTGTCCGCAGGCGACCTGACTGACGCTCAAAAGCTTATCGCCTACCGCGCGTTCAAGCTGCTGCGCGCGCTGACCCTGACCCAGAACGGCAACGACTTCGCGTTCGCCTCACGCGCGAAATCGGCGAGCCAGAGCTCCGTTCAGCTGGTTAAAGGAACGGTGCGGGTCGACGGGGTGGTGACTGTCACCTCCACGACCCCCTCGGCGCCGCCCCCGTGCCCGATCTGCCTGGCCGCGACCACGCTGATAGCCACTCCGAATGGCGAGGTGCGGGTCATCGACATCAAGGCGGGCATGCTGGTCTGGACTGCGTCCCCCGATGGGAAGCGTGTGCCCGCTCCGGTGCTCGAGGTCGGGAGCATCCCGGTACCTGCCGGGCACCTGATGGTGCACCTGCAGCTGGCCGACGGGCGCGAGCTCCTGGCGTCGCCCAGGCACCTTACCCCCGACGGCCGCCCGCTCGGCGCCCTTGCAGTCGGTGACCGGCTCGACGGCTCGACGGTCACGAAGTGGGAGCTGGTGGCGTATTCCGGCGATCGAACGTACGACGTGCTGCCTGCGGGCGAGACCGGTACCTATTGGGCAGACGGGATCTTGCTCGCGAGCACCCTCGCGCGTGCTTAGGAGACCTCTTCCTCCTCCACCAGGCGCAGGTGGCCGCTGACGTCAAGTCCCAGGTGCCGGGCGAAAAAGCCCGCCACCCGCTCGACGTACAGAGTGCGATCCGCGAAGTAGGCACCGGTGTGCGGAGAGCCCTGCACGATCCAGATCTCGCGAGGACCGCGATAGGCGTCGTAAAGCCTGCGGCTGTGATTCACGGACGTGATGTCATCGGCACCGCCATGAATGAAAAACAGCGGGCGTGGCTCGAGCGAGCTCAACACCGCCTGCGGGCTGCAGTCCGACAGCCGGGCTCCATTTCGAAGACGCAGCATGATTCCGGCGAGCCACACGAACGGGGCTCCGGGAAGCCTCACGGCCCGCCAGACGTTCTCGGCCAGCACCGTACGTAGGTCGCTGAACGGGCTGTCGAGCACAAGCGCCTCAACCCCAGGTTCGCCCGCAGCTCCGAGGAGGGAGACGACGGCCCCCATCGAGTAACCGAGGAGGCCGATCCTGGCGTGCGGTATGCGCTTTCGCGCGAAGGTGATGACCGCCTGAAGCTCGAGCACCTCCTTGATGCCGACAGTGATCGGCGCGCGGTCGCTTCCCGGCATGCCGCGATACGAATAAAGAATGACGTTGAACCCCTTGCGCCAGAGCGCTACCGAGATCCCAAGCGTGCCCGATCGCTGTCCCTTATGCCCTCCCGAGACGATGACGGTCTGCGGTGAGCCGGGCTGTCTGAAGTACCACGCGCCGAAGCTGATCCCATCGGCGGTGATCAGCTCGACCTCCTCGGAGTCGGCCTGGAACTCGAATGGCGTGAACGTGAAGTCGTCGAGGAAGGCCGGCTTCGCCGCCACGAACACTCTGCGGTAAAGGGCGTACGAAAGAAGGACATACCCGGCGAGCAGAGCGACAGCGAACAGAGCGGCGTAGGCCATTTGGAACCCGACTCGAAGCTTAGACCGATTGTTTGGCGGCCTGCGCCGCCCGCCCAGACTTTCCCTCTTCGTAGCGCGCGAGCACGAACAACAGGAGGCTCAGGCGATTGAGCCACCGGCGAACCTGCGGGTTGTCGAAGCCGGCCTCCCGCTCAAGCGTCAGGCAGCGGCGCTCAGCCCGGCGGGTGACCGCGCGCGCGACGTCCAGGGCGGCTGAGGCAGGCGTCGACCCCGGGAGGATGAAACCATCCGGCATAGGGACCGATTTCTCCAGCTCGGCCGTGAATTCCTCTAGACGTTCGACGCCGGCCGCCGTCGTCGTGGCGAAAGAGGCAGCGGAGGCAGGGTTCGTGGCCAGCTCCGCGCCAAGGGCGTAGAGCCCCCTCTGAAGCTCTTCGCAGATGGCGCGAACACGCGCGTTTGAAGACAGCGCCTTCGCAAGGCCGATGGCACTTGAGGCTTCGTCCACACTGCCGTAAGCCTCGATGCGCGGATCGTCCTTGCGCGCGCGCCCGCCACCAAGCAGCCCGGTGGACCCGTCGTCGCCGCCGCCCGCAAGCTCGAGCATCGGCTTCTTCCGGGTCGCAGCGGTCGACCGGCGCGTCTTGCTCTTGGCTTTCGAGGCCGTCATTCGAAGACCCGACTCAGCTCGTACAACTCCTTGGGCACGCGCCGGGTCTCTTTCACGACATCGGCGAGGGGCACGACGTCGACGTCTCCGTTTCGCCGGATTGGAATGACGCCGCTCTTGCCGTCGGTGATCAGCTCGGCGGCCCGCACGCCAAGGCGTGTCGCCCAGATCCGATCGGTCGGGGTTGGCGAACCTCCCCTCTGAAGATGACCGAGCACGGTCACTCGCGTTTCGAAGCCGGTTTCAAGCTCGACCCGTCGAGCCAGCGCGTCGCCGATCCCTCGCCTGGCCAGCTGCACGTGGCCGAAAGCATCAGGCTCCTGTGATGCCCCGCCCTCGTTCTCAAGCTCGGAGATGTGGGCTCCCTCGGCGATCACGATGATGCTGAAAAGCTTGCCGTCGCCTCGACGCCGGTATAGATGGCCGACGACCTCCTTGAGGGTGAGATCGAACTCGGGAATGACTATGAGGTCGGCGCCGCCGGCGAGGCCTCCGACGAGGGCGACCCACCCGGTGTCTCGGCCCATGACCTCGACCACCATGACGCGATGGTGTGCGGAGGCGGTGGTGTGCAGCCGGTCGAGGGCTTCGGTCACCACCCCGACTGCTGTGTCGAAGCCGATGCAGAACTCGGTCATCGAAAGGTCGTTGTCGATGGTCTTCGGCACGCCCACGGTTGGGAATCCGGCGTCGTGCATAGCGGCCGCAACGCTGAGGGTGTCATCGCCGCCGATGGGTACGATGCCGTCGATCCCGTTACGCCTGAGCACGCGGATCACGGTCGCGACGCCGTCTTTCACCTTGAGCGGGTTGGTGCGAGACGTCCCGAGGATCGTGCCTCCAAGAGGAAGGATGCCGCGCACGCTTTCGGGTGAGAGCTCTTCGATCAACCCATCTTCAAGACACCCAGCCCACCCGTTCTGGACTCCGCTGACACGATGGCCCAGTTGAAAGGCGCGCCTCGAGACGCCGCGGATTGCGGCGTTGAGGCCGGGCGCGTCGCCGCCGCCGGTCAGGATCCCGATTCGCACTCGGATAGGTTAGATGGTGGCGTCCGACTCGAGGCGCCGAAGGAGCTCGGGCAGGCTGACATCGGACAGAGAGCCCAGCACGACGTCGGCCGCACTGAGATCAAGGCTCGACGTAATGGTGTTGGGAATGGCGACGCAGCGCATGCCGGCGCTCTTGGCGGCCATCACCCCGTTGGGCGAGTCCTCGATGGCGATCGCCTCAGCTGCGCTGACGCCAAGGCAGTCGAGGACGGCGATGTAGAGGTCAGGGGCGGGCTTCGCATTGGGTACGTCGTCACGGCAGCGGACGCAGTCGAAGCGGCGGAGTATCCCAAGGCGATCGAGGTGGCCGCTCACCCAGTCGCGGGTCGAGCTCGAAGCCACGCCGAGCTTCAGCCCGAGAGACCCTGCGGCATCGATGTGCTGAAGAATTCCGGGCAGCAGCTGCTGTGCCAGTATCAGCTCGGTGCGCCGCCCGATGCGCCTTTCGAGCACCTCCTGGGGGAGCGGCCGCCCCAAGCGCTGCTCCAGGTGCTCCTGCGGGTGGAAGCTCGCGGTCGTCGAGCCGATGATCTTCACCCATTGCTCGAACGGAAGCTCTTCATCGTGCGCCTCGTAGACCTCGAGCCACGATCTGTAGACGGGCTCCTCGGTGTCGAGGATCAGCCCGTCAAAGTCGAAGACGATCGCGCGGATCATGTTTGAACTGTAGCGGCGCCGGACCAATCGCTTAGGATCGCCGTGGCCGTGTGGTTGAGGTGTTTTGGTGACTGACGAGGCGCGGAAACCAACTGCGCGGCAGGCCGCGGAGAGCGGTGCCCGAGGCTGGTTTGGCGCGGGGCTCTCCGGCCTCGCGCTGGTCACCGTCTCGGTCATGTTGGTCATCCTCTTCGGCTTCCTTGACGCAATCCACTACACGTCGATCAGGGATTTCTTCACACCCGATCCACAGGCGGCAGCCGGCACCCTGGGACTCGTGGGGGGCGCCGAGGGCGTAACCCTCAGCATCGTCATCGTCTCCGTCGTATTCGGCATCCAGACCACGTCGTCGCGGTACTCGCCGCGGATCATGGGGATCTTCACGCGCAACCCGCTCAACGCTCTGGTGCTGAGCTTCGCGCTGGCCTCGATCCTCTACACATTCCTGGTCCGGGCCGAGGTCAAGGTCAACTACGTGCCGACGTGGAGCACCGCCGCGGCTGTGATCCTGGCACTGATCAACTTCGCGATCCTGCTGCCCTATGTGGGCTACATCTTCGAGGTGATGCGGGCGGAGACGCTGGTCAGCGGCATCATGCGGAGGGCCCGGCGTGAGCTACGGAATGCCGTCTCCCACAAGAACAGCCGCCGGCATCGCAAGGAGCTCATGACCGCCATCGCCCAGGTGACGGACATCGCCTTCGGCTCGATCCAGCTGGGAGACGTGCCGATCTGCGTCCTCAGCATCGAGGTACTCGGCCAGCTCCTGGCCGAGGATTACATATCCATCAAGAACGAGATCGACAGGGACTGGTTCAAGGTCGGCCATGCCGAGATGCCCGGAGCCTCCGACCAAATCCTGGCGGAGGTGAACCGAGCAGAGACGTGGTTCGCGTACACGATCATGTCGAGCTTCGTCGACATGATCGGGCTCACGCCAGTTCACCGTAAAGAGGCCGTGCATGCGATCGCCGTCGCCACGCGCAACCTGGGCCTAGAGGCCATCAAGACGGGCGACGCGGAGGTGGCCGAGCTTTGCGTTCGGTTCTTCAACACCTACCTCCGTGCAGCGATCAACCGGTCGGCGCCGACATTCGCGTCGGCGATCATGAACGAGTACCGCCGGCTCGCCATCGGAGCACTCGAATGGCGGCCCGACCTCGCCGTCGAGGCGGCGGCTCACCTGCTGCGGTACGGGCGACACTTCGACGAGGCGGGCATGCCGGCGATCTTCGGCGCGGCCGCCGAGGACGTCGCCGACCTCGCCATCGAGGCCGCCGCACACGATCCGCAGGTCACCCACCGCCTTGCGCTTCTGATGGTCCGCAACCTCCTGGACCTGATCCCTACCGCGAGGCCGATCGGCCTGAACGGACTCTTCAAGGGGGTTGCAAAGCTCACGTTCTGGGCCATGGCCGCCGACCAGATAGACGTCGCCCGAATTCTCGTCGAGGGCATCGCCGCGACTCCGCCCGACTTTGTGGATGCGGCGCTGGACCGCATGGAATCGATGCAGAACGGCCTGTTCTGGGAGGTCAACGAGCGCGTGATCGCATTCGATTGGGTGGAAAAGCCGCTGCGGGCCGAGATCCCCCGCCTGCGCGCTGCGTTGCGAAGGGCAAAGGCTTCCGGAAACAACCTGGCGATCGAGCTGGACACGGTGCCTCCTGTCGCGCAGGTCCTTGTTCAGCCCACGCCCGGTGCCGCTTCGGACAGCGGCGGCGCCGCGGCGGCAGTCAGGTCGGAGCCGGCTGGTTGATCATCGCCGTGGAAGCGGTTTCGAAGTAGTCGAGCAGCGCTTTACGCAGCCCCGCCGCAAGGCCGAGCGAATCGACTGCCGCAGTCATGTGGCGAAGCCAGGCGTCACGCTCCGCCTGTCCGATCGCGAATGGTTGGTGGCGGAGCCGCAGCCGCGGATGGCCACGTTGCTCGTTGTAGGTTTGAGGTCCGCCCCAGTACTGGATCAAAAAAAGAGTGAGACGCTCGGTGGCGCTCGCCAGGTCCTCGTCTGGGTACAGCGGCCGGAGCAGCGCGTCCTCGGCGACCCTTGCGTAGAAGCGCTCCACCAGCAGCCGGAAGGTAGCCTCGCCGCCGGCCGCCTCGTAAACGTTTCCGAGGCGCACTCAGCTCCTTTCTTTGGGGGCGAGCCCGGCGCCGGCGAGGATCTCGGCCGTGGGGCGCACGATGGCCTGCGCGGCCTTCAGCCGCGTGGCCGCCAGGTAGCGCTCAACGATCGTCCTGCCGACGGCGTACCCGCCCATGTGAGGAACGCCCACCGGCCGCAAACCCATGCGACCGGCGACCTCGTCACCGAGAACATATGGGGTCCAATCGGGAAATGACCGGCCGGTTCCGAAAGCGGACGTCACCTTCTGCCACGTCGCCTCAAGGACCTTTCCCGTCACCGGCGCATACCATCCGCCGGTCGAATCCGGCCCGCACACCTCGACAGTGAAAACCTCGGCCAACCCCTCGTGTACCACCCACTCCGCCAGGTCGAAACGGCTTGTCACGTTGGGGGTGCGCAGGCTGTGGGCCAGCTCGTGCACGCCGCATGCGCCGATCCGCGACACGTTGTAGTCGGTGGGCCATGCCACCATCCAGATGCTGCCCGGTATGGAGCCCATGCCGTAGTAGCCGAGCGTTCTCTCGATGAAGACCGGATCGTCCGGGTTGCCCAACGTGAGCACGACCTCGACGGTCTCGGGATGGTGGATTCCGGGCAGGACCGACCGCTGGTACTCCCATGCGCGCGCAAGCTGCCGGCGAAGCTGGCCCCAGGCATCGGCCTCGACCAGGCGCGCGAGGGCAGCCGGGTATCGAGGGTCGTCGACTCCGACCCTGAAGCCGTCCCCACGCTCGTGGATCTGCCTGAGCTGTTTCATCGCCGGCTCATCGAACTCGGAGACGCCCCGCATCTGAGCCAGGGCGCCAAGGCGTTTGGCGAGAGGCAGGTTGAACAGAATTGCCAATGCAGGTGCATCGTCGTGAACAGCGATCGACATCTGCTCTCCGGTCGTCAGCACCACTCCATTGTCATGGCGCCACGGCCGGTTGAACGTCCAGCGGCTTGACCGCATGACGGTCCATCTCCGCCTCGCTCGGCAGGAACCAGGCAAGCACGATAGTCGCCAGGACCAGGATGACATGGGTCATGAGCGACTTCTGCAACCCGATGGCGTCAGCGATCGCCCCGTTGATCGGCACGCCGACCGCACCGGTCACAAAGCCCAGGCCCATCACCAGGCCCGAGGCGAGGCCGGCGCGCGAAGCCATCAGCTGCTGCGCCATCAGCAGCATGAGCGGGGCCGTGGACGCGGCGAGCAAGCCGATCAGGATCGCGCTTGCGAACGCCCAGGGGCCCGGAAACAGCGTGAACAGCAGGATCGCCGGGGCGCTCAGGACCAACGTACCGAGGATCACCGTCCTGCGGCCGTAGCGGTCCGCGAGCGACCCGCACCCTACGGTTCCGGCTGCGCTGGCGAGGACGAGCGCGGTGACCAGCGGGCCGTAAAAGCCGGGTCCGTAGCCGAGCTGTGCGTACCAGGTTGGCGTGAAGGCCTGGAAGACCTGGACCGTCCAGCTGCGGGACATCATCACGCCGATCACCATCGCCAGCGCGAAAACGGGTGCCGCCTGCCGCGCGGCGCTTCCTGCCCGGTGTACCACCGGCGAAGCGGAAGTGCGCATCCGCCACAGTAGGTAGAGGCCTGAAGCGACCCCGGGAATGACCAGCAGGCCGGTGCCACCGATGCCCAGGGCTCCGAACAGGGCGATCCCGATGAGCGGACCCATGGCCAGGCCGACAGTCCCGGCCGTCACGTACACCGACATGCCGAAGCTGCGCCTCCACGCCGGGAGGAGAGCCCGCACGTCCAGGGCCCCAAATGGGTGGAACGCGCCCGAGCCGAGGCCCGAGGCGCACGCGACGGCGACCAGCAGCGGGAAGGTCGGGATGAAGCCGATGAGGGCGAATGTGACTGCGGTCCATGCCAAGGCGAGGCCGGTCAGCCGGGTTCCGAAGCGATCCGCAATCACACCGAAGAGAGGCTGGGAGATGGCGGCCATGCCGCTATAGGCGAGGCTCACCAGGCCGACGGTCTCAAGGCTCAGGTGGAACCGGCCTATCAGGATTGGATAGAGCACGGGAATGACGCCCATATAGCTGTCGACGGTCAGGTGGCCGACCATCAGGGTGAGCAGCTTTCCGTTGCGAAGAAATTCCTTCACCTCAGGGATATCATCCCAGCGGTGGGAGAGCTTCTCTACCTGAGTCGCGCCGAGGTCGAGCGTCTGCTCGACATCGACGCGATGCTCGAGGCCCTCGCCAATGCACTCGTCATTTTCTCGTCGGGTGTCACATCAGTTCCACCCCGAACCGGGGCCCGCATCCCGGACGTCGGGCTCTTGGGTGCGATGGCCGGCTACGTGCCTGGGGTTGCGCTGGAGGCCAAGCTGGTGTCGGTCTTCCCTGCGAATCACGATCACGGGCTCCCCAGCCACCAGGGGCTGATCGTGCTGTTCGACGAGGTCAATGGATCGCCGCTGGCGATTATGGACGGCACCTACATCACGGCCATCCGCACCGGAGGCACCGCCGCGGTGGCTGCGCGAACTCTCGCTCGAAAAGGTGCCGGCGTGCTTGCCATCGTGGGCGCCGGGGTACAGGGCGCCTCGCACCTCGAGACATTCGCACGGGTGCGCGACTTCAAGGAGATAAGGGTAGCGTCGCGCGACGGTGCGAAGGCATCGGCACTGGCGTCTCGCCATGCAAATGCGCGCGTTGCCGGCACCTTCGAGGAAGCGGTGCGGGGAGCAGATGTCGTAGCGTGCTGCACCGACGCGCGAGAGCCCGTGATCCGTCGCGAGTGGCTCGAGCCGGGTGTCCACGTCAGCTCCGTGGGCGGCACATTCGGCCCCGAGCTGGATCGCGAGACCATGACCGCCGGCAAGGTCTTCGTCGAGTGGCGGGGCGCGGCGCTGAATGCGCCTCCGGCAGGAGCCCACGAGCTGCAGGGCATGGACGCCGACCGGATCACCGAGGTCGGCGAGGTGTTGGCCGGGACCAGGCCCGGCCGGACCTCGGAGCAGGACATCACCATCTATAAGTCCACCGGCCACGCGGTCGAGGACGCAGCCGCTGCGCGCCTTGTCTACGACCGCGCCCGCGCCGAGGGAGTCGGCGTCAAGCTGACCCTCTGACCCTTCTCAGATCTCGATCAGCCTCGACGGGACGGCATTGACGACCTGAGTGCCCGCCAGCCTGCGCTCGGGTTGGGCTCGGCCGTAAGGATGAACGTGGCCGTGAACGAGCAACCTTGGGCGAAGCTCCTTAACAAGGCGCAGAAAGGCGGCGAAGCCGCGATGTGCGAGGTCGTCCTTCGATCCCCAGCCCAGAGGCGGGGCGTGTGTGAGCAGCACATCCAGGTTGCGAGAGCCACGAGCCGGGTTCAGCTTGACTCGAACCTCGAGGCTCAGCGACCGCCAGCGCATCTCGCCGTCGGTGTACTGGTTGGGGCCTTTCTTGTAACGCATCGAGCCGCCGAGTCCGGCGATACGCAGCCCGCCGCCAACGAGGATGCGGCCGTCGGCGTTGTCGCAGCCCTGTGGTCCCGGTCGCGGGGCCTCAGTGCGCAAAGGCGACCACGTCGGATCGGACGAGCGCAGCTCCGGGTCGTGGTTGCCGGGCACGTAGACGAGCGGCACATCCAGACGGCTGACGATGTACTCGAGGTAGTCGAACGGCAGGTCCCCGGCGGAAACCACCACGTCTGGACGCAGCCGGCCGAGCTTGTCGTTGTCAAGCGACTCATCGACCTCGTCTGCGATCGCGAGAATCCTCGTCAAATCAAACTGCGCAGCGCCGCCCAGGCGTCAGGCGAGGACTTCGCGCCGGCGGGCAAGGCGCTCGATCTCTTCAGCGCGAATCTTGTCGAAACCCTCCTCCACCCCTTGCCTGAGGATGAGCGCGATCTGGGGCGCGGAATGGAGCCGTGGGAGATAGACGAAGTCCGCCCCAGCTTCGTAGAAGGTGAGCGCTTGGGGGATGTGCTCGGTCGTCAGCATCACGCGCGCCTCGGGACATGCAGCCCGGACGTTCTTCAGCATCCTGAGGTTGTTCGTTCCCCGGAGTATGTCGTCGGTGATGCTGGACACGACGAGCTTCGCATGCTCGATCCCCGCGTGCCGAAGCGTGTCCGCGTGAGCCACGTCGCCGTAGATGCAGCTGATCCCGCGATTGCGAAGCTCGCGCATCACGCTCGGGTTGAAGTCGATGACCAGGATCTTGCTCAGAAAACCCTTGGCCGCCCCCGCGTCAGCCCCGTGCTCGAACTCATAGAAGATCGAGCTCGCATCTCTGAAGAAACCCAGAAACACGACTGTCTCCTGCCGCACCTGGCTTCTTTCCTGGACATCCGACGCGGAGTCCAGGTCCCTGATGCGCACAAACTTCAACCACCAGCTCATCGCCTTCTGGACGGCGTGGCTCGAATTGATCATGTAGGTCGAGATCACCGACGTGACGGCAAAGGTGATGATCACGATGGTCACGACATCGGGGCCGATCTGATGTCGGGCGAGGCCAAGCGATGCGATCACGATGGAGAACTCGCTGACCTGGGCGAGGTTGATGGCAGGGATAAGGCTCGCGCGGTGACCCAATCGCAGCGCGTAGAGGATCGGCACCACCGCCAGGCGGCTCAGCATCACGAAGGCCGAAGCTGCCAGCGCGATCCCGACCACGTGGAGGGTTGGCACCGGGATCTGCATCCCGAGGCCGACGAAGAACAACGTGACGAAGAAGTCGCGAATGCTGACGGCCTTGGCCATCACGTCCAGGTTGTATGGGAAGGTCGAAAGGCTCACGCCGGCGATGAGGGCACCCATCTCGCGCGAGAGCCCGATCGCATACGCGGCGCCCGCCACGAAAAAACACCATGCAAGCGCGCTGACCAGGACCAGCTCGGGCGCCTTGGCCACTGCGCGAAACAGGTGAGGAAGGATGTATTTCGATATCGCCAGGCCCCCAACCACCAGCAGCGCGCCAGTCCACAGCGAGAACGCCAGCTTCAGCAGGTCGGGATTCTTCAGGTTGGGCTGGACGGCGAGCATCCCGACAGCCCACAGGTCCTGGATGACCAGGACGCCGAGCGTGATGCGGCCGGGCAGCGTGTCCAGCTCGAACTTGTCGTAGAGAAGCTTCACGACGACGAGGGTGCTGGAGAGACTCATACAGGCGGCGAGGTATAGCAGGGAGTAGTTGCCAGGGGTGTTGCGTTCGCCAATCAGGTAGAAAAATCCCCAACCGAGTGCGATACAGATAGGCACCTGCAGCGCGCCGGTCAACAGCACCGGTGCGCCGGCCGAGGCCAGCTTCTTGATATCGATCTCGAGGCCGATGATGAAGAGGAGAAGGATCAGCCCGATCTCCGCCACCCCCTGAATGCTGGCCTGGTCCTTCACGTAGTTGAGGCCGACCGGACCGATGACCACGCCCGTCACCAGGTACGCGAGGATCAAAGGCTGTCGCAGACGCCAGCCAACCAGGGCCAGGAGCGCGGCCGCGCCGACGCAGATCCCGATGCTCGACAGCAGGTCCGGAGCCGTCACGAGCGCGTGGAGACCCCTTCCTCTCTCCTCTTGTCTCTTTGCGTGTCTCCTTGCGAGACGTCAAGGTGATCCCAGCGCCGCTGGAGCGCAGGCCCCTCATTCGGGTCGCCGAGGATGAGGAACCGCGGATGGTGCATCGATTCGATCAATCCTGTGACGAGCGGGTCGAGCAGCCTCGAACCGTCCTCGGCCCGATCGACGCCGCCCAGCCACCTGCCGACGCCTCGGGACCGTGTGTTCTGACCGATGCGTGGGCTCTTCGAGCCGGGGCTGTACAGGGACACCTGGACGCCGGTTCCTTTCAGCTGGCGCGCCAGGCCCTCGGTGAAAGCCGCCAGAGCGGCATGCCCGCTGTCGTACGGAATTGTCAACGGTTCCCCCGGCAGCAGTCCGCCGTAGGACACGGCGTTGACGATATGACCTGATCCGCGTTCCAGCATGTGAGGCAAGAAGCTTGTGACGGTGCGCACAGGGCCGAGCAGATTGGTTTCCAGCATCCAGCTCCAGTCGTGGCTCGTTATCTTGTCAAGCTTTCCCTGGAGCAGCACGCCCGCGGCGTTGACCAGGATGTCAACCCGGCCCATCGCCTTGATCGAATCTCGTGCCAGGGACCGGACCGACGCGTCGCTGCGGACATCCGCGGCCAACCCGATTGCCGACTGGCTTGTGCCCAGCTTCAAAACGTCCTCCACAGTCCTTTCCATTCGCGGTGTGTCGAAGTCGGCGATCACGACGTTGGCACCCTGCCGCGCCAGGGCCTTGGCAATGGCTTTGCCGACTCCGCTGCCCGCACCCGTCACCACAGCGACCTTGGCGCCGAGGGCACCCGGCGCAGCTATGTTCGCCTCATTGAAAACGTCGGCACGGCGAATACTATGCACCGCCGTCAGGCGAACCCGATGGTGTTGAAGCGATGCGCGACCATGCCGCAGTGGGGCAGCCTGTCCAGGTCAACCTGCCCTGATGGTGGGTGCGCCGGCTGTGGTCACCTCGAGGTCCGCCCACATGCCGCTCGCCTCGCTGCCGCCCACCAGGGAAGCGATCCGGAAGCTTCCGGACTGGGTGGGCGTGAACACGAAGCTCGCCGACTGTCCCGGGTCGAGCCCGCGTCCCGGATCGGGCGTTGACCAGCCCTGCTCGAGGGGCTGACGGTCGCTTTTACCCTTGACCACCGCGCATGAGTTGGGCACCGTGCTGTGGTTCTCGCACTGGACGGTCACTTGCCAGCCGGCCGGGATCGCGATGACGAGGCTCCCGTTGCCGTAGCCGTCGTAATTGAACTGGTAATCGGTAGCCGGGTAGCCGGCGATCAGGGTGACGACGACGGACTGATTGGCGGAATCGGCGCGCAGGTAGCTTTTGGGGTCCGGCGGGGTTCCAGGCCCGGTCCCCGTCAGGGCGTCACATCCCGCCACACATATAAGGAGAGCTCCGAAGAGCCCGGACAGCGCCGCGCGCGACATGAGACTCATAGTCGTTGAAGCGCTCCGCATATCATCGATGCCGATGGAGCCGGCTGACGATCGACCCCCGAGCGACCCCGATTCCGGTCGCCGCAAGCCGCCCCCAAAGGTGCTCCTCTGGTGGGAAGCACTCGAGACATGGGTGCAGCTCGCGGTCTCGTTTCCGATCTTCGCGCTGTTCACCTTCCTGATCAACATCGGCCCGTTCAACCAGCCCATCATGCGGTCGGTCCTCTATGGGTTGTTCGAAGGCGGCGTGATCAGCGGTCTGCTGGCGGTCGCAACGGCAACCGAGCGCGCTCGGCGCACGTGATGTTCCCGGCGCGAGGCGCATTGCCCTTTGGTGCCTGATCGCCGTCAGCGGGTCTCACGACCGCCTCGTACCGCTGGGCTCCGCAATTCCATACAACGGTGGTAGCCGAACCGCGCTTCAGGCGCGTTGTTTCATCAAGATGAAAGCCAAGCACGGTCCGACAAATCCCGATCTTCACAGCCAGCTTGAATCGCTGTTCGACCAGGTTTGGCGTTCGGAGGCGGACTGGCGATTGTGGGATCGGGTGGACGCCGCCGTGATGATCGAATCCCTGCGCGTCAAGCGCGCCAAAACCAGCCCCGACCAGCAGGCGGCTTGAGGCCGAGGCCGACCCAGCCATTCCGATGAGCCAACCGGCGGCGCAAGGCGGCGGCAAGACTGCGTTCGTGCTGTCCGGCGGAGGCAGCCTGGGCGCAATTCAGGTCGGGATGCTACAGGCGCTGATGGAAGCCGGCATCCGTCCTGACCTCCTGGTCGGGACCTCGGTCGGCGCAGTCAATGCGGCCTGGTTGGCCGGCCAGCCGGACGTGCAAGGAGCGCTGAAGCTGGCCGAGATCTGGAGCGGCCTTCGCCGGCGGCACATCTTCCCCTTGAACCCTTGGTCCGGCGCCCTCGGCCTGGTCGGACGCACCACACATGTGATCTCCAACGCCGGCCTGCGCTCGGTGCTCGAGAAAAACCTTCCGTACACGCGCCTGGAGCAGGCGGCAGTCCCCGTACACGTTCTCACCACCGACCTCAGGAACGGCCGCGCAGTGGTCCTGTCCTCGGGCCCGGCGGTTCCCGCCCTGCTCGCCAGCACCGCTATCCCCGGTGTATTTCCATCCGTGACGATAGGTCGGCGCGAGCTGGTTGACGGCGGCGTGTCGAACCACATGCCGATCTCGGCTGCGATCGAGCTGGGTGCAAGCAGGATTTTCGTGCTCCCGATCGGCTATCCCTGGGTCCGGACCCAACCGGGAAACGCCCTGGCGATGGCTCTCCACGCGCTGGCGCGGTTTGTCGAGCAGCGCCTCGAGGCAGAGGTCCGCGCACGTCGTGACGTGGCGGAAATCCACATGCTTCCGACCATCGATGCAATAGCGGTCTCCCCGGCTGACTTCAGCCGGACGCCTGAGCTGATCAGGCTCGCACACCGATCCACTCGGCGGTTCCTTGCCGGGACGGCGCGGCCGCCGGCGATCATCAAGCCGGCGGCGATGAAGCTTGCGGGTCTGCCGGTCCGGGCGGCCTAGAGCGACTTGGCCGCGCGCTGCAGCGGCTTCTTCAACTGCGTCTTGAGCTGCGCGACAAGCTCTTCAGGCAGGTCCCAGACCATGTCCGGGATCGCGTTCTGCACACGACGGACCATCGACTTCCGCTGCCGGCGCCTGTAGACCATCATGCCCAGGCCGAACGCCGCGACCGCTCCAAGCGCGAGTCCCGCCGCCAGCCGGCCATGACGCTGGGCGAGCGCCCGAGCTTTCATCTCGAGCTCGGCAGCCTTTCGCTCGACTTGCTCGCGAGTGCTTACGGACGACCGGTCCAGCTCTTCATCTGACATAGCACGCATCTTAGTTCCTCCTGGTTTCGAACTCATACAAAAGTAATAACGCGCCAGGCCACGAGGTGACTCGAAACATCGTGCAAATGCAGTAGGACGTATTTCCGTGGCGTTGTAGCAGTGAGGCGCAGATCAGGCGCGCCAGAAATCTCACAAAACAGGAGGTCAGCCGCCGTGAAGTGCGAGATGTGTGACATGGAGTTCAACAACTCCGAAGAGTTGAAGCGGCACCAGGAAGAGGCTCATCCCAAGGACGAGGGTCAGACGGATACCGATCGGGAGAACCCTGAGATCCAACGTGAGACGCCCGACTCAGATCCTGTCGAGATGCCGCCGCCCGCCGAGCGTACACGCTAAGCGAGACGACTCCCAGGGGTCAGAGGCGGCGCCACCGCCCTGACCCTTTTTTCTGCCGCCGGCAACACGGGCCGGCGCTCTCGGCAAACTCACAGCCTTCACCCACATGCTCCTAAGGCGACGTCGTCACTCTCGGAGCCAACGCTCGATGAGCGAAATTTGATTCCAGAGGAGACAACGACATGAACGCAGTTCGTAAGACAGTCGCAGCCGCCGCCATCGCGGGTTCGATGCTCGCAGGAGGCGTGGTCGGAGCAGTCATGTATGGGGTGACGACGGTAGGCGCCGCAGCGGCGACCACGGCCACCACGCCAACGCCGGCGGCGAACACACCATTCGTTTCGAATGAGGCCGCAGCGCACGAAGCCACGGAGAGCGCCGCCCGTGAGGCGCAGGAGAACGCCGGTATCCGTCCGACGGTTCCCTAGCCTCCCCGACAGCCCGTAGGCTGGAATCCAAACCCGCAGGGCAAGGGCCGGCGAAATACCGGCCCTGCCCTCGCGGTCGGCGCTCCGAACGCCGATGCTTTTAGTGCTTTGTTCTTGGCCTGGAGGTTTCGACCTCGACGCCGAACTTCTTGGCCGCAGCCTTGATGCGCCTCCATGCGGCGTCCCGCTCGGCGTCGCTCACGCCCTCGACCTGGTTGAATCGCGCGATCGCGTTGCGGACGTGGCTGGCGTCGTTGAGAGGTTCCTTTCGCTCTTTGGGAAACGCGAACCGCTGCGCGGGCATGCTGTTTCGCTTACGAGTGCTGACTGTTGCCAAACTGATTCCCTCCTGATCTTGAATTGCCCGAGCCTGATGGCCGACGCTAGGGGGACGCGGTTGGCATCGCCGACGGCGATGCCGAGGTGCCGCCGGTGTTTGGCGCCGGCGATGTGACGGTCTGGGTGCCGCTCGGTGAGGAGGACCGGGTCGTGGTGCCGAACCAGTTCCACTGCGTAAACGCCAGGAACAGGATGATCAGCGCCAGCAGGGCGATCAGCGCCGCAGCAATCCCAGCGCCCCCGCCGGTGCTGCTGGTTTCCACGACTTCAGAGCCTGCCGGGCTCCAGTACCGACGGACGCTGTAGCCCCCTGCTCCAAGCAAAACGAGGAGCAGAAGTACCACGAGCACGATGAACACAAGAGTTCCCAACCAACTACCTCCTTCTAGTATTCGTTGACCTGGTTCCTTGAGGACCCGCAACCAGGGCCCTCATGAATTTCAACGCGACAGCGGCCGCGTCTACGCGGCCGTCAGCCAGCCGTTCTTCGGCGGCCTTTGCCGCGGACCAGGCGGGCGGCCAGCGCCGCACCGAAGAGCAGAAAGAGGGCCCCGCGCTGTACGAGTGGGCGACGGGACCTCAGTGGCGGCCGCAGATCGGCCTCTCGTCCAGTGGCGGGCCGGACCGACTTGGTTTCCCGGCTGCCCGCCGCGGCACCTGCGGCTCGGCCCTTCTCTTTCTTGATCTCTTCCACTGGGCGACGAACTTCCTTGGAGTCTTCGGCCGGGCTTGCCACCAGACCTTTGGTGTGGGGCTCACCCAGGCGAAAGCGGTTGTAGACGGCGCCGAGCAGCAAGACCTGGCTCAGCAGGTACAACCAGGTGGCGAGCAGGAAAAAGAGCCCGAACTGGGCGCCATAGGTGTTGAAGCCGCGCGACACCCTTTCGTACAGCGGAAAGCCCAAGGACAGCACCTCGATGAAGATCCCCGCCAAGACCGCGCCAGGAAGAACCTCAGAGAGACGGAATGTACGGTTGGGGACGAAGCGGTACAGAAGCACCAGCAGGCCGACCATGACTGCGGCCCCAACCACGAAGCTCAAGATCCATGCCATAGGGAACAAGCCGACGAGGGCGTTGGCTGCCACGGTCACTCCAACCGCCAGCACAAGCACCAGCATCATCGCGAGACCCATGACCTTCTGTCTCAACATGTCCCGCTGCTTGGTGCCAAAGATCTGGGTCAGGGCGAACTCCATGGTGGAGAAGATTCCGCTCGCCGCCCAGATCAAGCCGCCCAGCGACACGATGCCCAGCCAGCCCGCCGACTGCTTCACGCCGCGCAGTGCTTCGACGAGCTGCGGCTGGGCCGTGTTCGGGAAGCTCTGAATAAGCAAGGACTGGAACTTGGCCTCCGTTCCGGGATCGCGGACCAGCAGGCCAACGATGGAGAGGGCACCCAGCATCATCGGGAACATCGCGAGGAACCCGGCGAAGGCCAGCGCGGCAGCGTAGTTGCTGGCCTGGCTCGCCCCGTACGCGCTCAGCACACGTACGGGCAGCCAGGACCTGACCCGGCGGAGCACTACTCGGATGGCGTGCTGTCCGGCGAAGGTCGCTTCAGGCGTGAGGCGACCGCCCCGGCAGCCGTGCCGACGACCGAAGGAGCGATCTTCGCGGCGATCGAGGTCCAGTTGTTTGGGCTCTCATCGTCCGCTTTGTCCCTGATCACGACACTGATAGGCAGGTGTTCCTTCAACCGCGCCCTCGCTTCGTCCGGGAGCCGCCCAAGCGACTCGAAGAGCAGCTCGTGCAGCTGCCTCGCCGTGCTCCGCCGGCGAGAACGCCTGTAAACGATCGCTCCCACGGTGACCAGGGCGACTGACGCAGCGACACCGACCACGACCTTGCCATAGCGGCGCGCGTTCGACGCCGCCCGCTGCTCGAGGAGCCCAAGATTTTGATCCAGCTCGCTGCGGGTCTCTCTTATCTCCCTGCCGATCTGATCTGATGAAGTGCCCATTCTTTGCTCTCCTTGAGGCTTTCAATGGTCTTGGTCGGCAAGCGCAGGCTGACGCGTCGCTTGCCATACCAGGCCAGGCCGCCGGCGATCAGACCGTACGCGATCGCCCACACCAGGGCCGCCTGCCAGTGCCACGGAACGAGGACGACCACGAGCACGGGCAAGGCCACCAGCAGCGCCAGGATCGCCAGCAGCCCGGCGGCGGCGATGCAGGCTACCGCGATGATGTTGGCCATAGCGATCTCACGCAGTTCCTGCTTCGCCAGGGCGATCTCGAGGCCTATCAGTCGCTGGGCGTTCTGCACCGCCTCCGCGACGAGCTCGCCTGACGACGTTGCTGGGCCGTGTCCGTTCACAGTCGACTGCACAGTCACCCTCCTTACTTACGAGATAACGCCCGAGCTTCGAGGGCGACCCGCGACGTACGGGATCAATTTGGAAGTCCTTTGGTGGCAACCTGGTACACCACCGCCACATCGGCCAGGATCATGACCAATGCCCCGGCCCAGCCGATCACCTTGGTCGGCAAGCCGTTGACGAAGTCACCCATAAGCTTGCGGCTGGAGGTCAACAGCAGCATGAGAACGATCAGAACCGGGGCGATGATGCCGTCCAGCACCTGCGAGTAGAAGAGCGCTTTGATCGGGCTGACCGAGGAGATGGCGAGCTCCATCGCGACAAGAAAGGCTACGCCGATCACCACGTAGAACTGGGGCGCGTTCTGGGCGTGCCTGCCGAGGCCGCGCCGCCACCCTGCGAGGCCCGCGACACCGAATGCCGCCGAGGCCGCAAGCACTGGAATCGCCAGCAGCCCCGCTCCGATGATCCCGATGGCGAACAGCAGGGTGGCGTACTTGCCGGCGAATGGCTCCAGGGCGCGCGCCGCGTCGGCGGCGGTCTTGATCGCAGCATGGTGCGAATAAAGAACCGCCCCGGTGGCGACGATGATGAAGAAGGCAATGCAGTTCGACCACACCATGCCGGCGGTGATGTCGACGTCGCGGTGGCTTATGCCCTGGACTCCCCGCTTCTCCTCGACCTCACCGCTGGCCTGCCAGAAGAAGAGATATGGCGTGATCGTGGTGCCCAGCAGGGCGACCGCACCGAGAAGGTAATCCGGGCTGAAGCTCAGCTGAGGGATCACTGTGCTGCGGAGCACGGATCCCCAATCGGGTCGCGCCAGGAATGCGGCGACTATATAGGTGGCAAAGACGGCCACGAGCCAGAGCAGGTACCTGCTGAGGACCTTGTAGTCGGTGAAGATGGTGACGAAGGCCATCGCCGCCGCGAGCGGGACGATCCAGAAGATGAACTTCACGCCCGTCACCAGCTCTAAGGCGGCGCCCATTGCCAGCAGGTCGGCGCCCATGGTGATGACGTTGGCGATCACCATCAGGAGGACCGCCGGAGTGGCGACGCGAGCGCCGAAGGTGGTTCGAAGGACGGTGGCCAGGTCGGTCTTGGTGACGTTGGCAACCTTGGCGGACATCTGCTGGATGACGATCAGGATCGGAGTGGATATAAGCAGCAGCCAGTTCTGCGCAAAGCCGACACTTGCACCAACGATCGAGTAGGTGGCAATTCCGGCGGGATCGTTGTCGGCACCACCGGTGATGACGCCGGGACCTGCCGCCCGGAGGACATCAGTCAACGAGAGCCGCTGCTTGGTGACCTCCCGTGCATTGGTGGGGTTCGTGCCTCGACGGGCCGGGATCTGGATCTCAGACATTTAGCGGTCCGGCATTTAGCGGTCCGGCTCCTGCTCGGGGCGCGGCGGTGTCGCGATCGTCCAGAGACTGCGGGTCTCCTGGGCCAGCAGCCCCGCCACCCTGAAAGCCGAGGTCTCGTCCACGCGCAGCACCAGAATCGCGTCACCGGCATTGAATGCCTTCTCGACGTCGCTCATGAAGGCCTCGGGCAAGATCTTGCGGGCCTCGGCCTGCTGACCCGGCTCCAGGATCTCCACCAGCTTGGGTTTGACGCGGCGATTCTCGACCAGGTGGGTGCGAGCGAACTCGGCCACATCGCGATTTGCAAAGGCGGCAATCAGGGTTTGATCGAGCACGCCAGGCTTCTCTTGGCTCTTGGCCACTTTGAGGTGCTTGTCATCGACTTCGTCGACGCCCTTGCCTACATACTCGCGGGCCTCGTTGACCACCTGCTTGCGGTCTTCCTCCGAGACCAGCTCACCAGAAAGACGGAGCTTGCCTCCCCTGAACGTCACATCGAGGTCTGCGCCGTGAATCGGGTGGGGCTCGTCGACCTGACCCGCCAAGACTGCGGCCCACCAGGACTTGGTCCGGCTGGCACTGCCCACCGGTTGCTCCTTGTTTTTCATTTTTTCCTTCCCTGAGCTGTCGACAGTCTCTGCTGGGACCGGTGGTGGAGCGCCCGGCCCTCGCAGGCCAGGCACCCCAACTCAACAACGCCATCCCCGCGGCCGGTACCCGAGGCACATGAAACCAGAGCTGGCCCGAAGCTGGCTGGTAGCCTGTGAAAAGGCAATAACCGTGAGCATCCCATTCAGGCAGCCTGTGGAAGGGTTCCGGCTCAAGCCGGTCGGCGGGCGACCCGCGGTGCGCGACGCGCACGCGATCGAGTCGATAACGCTCGGCTAGCGCGCTGTCCCTGTCACGACACCGAGTCCCGAGATGGTCATCCGCAGCGAGCTAGGCGGCCTCACGGACGCTGACGCCCGCCGCATGCTGAACGGCCTTCCGCGCGCCGGCGACTATCAGGTGATCGTCAAGCCTCTTCGCTACCGAACGCGGCCGCACCTCGCGGCGCGTTGCGAGTTCGAGGATCGGCGAATTGTGCTGCAGGTGCCAGTGCCGTTCCGGCCGTTCAGTGAGCCTGTCGTCTTCGCAGCGCGGCGCAAGCGTGGACTTGGAATCCGGTTTGCCTGGGCGTCCGAGACCGTGTCATTCCGGCTCCGCCGAGAGGTGCTGCGCTTCCTGTACTGCCATGAGTGGATGCACTGGTACCTGTACGAGGCGCTGGGCAGACGATCGGCTGCCGAGACAGCGTGCGACCGCTTCGCATTGAGAAACTTCCGACGGCTTCGTGTTTCGACAGCGGACGCGGACGTGGCGTTGCGACGGCGCAAGCCCAGCGCAGGATGAGCTGCCCGTCGGCCATTCTCGGGGCCGACATACACTTGGCCGGTGGCGGTTTCGCGTCGCGACACGCTGCGAAAGACGAGGTTCATAGCTCTCGGATTCGCAGCGCTCGGCCTGGTGGCAGCCCTGGGCTCGGTCTTCGTGATGGCCTCGCGGCCGTGGGGATGTTCGACATCGAGCGCGTCCTCCGTTGTGACCTGCGATTGGGTCACATCGAGATGGGTGGCCGGGCTCTGGCTGGTCGCCGCCCTCGGCATCACCGCGATGTCATGGAGGCGGTGGACTCTGGCCCTGGTGGTTGTCGCTGTTCCCCTTCTCGCGTTCAGCCTGATCTCATCTGCCGGGGTGTTCACGCTCGCCCCTGCGGCCCTTTGGCTTTGCTGCGCGTTATGGCTTTTGAGCCGGGATCGCCGGGCCTTGATCGCTCTGAGTGCGCTGGCTACCATCGCGCTCCTTGTATTCGCCGTGATCGGGGTCAATGCCTTGTTCTACCTGGCGGTCGCCCCGCTGTAGGGCTACCGCTAGTGCGCGAAGGCTGCGCGCATCTTCTTACCCCTTCAGCAACTGTTCGCGCGTGAGCACCTGGCGTGGGTGACGCAGGAAATGCTCGAGCAACGCAAACTCGGCGGCGGTCAAAACGATCGGCCGCGAGCCGCGCCAGACCTCCCGGCAGGAGGGCTCGAGGGCCAGGTCGCCGAACTGAAGATGATCGGTCGGCCTCGACCGGCGTAGCAGCGCGCGCACGCGTGCCAGCAGCTCCTGGTACGCGAAGGGCTTGACCAGGTAATCGTCGGCCCCACTGTCGAGACCGCGAACGCGCTCCTCGGTGCCGGCCAAAGCCGTGAGCATGAGGATTGGAAACTGGGCGGTCGCGCGCAGGCGGCGGCATACAGCGATTCCATCCAGGCCCGGGAGCATCACATCGAGGATGGCGAGGTCGGGGGAACGTTCGCGAGCCCGCCGCAACGCCTCCATCCCATCCCCCGCCAGCTCGACCTGGTGGCCCTCAGCGGTGAGGACGCGCTCCAGAGTCGCCGCGAGCCGGTTGTCGTCCTCGACGACAAGGATCCAAGATGCGCTCATGCCCACCGATATATAAGACCCTGTTGAGGATTTGATAAGTGGTCATGAAGATAGGATTTCGTCGATGCGAACATTCGCGGCGCTCGACACGCGGATCACAAGAGTGCGGTCGCGGGTCCTTGATCTACCCCTACCTGACGACTTCAAGCCCGCTTGGGGCCGCAACGAGATACAGCGCAACCTGCTGATCACGCTGGTCGAGGTCGAGACCGAATCCGGTATCACCGGGATCACTGCGGCCGAGGCGGGACCCGAAGCGGCAATCTCGATCGACCGCTTCGTCAAGCCCCACCTGGTCGGACAGGACGCCGCGGCACCAGAGCGGCTGGCCAAGATATTCAGCGACGCGGAGATCCTCGGTTCGCCCGTCTACTGTGTCGAGATTGCTTTGTGGGACATCGTCGGCAAGGTGGCCGGCCTGCCAGTACACAAGCTTTGGGGCGCATCAGCCGACCGGTTGCCGGCCTACTGCGCGACAGGAGAGGTGCGGGCGCCCCAGCAGCGACTCGAGGACTGCCACAGGATCCTCGACGACGGATTCAAAGCGGTCAAGCTGCGCTTTCATTCCGACGACCCACGCGACGACATCCGCACAGTCGAGGCCGTGCGCGGTGAGTTCGGCGATCGCCTCGCCATCCTTGTCGATGCCAATCAGGCGGGACCTGGGCCTGGGTGGGGCGGGCACATCCAGTGGACCTTCCGCACCGCTCTCGAGGTCGCCAAAGAGCTGGAGGGCCTAGGTGTTGTTTGGCTCGAGGAACCGTTGCTCCGCCATGACTACAAAGGACTGCGGCGACTTCGAGACCGCCTTGGAACAATTCAACTTGCCGGCGGTGAGAACAACCACGGCGTGCAGGAGTTCAAGCTCCTTATCGACAATGGCTGTTACGACGTCCTGCAGCCGGACGCAGTCCTCTCGGAAGGCGTCTATCAGCTGCGCAAGGTCGCGGCGCTGGCCGAGGCGGCGGGTTTGCAAATGGCACCGCACACCTGGACCCATGGCATCGGGCTTCTCGCCAACCTTCACCTGGCGGCGTCGATTCCAAACCACTCCTGGTTCGAGTTTCCGCACGAGCCACCTGGTTGGCCGGCCTCCGCGCTCAGCCAGATGCTCGTCGCAAAGCCCTGGATCGACGCCGGCGGGTGCCTCGAGGTGCCCGATCGCCCCGGTTTCGGCTTCGAGCTCGACGAGGAGCGCGTCGACCGGTACGCGGTGGCAACCTTCGGATGACGGCCGTTGACAATCGCCCGGCCGCCCCATACGGTGAGGCACAGCTTTGGAACGCTCCAATTCTCCGATCCGCCTTGGGCTCTTGACAGATGCCATGCCACAACGAAGCCTTGACGAAGTGGTTGGCTGGGCCGGGCAAACCGGCCTGATCCACGACCTCGAGATCGGGACCGGTGGCTATTCCGCGTCGCCGCACTGCAACGCCGAGGAGCTTCTGTCGAGAGCCGGGAGCTCTAAACAGTGGCGACAGGCGTTCGACCGAGGGGAGCTCGGCATCTCCGCGCTCAACGTATCGGGCAACCCGCTCCATCCCGACCCCCAGACAGCCCAGCGTCACGACGCCGACCTTCGGCGGGCGGTCCGCCTTGCCGCGGAGCTTGGCGTCAATCGGATCGTCGCGATGTCGGGCTGTCCCGGCGCGGCCGAAACAGATCGTTCTGCCCCGCATTTCTCAGGTGGTGGCTGGTTGCCGGACCTCGAGCGTATAGCTGACTGGCAATGGCGCGAGCGCGTACTTCCCTACTGGAGCGAGATCGTCGAGTTCGCACGAAGCGAGCATCCTGACCTGATGATCTGCTTCGAGCTGCATCCAGGCACGTACGTCTACAACCTCGACACCTTCAACCGGATGCGGCCTCTCGGATCCAACCTCGGTGTCAATCTCGATCCAAGTCATTTCTTCTGGCAATCGATGGATCCTCTGGCAATGGTCGGCGCGCTCGGCGATCGCATCGGCCACGTGCACGGCAAAGATACGACGTTGAACATGCGTCAGCTCGCGCTTAACGGCGTGCTCGACAACCGATGGCCGAATCCACCTGACGAAATGCCCTGGCACTTCTCAACGGTCGGTCGCGGTCATGACAAAGAATGGTGGGGAGCATTCGTTGCTCTCCTTCGCGGCGTCGGTTTCCGGGGCACCATAAGCATCGAGTACGAAGACCCGTTCGTCCCGGTGGAAGAATCGGTGATCGAATCAGCGCGCCTATTGTCAGCGCTCAACGACTCATGAAGATCGAGCGCATCACATGCCGCGTAGTCGATTTCCCGCTCGAGCGGGACTTCCACCCGGCGTGGGCGCGTGGACGCAACCAACCGAACCTGTTAATGGTGCTCATCGAGGTCGAGACCGATGCAGGTATCACGGGAATCGGGGCAGCGCACGCGGGCGTGGAAGCCGCGATCACAATCGAGCGATTCGTCGCTCCCTATTTCATCGGGCAAGACCCGACCTACGTCGAGCGACTCGTGCCTGTGCTACACGACGCCGAGATCCTTGGCGCGCCCGTGTACTGCATGGAGATGCCACTGTGGGACCTGGTCGGCAAGATTGCGCGGCTGCCCGTGGCCAGGCTGTGGGGCGGGTACTCCGACCGCGTCACCGCGTACTGCGCGACGGCCGAGGTGCGCTCGCCTGAGCAGCGCGTGGAAGACGTTAAACGGATCATGTCGGAGGGCTACCGCGCGGTCAAGTTTCGTTTCCACCAACCGGATCCACGGGAAGACCTGAAAGTCGTGGAAGCGGTGCGAGCCGCGGTCGGCGACAAGATCGAGATCATGGTCGATGCCAACCAGGCAGGCGTCGAGCCCGGCCACGGCGGCCACAGCGCGTGGGGCTTCCCGTTGGCGCTGACAATCGCACGTGAACTGGAACGCATGAACGTGCGCTGGCTCGAAGAGCCGCTTCCACGTCACGACTACGACGGTCTTCGTCGGCTGCGCAGCAAGCTGGACACTCTGCCGATCGCGGGCGGCGAGGACAACCATGGGCTGCATGAGTTCAAGCTGCTCATCGACAGGGAGTGCTACGACATCCTGCAGCCGGACGCGCTCCTTTCGGAAGGCGTCGGCCAGATGCGCAAGGTGGCCGCGCTGGCCGAGCTGGCCGGCCTTGAGGTTGCGCCTCACACGTGGGGCAACGGTATCGGCCTGATGGCCAATCTACATCTATCGGCGGCAATCCCGAACTGTAAGTTCCTCGAATTCCCCCACGACCCGCCAAGTGGCTGGACCGCTGCTACACGTGACCAGATGCTGGCCGAGCCGCTCACCATCGACGGGGATGGATGTGTGCGAGTGCCGGAGCGACCCGGCTTCGGCCTGGTCCTGGACGAGGAGCGGATCGCCCGCTATACCGTGAGCAAGCACACCGTCGGTTCCGGCGCTTAACCGGCGGTTTCTCGATCGCCTCGCCCGGTATCGAGCAGAACTCGGCCTCGGTCGACGTGTACCGGCACGACCCTGGCCGCGTAGCCTTCTTCCCATAGGGCTCGGCCGCGCTCGAGGTCGAACTCCCATCCGTGCCATGGACATGCAATCGTCGGAACGTCCTCATCGACCTCCATCGCTCCGGGTGCGCTGGCGACGAGACGGCCGCTGACGATCCCGAGGCACAGCGGACCCTTCTGATGCGGGCAACGGTTGTGAATGGCGAAAAACCGGTCCTTCCACCGCAGGACGCCGATTTCCTGACCACCCGCATTCACGATCCGAAAGCGCCGCTCTTCAAAGTCCGCTACTGAGCCGACGTCCGTACTCAGGTGACCTTCTCTTCCAAAGGGGCGCCCTTCTTGAGCTCCTCTGGTTTCCAGCCGTACAACCGGCAAGCGTTTTCGAAGAACACCCTGCTGTGCCACTCGGCCGGCAGTCGAGTGGAGAGGTAGTCGATCTCGTCGGCGTCCCAATGCGGGTAGTCCGACGCGTACATGAGCTTGTCCTCCAGCTGCATCGAGCGGATGAGCTCTATCACCTGCTCGCGCTTTGGCGATATCTCGAGCGGCTGGCTGCTGACCCAGACGTGCTCGGCGAAGTATTCGCTCGGCAGGCGCTTGACCCACGGGACCTCGCGGCGGAGGCCCTTGTACTCCGTGTCGAAGCGCCACAGCAGGCTCGGAAGCCACGCCGATCCTCCCTCGACGAGGACGAGGCGCAGGCGCGGGTACTTCTCGAAGACGCCGTGGGCGATGAAGCTGACGAGGTGCGTTTGAATCGCCTGCGGCCACAGCGTATGTGTTTCGAAGTAGGTGTTGACGCTGCCGCCGCCGGTGCTGGGAGGGTTCGCCCAGCCACCCGCTCCACCATGAACGGCCACGGGACGGCCGGTTTCTTCGGCGGCCGCGTAGATCGGATGGAATACCGGGTGTCCAAATCCATACCCGAGCGGGTTGTCGACGAGCATCACCTGGACCATCCGAGGGTTCGCCGCATGCCGGCGCACCTCTGCGGCAGCCACCTCCGGCATCTGGCTGCCGACCATGATTGAAGAGGCAAGCCGCGAGTCCCGCGCGAGCCAGCGTTCAACGCTCCAGTCATTGCAGGCGCGCGCAAGCTCGTTTGCGAAGTAAGGGTTGTGGTGCCCTGCAAGGTGGCTGTCGTCGCCAAAGGTGAGGATCGCCCGCCGCACGTCGGAGGCTTCCAGCAGCTGCGCGCGCATGGTCGAATAGTCGCCGCCGGGCTCGCCACCGCCTTTCGGATACGTATCCGCGCGCATGAATCCATGCGGGTTTGGCATGCCGTCCTGCACGGTCAGTGGAACCGTCCCGGCGCGGCCGCGGTCGGTGACGTACTCGCGCCACCCGCGCGACAGGTAATCGATCAGCTCGGCGTCATTGTTCCGAGCGTGATGGACGTCGCAGTCGATTACCGGGCCCGAGTACACAGTTCGAGTTTGATCTCCTGATTCGTCTTGGTGGCTGGTTGCCTACGTAACTGCCCCCGGACCCTCCCCTCATTGAGGGGAGGGAGGGAGCAAGGCAGCGAGAAGCCAGGTCAGCTCAAGGTTTCAACCTTGTCGGCGCCGACCTGGTTGACGACAGCGTCGCGGAGGATCTTGATCGCCGCGTCCACCGACGTGTTGGGGTCAGTCGCGATCTGACCGGTAGCCTGGCCGATCCCCTGGACCCAGGCCGGGTAGCCCTCCTGCTCGGAGGGGACCAGCCGGGAGTTCGGGAGCGCGTCGCCGAATGCTTTGTTGAAGGGCGGAGCGAAGTTCAGGAAGCCGTCCGACTTGGCGACGACCTGGCTGGGCGGGACGAAGCCCGCGCGGTTGGCGATATAGGTCTGGTTGTCGTTGCTCTCCATGATCTTGATGAGCCCCCAGGAGAGGTCAGGGTGCTTGGTGACCTTGGAGGTGGCGATGGCCCAGCCACCCATTGTGCTTGCGGAGCCGGGCGCCTGGCCTTTGGACGTGGGTAGAGGCACGGCGCTCGCCTCCTGGGCCGCGGTCGCCCAGTGGCGGTTCGTCTCAGTCCACGCGTCTGCAAACCAGTTCGAGCCGACCGCGATCGCAAGCTTCTTGTCCTTGAGCAGAACTACTGGCCGGCCCACTGCTTTCGGTGAGAACAGGTCGGAGGTCGAAGCACCCAATTTCTCGGAGTACACGGTCTTGTAGAAGCTGAAAAGCTCACGAAGGCCTGGGCTGTCGACCACCCACTTCTTGCTGGTGTAATCGAAGATCGTCGGCGTGGACGATCCGTAGACCAGGTTGGCACTGCCCTGCAGCACCCCACCGGCGCCCGCACTTGTGCCGGCCGCCGTCCACAGGGGGATCACACCCTGGTTGCTTGCTTTCACCGCCCGGGCTGCTGTCAATAAGTCGTCCCAGTTCTTGGGCGTCCAGGGGACCGAGATGCCCGCCTTCATCAACATCGCGTTGTTGTAGTAAATGGCTGTGTTGTTCTCGCCGGTGTTGATTGCGTAAACCTTGCCGTTGATGCGGCTCTCGTCCTGAATGGCCTTAGGAAAGGTTGCCCAGAAGGGTGCCTGGTTCGAGTCGTTCACCCACTTGTCCAGTGGTAGCAGGTAGTCAGACGCCACCCACTGACCGACGTATCCGCTTGGCAGCATGAAGACATCCGGTGTCGTGGACGGGTTCTTGTACTCCAGCGCGACCTTGTTGACCAGGTCGACGTCCGTGCCGTTGAAGCCCTGCAAATTGAGCTTCGCCTTTGGAAATGCACTTTCAAACTCTGACTTGACCTTGTTCCACCAGATAACAGAGGTGTCGTCGGAGTCGAACACGTAGGTGGTGGAGTAAGCGACGGTGAGCGTTCCTGTCAGGTCGTCGGTCGTGGTTGTGGTTCCGGTGTTGTTGCCGCAGGAAACCAGCAATGCAACCGGCAGCATTGCGAACCAAGCGCCGAGTCGTTTACGCGGATTCCTCATGCAGTACCTCCTTGAATCAAATCTTCCTGCGACTTGGTTGGCACCCCCGGTGCGGTGGAGCGCCGCTGGCGGTCCGGACGTTCCTCTGACTCGCTCGCGATCCACGCCGCCCCCGTGGACCTGAAGAGCTCGGCGCCGCCGCCCACCGGCCTCTGCAGGATCGTCTCCCCCGATCGAGCATCGAAGAGGTGGAGCCGGGCAGGATTGAGCGCCAGCTCTACCTGCTCGCGGGTGCGGACGCCAGAGCGAGGGGGGAATCGGGAGATGACCGAATGGCCACCGCAAAGCGCGGTCACGTAGGCTTCGTGGCCCATCGGCTCCACCACATCCACCTCGGCGGTCAGGGTGATAGTGGAATCGGGGCCGGCTGCACGTCGCCACGAGAGGTCCTCCGGGCGGACGCCAACCTGGACCTCGCCATCGGTGCCGCCGCTGGTGAGCCGCGAATTGGCGCTCAGCTCTGTCGTGACGCCGAGAAACTCGACGTTAGTGCTTTCACCGCTCGACGTGATGCGGCCCGGCAGAAAATTCATCCGGGGGGAGCCGATGAATCCGGCGACGAAGATGTTGGCGGGGCAGTCGTAGAGCGTTTCGGGCGTGTCAACCTGCTGCAGGCGGCCGTGGTCCATAACTGCGATCCGGTCGCCCATCGTCATTGCCTCGACCTGGTCGTGCGTCACGTACATCGTCGTGACACGAAAGCGCTCGTGCAGGCGGCTGAGCTCTGCGCGCATCTGCACCCGCAAACCAGCGTCGAGGTTGGACAGCGGCTCGTCCATCAGGAAGACCTGCGGCTGCCGGATCAGCGCGCGACCAAGCGCCACCCGCTGGCGCTGGCCGCCCGAAAGCTGGGATGGTCGCCTCTTGAGAAGCTGGCCGAGGCCCAATACGTCGGCCGTCTCCTTGACGCGAGAATCTACCACGGCGCCGGATGCGCCGCGCGCGCGCATTCCGAAGGCCAGGTTGTCGTAGACGTTCATGTGCGGATAGAGTGCGTAGCTCTGAAACACCATCGCAACGTCGCGAAAGCGGGGAGCGATGTTGTTAACCAGCCGGTCACCGATCAGGATGCGCCCGTAGGAAGGCCGCTCGAGGCCGGCAAGCATCCTGAGGGTCGTCGTCTTGCCGCAGCCAGACGGACCGACGAGAACCATGAACTCCCCGGCTTCGACGGTGAGGTTCAGGTCCTCGACCGCCGTTTCGGCGCCGAAAAGCTTGTGGACGCCCTCGAACTTGACGTCGGCGACCATCTCAGCCTCTCACCGCACCGCTGAAGTTGAACGCGCCGCTGAAGTATCGAGACATGAACAGGTAGAGGACGATCACCGGCAATGAGAACAGGAGCGAGAAGACTGCCAGATCGCCGAACTTGAAGAGCCCGTGAGAGCCCATGAAGTTGTAGATCTCGACGGGCCCGACCTGGTCGTCAGGATTGCTGTTCAGCACGAAGGGGATGACGAAAGCGCCCCAGGCGTTGATGAACGTGTAAATCGCGGTGACCGCGACGCCGGGAACCGTGAGAGGAAGCACCACCTGCCGCAGGATGCGGAACGTGCTCGCACCGTCGATGGCAGCGGCGTGCTCGAGCTCGACCGGCACTGCATCGATGAAGTTTTTCATCAGCCAGATCGCGAAAGGCAGCGAGCTTGCGGCGAGGAACAAGGCTGTCGTGTATAGCGAGTCCAGCCAGCCAAGATAAACGTACAACTGATAAACAGGAACGATCAGCATCGCGACCGGAAGGCCTGACGCAAAGAGAATCGCGAGCATGAAAGCACGTTTGAACGGAATGTGCTGGCGGGAGAGCGGGTAAGCCGCCAGCACGGCGAGCACTGTGGTGATGACGGTTGTGGTGCCGGCCAGGATAAGGCTGCTACGGAAGGCGCTCAGCGCGCCGGCCGTCCCGAAGACGTCGGTAAAGTTCGCGAACGTCAGCGTCGGCAGCCTGATCGCCCAGTCGGGATTGGAGTCGATCGAAGCGAAGACCATCCACAGCATCGGCAGCAGGAAGATGCCGCCCAGCAGGATGAGCACGATGTTGGTGATGAGCCCCACCACCGAGATGCGGCGGTAGGGGACCACAACAAGGTTCGCGTTAGCGACCCTTCGAGCCTGTACCGCGCTCATGCCTGGCTCCTCGCGGCACGCACGAAGAGGAGTGAGAAAACGGCGCCGATTAGCACGAGCACGAGCGAGATCGCAGTGCCGTACCCGAGCTGGTGGAAGACGAAGGCTTCCTGGTAGACGTACAGGGGCAGCGTCATCGTCTCGATGCCCGGACCGCCTTGAGTCATCGCGTAGATGAGGGTGAATTCAGAGAGGTTCAGGATCGTCACCAGCAGGAGGTTGGTGACGATCGTCGGCTTCATCAGTGGCACGATCACCAGCCGGTAGCGCCGCCACACGGAGGCCCCCTCCACCTCCGCAGCCTCGAGCACCTCCGTCGGAAGGTTGCGCAAGCCGGCAGAGAAAACCAGCATCGAGAAAGCCACATTTCGCCAGAGGTTGGCGATGGACACGATGAGCATCGGCACCAGGACGAGGAAGTTGGCGCCTCGATGTCCCAACAGGATGGAGAGCGTGCCACCCGCCTGCGAGAACGCATACCAGACCAGCGCAACGGTGATCTCCGGCAGCACCCAGGCGACTATGACGATGGATCCGACCACCAGCCGGACGGGCACCACCGCGCGTCGCAGGAGCAGCGCGAGCGCCATCCCCAGGACGGATTGCCCGACGATCGCCGACCCGAGGACAAAAATGATCGTCAGCCACGAGGACTTGATGAAGACGTAATCCCCAAGCATGCGCACGACGTTTTCCAGACCGGTGAAGCTGTAATCCCGCGAGCGAGAGCCGACCAGCGCCAGGTTGGTGAAGCCGAGATACGTCGCGTAGAGAACTGGAAAGACGAACAGCAGGCCTAGCAGGGCAAGCGCCGGCGTGAGAGGTACGAGACTGCTCCATTGGAACCGTGCGCGGTCGAGCCGCGGTCCCAAGCCGGCGGTGGCTGCCAACCTCAACTCCTCCGAAACCAGAAAATGGCAAACAGCGGAAGGGTCGCCGCGCTTTGGAGCGTTCCATTTGGAACGTTCCCGCCATTCTCCCGGCAGGCGGGGTGACGAGTCAAGCCCCTGGTTTCCCCGCCATCTTTTCGGACGAGCAAAAGGCGCGAATCCGGCTAGAGCGGTGCCGTCGACATCCGCGCCACCAGCTTCACACCCACCAGGGTCGTTCGGGGTGGCCCTTTCAGACTTCGCTCGATGCGGTCTGCGATCGTGGCGATCCCCAGGCGCGCCAGCTCGTCGCGTGGTTGCGCGACAGTGGTGAGCGAGATACGCGCCAGACCCGCCATAGGCACGTCGTCGAAGCCCACTATCGACAGGTCTCCAGGCACGCCGAGATTTACGCGGTCAGCGAACTCCTGCAGCGCGATCGCGGCCACGTCATTCGAGGCGAACACGGCAGTAAGGCGCTCGGACCCACGGAAAACATCAACAAGCTTTCGATCGACACCATCGATCACAGCATGGTCGGACGGTGGCGACCAGTCGATTCGAACAACGGGTCCGAGGCCCGCCTGGGTCAACGCGTCGGCGTAGCCCTGCCATCGCCACACGTCCGATCTGTCCTCAAGCTCCGGGATCGAGATGTAGGCAATGCGGCGGTGCCCTGATTCGATCAGGTGCTCGGTGCCAAGCATCCCGCCTCGAGCGTCATCGACAGCTACAACGTCACCCCAGTCCTCGTGGCAGCTCACAAATACGACGGGTACTTTGTGTTGGAGAGTCTCACGCATGGTGCGCGAGTCACCCGAGAACGTCAGGAACACGATGCCGGCGACCTGGTACTCGAGGAGCGTTTCCACGCCCGCGACCTCGCTCTTGATATCGCCCTCCGTGTTGCAGAACATCGTCGTGTAGCCTCGCGCCGCGGCGTGCCTCTCGACGAGCTTGGCCATCTCGGCGAAGAACGGGTTCGCCAGATCACCGACCACGACGCCGAGGATGTTGGTGCGCTGCTGGACGAGCTGCCTGGCAAGGACGTTAGGCCGGTAGCCGAGCTGGTCGATTGCTGTTCGCACGCGCGCGCGCGTCGCTTCCGAGACGCCCGGGAGCCCGCGGACGACATTCGACACGGTGGATTTGGAGACCCCAGCCTCAGAGGCGACGTCGAGAATCGTCGGGGGCCGGCGTGCTGTCGGAATCGCGTCCTGGCTCGCCTCGCTCGAAGAAAACGTCATTCGGCTCAATGCTCAGTCCTTCATCGCCGGGTCCATTACCACCTTCATGGTCCCGTCCTTCTGCGCCAGCTCCACGGCATCGCGGGCGCGTTCGAGCGGCATGCGGTGGGTCACGATCTCCGTAAGAGGCAGGCGGTCGAGATTCCGAGCCAGGAGGTTCATCGCCGGCACATATGACGTCGCGGTCTCTCCCCCGACCCCGATCACGCTCACGTTCTTTGTGCAGATGTCGGAGTTGGGATTGATTCCCACCGGTCCCATGTCGACAAAGGTGCCTGCCTCGACCACCGTGCCTCCATAGCGAACCAGGTGAAGGCACTCAGGAAAGGACTGCGCGATCCCCGTGCAATCGATGACGATGTCGGCACCGGTATGCGTGTGCTCCCGGATGAGCGCGACGCGCTCTTTCTCGTCAGCCTGCTCCACATTGATGGTCAAGGTCGCACCGAAGCGTCGCGCCAGCTCGAGCCTCGATTCGAGGCGATCGATGGCGATCAGCTTCCCACAGCCCATCAGCCGCGCCTTCACCAGGTGGCAGAAACCGAGAGGCCCCACACCAACCACTGCCACCGATTCCCCAAAGGCGCTTCCGCCCCAGCCGGCGTTCAGCAGCCGGGCGCGATCGAAGCCATGGGTTACAGCCATGATCTCGGTCAGCACGGCGACCTCGGATGGCAGCTCCTCCGGGACTCTGAAAAGCGGCGTCCCAGGCAGTAGGTACATATATTCGGCCCAGCCACCGAAGAGATGGGGCGGGATGCCGCAGTGCAGGCTGTTGCCGTAGTCCTGAAGCTGTTCGCAGAAGTAGTACGGATAGTCGTTCAGGCAGAAGGTGCACCGCCCGCAAGGTACGTTGGCAGCGGGCACGATTCGGTCTCCGACCCGCAAAGGGCGACCCTCGCTGTCGGCGACGGTATCGGAGCCTCCTATCGCCTCGATGATGCCGACGTTCTCGTGCCCGCAGATGAGTGGATAAGTCAGGTCCCGCTCGTGGTCCGTGCCGGCGAACTGCTTGGACTCCCCCCTGTAGGTGTGTTTGTCAGTCCCGCAGATACCCGAATAGATGACCTTCAGCAGCACGGCCCCCGCCTCAGGCTCGGGCCGTGGGAAACGTTGGATCTCCAGGCGGCCGGGTGCCTTCATCACTGCCGCGCGGACCGTCGCGCTCAACGGTTTGGGCTCACTCCGAATCTCCTTTCTGGAGGCGAGGGACGTAAATTGGAACGTTACAGGATTTTTGGCGTATAGCTACGAGCGGTGGTCGGGATCCGTGGTCACCAGCCATCGGCGGTGCGGTCCCGCCATCACATTGAGGTAGTAAAGGTCGTAGTCCGGTCCTGCAACCACAGGGTGGTAGCCACGGGGCACCAGGACGACATCGCCATCGCGGACCTGCAGGGCTTCATTGAGAGAGCGGTCATCCGTGTAGACCAGCTGTACCGCGAAACCTTCGCGACGCGCGGTGCGGTGGTAGTACGTCTCTTCCAGGTAGCTCTCGGTGGGCAGGTTGTCGGTGTCGTGCTTGTGCGGCGGGTAGCTGGACCAGTTGCCTCCCGGCGTCAGGACCTCGGTGACGAGCAGCGATTCCGCGGGCTTATCCTCCATGAGGATGTTGTGGATCGTCCGCTCGGTCCGGCCCGAGCCGCGCTGAAAAGCGCGTACATCGCTGGCTTTGATGAGCGCCGGTTCGACGCCTCGGGTCGCCGGTGCCCAGCAGAGGGCGACCTCGCAGACGTCACTGGCGCTTCTGATTGTGAGGTTGGCGCCGGGTGGCGCATACACAGAATCGGGCGGACCGTCAAAAACTGTCCGCCGCGAGCCGATCCCCGGCCATTCCCGCTCGCCGCAGGCGATGTCTGCGCGACCCGACAGCATTACCACGCACGCCTCGCGACCCTCCGTCGCCCTCTCGATGGTGGCCCCACCAGGAAGCCTGAAGGCCTCGAACCCGACAAATGACCAGGCCGCCTCTTTCGGCGTGACCGCGACCAGAAGGCCGTCCGGGCCAGGCGCCTTGCGGCTCGCCATAAGCAAATTCATTGCGCTCACAAATGCCAGCGTCGGCGGTTGATCTCATTGTCATGCTCGGTTCTTGCCTTCTGAACGTCCCGCGACTCGGAAATTTCAGCTACCGGGACATGCCACCAGCTCTCGTAGCTCGGGACGCCCTCGTAACGGTCGGCGGGCACGTGTATCACGACGGACCTGTCGATCGTTTTCGCCTCGACAAGCGCATCTCTGAGTTCCTTGACGTTGCGCGCCCGGATGACATGTGCACCCAAGCCCTCCGCGTTGAGCGCGAGGTCAACTGGCAGTGGCTTGCCTTCGTGGTGACCGGAATCGTCACCCAGGGATCCATCGCTGCGGTAGCGATATCGCGTTCCAAAGCCGGCAGTTCCTTTCGAGCGTGACAGGCTGCCGATGGACGCGAAGCCCTGGTTGTCGACAAGGACGACGATGAGCTTGATCCCCTCTTGAACCGATGTCACCAACTCCTGGGCCATCATCAGGTACGAGCCGTCGCCGACCATCACATACACCTCGCGCTCAGGGTCGGCCATCTTCACACCGACTCCTCCCGCGATTTCGTAACCCATCGTGGAATAGCCGTACTCGACGTGGTAGCCCTTCGGGTCGCGCGTACGCCACAGCTTATGCAGGTCGCCGGGCACCGAACCCGCGGCACAGACGACCACGTCTCGCGGTCCCGACAGCTCGTTCACCGCGCCGATCACCTCCGATTGCGCGGGCAGGCCGGGATGTTCCAGGTGATAGAGACGTGACACTTCCTCGTCCCATTTGGCATGCAGCTGCACACAGCGCTTTCGATAGTCGGGAGAGGCCGCCCACCCCTTGACACGCTCGGCCAGTGCGTCGAGCGTCGCGCGAGCATCGCCGGTCAGAGCGAGTCCGCCCAACTTGAGGCCGTCGGCCTCGGCGACGTTGACGTTGATAAACCGCACGCCGGCGTCCTGGAACGCGGTTTTGGAAGCGGTCGTGAAGTCGCTGTACCGCGTACCCACGCCAATTACCAGGTCCGCCTCCGCCGCCACCAGGTTAGCGGCAAGGGTTCCGGTGGCTCCGACACCGCCCATCGCACATGGATGATCGAACGGCAGCGAGCCCTTTCCAGCCTGGGTCTCCCCCACCGGGATTCCCGTGAGGTCGACCAACGCCTTGAGGGATACGGTTGCCTCCGAGTAGATGACGCCGCCGCCGGCGATGATCAACGGACGCTTGGAGGCGCGGATGATTTGCGCAGCGCGATCGAGGGCCGCCTGGTCAGGCAGCGGGCGGCCGGCGTGCCACAAGCGCCGCTCGAAGAATTCGGCCGGATACTCATATGCCTCGGTCTGGACGTCCTGTGGAAGCGCCAGCATCACGGCGCCCGTTTCCGCCTGGCTCGTGAGCACGCGCATTGCGCCCAGCGCCGCCGGCACCAGCTGCTCGGGGCGCTGGACGCGATCCCAATAGCGCGTCACCGGTTGGAAGCAGTCGTTAACGCTGAGGTCGCCGCGCCACGGTGTCTCCAACTGCTGAAGAACCGGGTCTGGCCGTTTGGAGGCAAATACATCCCCGGGCAGGAGCAGGACCGGGATGCGGTTGATCGTCGCCGCGGCGGCGCCCGTCACC
Organism: Candidatus Dormiibacterota bacterium; assembly: GCA_030948325.1. Next base: position 49,076 of record JALZAL010000314.1, read on the forward strand.
ATGTTCGTCGCCCCAGGACCGATCGAGGTAGTGCACGCGAGGGTCGACAGGCGGTTGCGCATCTTTGCGAATCCTGCGGCGATGTGCACCATCCCCTGCTCGTTGCGCGCCTGGTAGTAAGTGAGCAGGTCGGGGTTTTGCGCGAGTGCTTGTCCGACTCCGGTGAGGTTGCCGTGGCCGAAGATCCCGAAGCATCCCTCGATGAATCGGTGCTCGACTCCATCGCGCTCCAGATACTGGGCGGCCAAGAACCTGACGAGCGCCTGAGCCATGGTCAGGCGGACTGTCTTCATCCGCGCCCCACCTAAGCGGGATCTGGAAGCATCACGTCGCGCACCAAGCCGTCAAGGTCCGTGCATGCTGAGACGAACTGGCGCAGCGTTCGCACAGTCGGCGCAAAGGAATCGAACTCCTCATTGGTGAGGCCCCCCTCCGAGTAGGCTCGGCGGAAGTCCGGGAAGTGCGCGAGGAGCTGCTCCACCACCTTTGGGTCGACGGGGTCGTCGATCCGCGGCCTCACCTCGATGTCGCTCGCGTTAAAGCGTCTCTGCCATGCCGTCGGGGGCGAGATGACGGCGTCTGCGCCAATGAGCTCGCTCCAGTGCATGTGGTTGCGGAATGCCGCGGAAAGCAGCCGGAGCCGGTAGCCGCGTTCGCGGAAGATGCCATAGGTCTTCTTGAAAACCGCCACGCCGGCCCACTCGAGCAAACCCGGATCGATGCTGATTTCGCGTTTCTCGAGCAGGACCTTCAACCAGTCGTCGAGCCGTCCGACCATGATCGTGCAAACCGGGCCCATCGACTTGATGTCCTTGCCTTCGCTCTCGCGCCGTCGCAGACCTCGCTCGACAGCTTCCGCCACCGCAATGCATTGGGGCAGCGTGAAACAGACTGTCGCGTTGACACTGAGGCCGCGATACGTCGACTCTTCGATGGCCACGATGCCCGCCTGGGTCGCCGGGATCTTGACGATGATGTTGGGCGCGAGGCGGCTGAAGGCCATCGCATGCTCGACAATGGCGCCGGCGTCGCGGTAGTACCTTGGGTCGGTCTGAACCGACAGGCGCCCGTTGCGCCCTTCATGTGTGGCAAACGCCGGCTCCAGGAGCTTCGCTGCCCTGACCGACATCTCCTCCACGAGTTTCCACCCAATCTGGTCCTCGGTCGCGGTCGGAAGCTCGCGAAGGAGTGCCTCAATCCGCGGCCGCCAGGACGCGATGTCCTTCTTGAGGATCCCGAGGGCGATGACCGGATTGCAGGTCGCTCCGACGGCGCCGTTTTCAATCGAGTATTTGAGCTCGTCGATGTCCGCAGAGTCGTTCCACAAGCACGTCGGCGTCGTCTGCGTCATCTGATGCAGCCGGCTCTTGTATGTGACAGGCGGAACCGTGCTCGTCAAGTCTCCCTTCACATTACACGCGGCGCCATCACCATCGAGTGACCACCACCTTCTTGCGCGTGTAGAACTCGATTCCGTCCGTACCGTGGACGTGAAGGTCGCCGTAGAACGAGCCCTTCCAGCCGCTGAACGGGAAGAAGGCGAACGGCTGGGCGATCGGTACGTTGATACCGGTCATACCGGCCTCGACCCCCTCGCGAAACTCCCTTGCCGAGCGGCCGGACTGCGTGAAGATCGTGGCCATGTTTCCGAGGGCCATCCGGTTGGCCTGACCGATGGCTTCCTCGAGCGTCTCCGCCCGCGCGACCGAGAGCACCGGGCCGAAGATCTCTTCGTGGCCGACATCCATGTCAGAGGTGACCCGGTCGAGGATGGTCGGACCGAGGAAAAAACCCTGACGCTTCATCTGGCCTCTGCCATCGACGAGCAGCTCAGCTCCCTCAGCCACCCCCTTGTCGACGTAGCCGGCCACGCGGTCGCGATGGTCGGCTCGGATGAGCGGCCCGACCTGGACCCCTGCCTGGTCACCCGGCCCCACCACCATCTTCGAAGCGCCATCCCTGAGGGGATCGAGCAGCCTGTCCGCGGCACCGCCCACCGCCACGGCCACGGACCCGGCGAGGCAGCGTTCGCCTGCGTTCCCGAAAGCCGAATTGAGAATCGCGGGTACCGTGACCTCGGGATCAGCGTCGGGCATCACGACTATGTGGTTCTTGGCACCACCCAGGGCCTGCACACGCTTTCCGTGCGCCGCCGCCGTCTGATAGATGTAGCGAGCGACAGGCGCGGAGCCCACGAAAGAGATCGCCTGCACATCCGGGTGCACCAACAGCGCATCGACAGCTTCGCGTGCTCCATGGACCACGTTGAGCACCCCTTCGGGAAATCCGGCTTCGAGGAAAAGCTCAGCGAGCCGCTCTCCCCCGAGGGGCGTGCGTTCGGACGGCTTCAAGATATAGGTGTTCCCGGCCACGACTGCGAGCGGGAACATCCACAAAGGGATCATCACCGGGAAGTTGAACGGCGGAATCCCGGCGCAGACCCCGACCGGGTATCGATAGAGGTCCTGGTCGACACCCCCTGAGACGTCGCGCAGGGTCCGTCCCTGCAGCAGAGTGGGCGCGCCGCATGCGAAATCGACCACCTCGATCCCTCGGCGCACCTCACCACGTGATTCGTCCAATGTCTTGCCGTGATGCCGGGTGATGATCGCCGCGAGATCTTCGACGTGATCCTCGAGCACCGATTTGAAACGGAACATCAGCCGCACGCGATCCATCACCGCGGTGCGCGACCAGGTGGCAAATGCCGCTTTCGCCGCGCGCACCGCCGCATCGACATCGGCCGCGCCGGAGAGCGGGACCTGCTCGATCACCTGGCCCGTTGCCGGGTTGTAGATAGGAAGCGTTGCGGTGCCGTCCGGTGGCTTGCGCCACTCGGAGCCGATGAGGTTGGGGATCATCGCGCGCGACCTCCTGATGTTCCGGGTCGGTTGATTTCCTCGGCCATCTCCAGCGCGACCTGCTGCACCTCAGTATCCACCGCCATCTTCTCGAGCTCTTTGGAAAGGCGCTCAAGCTCCTCGCCGCCAGCCATCATCTGAGTCAGCTCGGCGAGGGACGTCTCCTGTTTTGAGTAGGAGCCCATCAAGCGACCGCGGTTCAGCAGGACGAACCGGTCTCCGACCGGAAACGCATGATGAGGATTGTGCGTGATGAAGACCACTCCGAGACCACGCTCTCGGGCCTGCACGACGTACTTGAGGACGATGCCTGACTGCCTGACGCCGAGAGCTGATGTCGGTTCGTCGAGAATCAGCACCCTGGCTCCGAAGTAAACCGCTCGTGCGATCGCGACCGCCTGACGCTCGCCGCCCGACAGCGTGCCCACCGTCTGGTTTGGATCGCGGACGTCGATGCCCATCTTGCGCATCTCCTCACGCATGACTTTCTTCGCGAAACCGGAGTCGAGCTTGCGCGCGGGTCCAAAACCGATGGTCGGTTCGGAGCCGAGGAAGAAGTTGCGCCAAATCGACATCAGCGGAACGGTGGCCAGGTCCTGGAAGACGACAGAGATGCCGGCTGCCCGCGCGTCCCGCGGGCCGCTGAACTGGACCTTCTTGCCCTCAATCAAGAACTCTCCCTCGTCGGGGGGATGGACGCCGGACAGGATCTTGATCAGAGTGGACTTGCCGGCGCCGTTATCGCCGAGAACACAGGTGACCTCCCCCACGCGCACCTGCATCGAGATGTCCTTCAACGCGATGACGCTGCCGAAGTACTTGCTGACATTGCGCACCTCGAGCAGCGGAACGCCGTTCTGGCTCTGGTTCATCGCGACCTCAGCGCCGCGCGCTTGCAGCGCGGCGTCTTACAAGCGTGTTCACACCGACCGCGAGGAACAGGATCACGCCGAGAAAGGTGAAGTACCAGTTGGAGTCCCAGTTGGCGAATATGATCCCGATCTGCGCGAACCCGATGATCAATGCTCCGATCGACGCGCCGATCGCCGACCCGTAACCGCCTGTCAAAAGACAGCCCCCGACCACTGCCGCAATGATGAAGAAGAACTCCTGGCCGACGCCCTGGCCAGACTGGATGCCTTTGAAGCGCAAGGCAACCATGATGCCGACCAGGGCCGCGGACATTGCAGTGCACATGAAGAGGATGACCTTTGTGCGGGCCACCGGGACGCCAACGGCGCGGGCGGCGTTGGCATCGCCGCCGACGGCGTAGATCCAGTTTCCAAACGTGGTCTGCGTAAGCAACCAGGTCGCAACCAGAGTGATCGCGATCCACCATAGGACGGCGTCTTGAAAGTTGTATGGAGCCAAAAACGTACTGCCGAATATGGCCTGGGCGCCGGCAAACCCTGGTGCCTGGTCGGAGATGTCGAATCTGACTGTGTTGGTCAAAAGTAGCGTCACTCCAACGTTGACGCCTCGAAGGACGAAGAAGGTGGCTAACGTGATGATGAAGCTCGGCAGCTTCGTCCGAACAACGAGCGTGCCGTTGAGCGCACCAATCAATCCCGCGAATAGAAGCACTACGACGATCCCCATCCAGACGTTGACGTGGTAGCGCGTGATGAGCATCCCGAGCAGCAAACCGCTCGTGCCAATCATCACGCCGGCCGACAGGTCGAACTCCCCGCCGATCATCAAGAGCGCGACGGCGACTGCCATGATCCCGTAGGTCGACGCCGCGTCGGTCCAATTCTGCATGCCCGCGATGGACGAGAATTTGTGGCCCGGCGTCGCGTCGAAGGTCGCAAAAAGCAAATAGACGGCGACAGCGCCGATCAGCGCTCCGAGCTCGGGCCGCTGAAGCAGGCGGACGATGAGGCGCACGCCCCCGATGCGCTCGTCTGCGCCCACGCCCTTCGAGTTGGGGGCTGGGGTTTGAACGGGTTGGCTGGCCACGCTCATCGATCAACCTCGGATTGGCCTTACCGGGCCGGCGCTTGCCGGCCCGGTAGCCGGCCAGTCTATCGGGTGCCCTGACCCGCCAACGTTGCCACCTGCGATGCGTTGGTCTTGTCGACGATGCCTGGGCCGCTCTTGACAGTGTCGAACCCACCGACAGTGTTGGCGTTCGACTTGAAGAGCTTCAAGAAGACTATGGGCAGGTAACCCTGCAGGTACTGCTGCTGATCAACGGCGAAATCGATCTTTCCAGACTGGATGTCGGCCACTACGCCACTGCTCAGGTCAAACGTTGCGATCTTCGCCTTCGAGCCGGCACCGGTGACCGCCGCCTCGACGATGTTCTTGGCCACGTCAGGGTCGAGCGCGAGGATGGAGTCGATGCTCGAGTCGGCAGTCAGCGCGGCCTGGAGAGTCGCGGTCGCTGAGGAGACGTTCGATTTGGCGTTGTCGAGCACGAGGTTCGTCGTCGTCCCGGCAAAACCATTCTTCGCTCCCGCGCAACGATCGCGGAGGCTGGTGCTGGTCGCTTCGTGGATCACGCACAGCAGCCTATGCCCGCCGTCTGCCGTCAACCTGACGCCCGCTTGCTGGCCGGCCGCTGACTCGGGTTGCCCGACGCAGGTTATGGCGCCCGAGTACGCGATGTAGCTCTGGCCGCTCGCTGTCGTGCCGCAGTTGTTGATCAGAATCAGAGGGAGGCCGCCCGCTGCCGCCTGCTTGGCACAGTCGAGCACCGTTTGGCTGTGCGGTGAAACGACAAGGCCGTCCGGCTTCGCGGTCACAGCCGCACTGATGAACTGACATTCCTGGGTATCGTCGTTGTTGCTGCCCTGGTAGTTGACCTGGACGCCGATGTCGGTTGCAGCCTGTTTCTCTCCCTTCTGTACGACCGACCAGAAGGTCCCGTTGTCGCCATGCGTCACGAAGTAGAAGTGCAGGCTCGAGCCTGACGTTGCGGCTGATGGCGTGCTGGCTGCGCCTGTTGAGCCGCTTGTGCACGCGGCCACCAACAAGCACACGGCAGCCAGCCCGATAGCTCCCCGCGTTCGACTCATCAATTCAGTCCTCCTGTGAAAGTGTGGTGGGCTGCTTGGCGGCGGATTTCCGGAATCGGGCGTTGGACGCGCCCGGCCCGACGCAAGTATTGAAGCCCGTCGCTGCGCACGACAGGACATTTATCCGAGCTCCTCGACCCGGACCGGCCTGTGCTCACGCCGGGAGAGGTCCGCCGCCAACGCGACTGCGAGCGCGCGACGCGCGTCACCGACCGGGCACGGACTTTCGGCGCCCTCCTTGACCGCTGCGAGGAAGCCGTTGAGCTCAGCGCGATACGCAGGCTCGAACCTATGCAGAAAGTCCTGGTACGCCGGCTGGCTGGGACTGGGGACACCCGGTTCGAGCGACCGCAGCGGAGTGTGTTCATCCCATCCGACCGTGACGCTGTCCCGCAACCCGAACACCTCCATCCGGACGTCGTAGCCACGAGGGTCGTTTCGCGTCGCGCTCACCACGCCGAGGATGCCACCATCGAAGCGGAGCAGGGCGCAGGCCGCGTCGACGTCGCCGTGCCTCGCGAACAACGGCGTGTTGGCCTCGCCGTCGGCAAACACCTCGACGACAGGCCTGCCCACCACCCATGAACCGATGTCGAAGTCGTGGATGGCGAGGTCACGCCAGATCCCGCCCGACGCGGCGATGTATGCCTCAGGCGGAGGAGACGGATCGTGAGTCGCCAGCCGGACGATGTGAACATCGCCCAACGTGCCGGACTGCACCGCGTCCTTGGCCGCGCGATATCCGGCATCGAAGCGCCGCTGGAAACCAATCTGCACGAAGATGCCCGCCCGCGCTACATGCTCGATGACTGCATCGGTGGCCTCGAGGTCGAGGGCGATCGGCTTCTCGCAGAAGGCTGGGAGCGATGCGTCCGCGGCCATGTGGAGCAGCTCTGCGTGAGCTGGGGTCGCGGCTGCGATGACGAGCGCCTCCACGCCGGTCTGGAGCAACGCTTGAGGGCTCCTCGCGTGGTCGGCGCCGACGGCGGTCGCCACGTCGACCGCTCGCGCTTGATCCGTATCGACGATGGTGAGGCGGGACACGAGCGGGCTCTGTTTCAAGCTCCGGGCGTGAAGCGCGCCGATTCGTCCCGTGCCCACCAACCCGACGTGCACCTCTTCTCCCCATCCTCAAAACGGAAGTCCGGCACCACTGTTGGGAAACGTTCCCACAAGAACGATCTCGTCAGGGTAATGCACCGGATCGAACGGCGCAGCGCCTCTCCACGCCGGCACGTGCTCGCTCCAAAGTTGATAGTGCGTGACACCACCGCGCGCCGGTTGGGCTACGGCCGCAGGATCAGCCGCCGATCCTCTCGGTAGCACGTATCGCGCGACGCGAGTCGACCATCACAGCCGCGACGATTGCCGCGATCAGAGCGGCCGCCGCGTATGTGTAGAAAGCGCTCTGGATGCCGGCGATCGACCACGCCAGACCTCCCAACATCGGTCCTAATGTGACGCCAACGTTTTCGAATTCTCCGAAGAGCCCCATGTAGAACCCATGGCGCCGGCGTGGCACCGACTCTGAGATCCAGGCAGTTGCCGCCGGCCAGACAAGCGCTGCGCCAAGCGCCCGGATGGCGGCGCCGGCGATGACCTGGCCGAAGCCGCCGGCTGTCGCGTACACCGCGAATCCGATTGCCGTGATCACGCCGCCGGCGACCATCGCCTGCCTGCGGCCCCAGCGGTCCGAGACGTTGCCACCCGGCACCATCAACAGGCCCCCCAGCACACCCGCCACCAGCATCGCGGTCCCGGCGCTGGCCGCCGACAGCTGGAGATGTGTGGTCACCAGCAGCGGCAGCAAAGCGAGCTCGCCACCGGCACCGATCTGGCTCAACAGGACGATTGAGGCGGTGACGAGAAGGACTCGCATCAAGCCGCCGCCGGCGCGGGACTCCTCGAGGCGCGCCTTGTCGTCGGCCGCCCAGGTGTCGCGCTGCTCGGAGCGCGAGTGGCCCTTGAAGACCCAGATCGCGAGCAGTGCAGTCAGGACCGGCAGGATGGCGCTCGCGTACAGGACCCCACGGATTGGGAAGCGGTCTATGAGCTGGCCGCCGGCCCCCGCCCCGACCGCTTCCGCGATCAGCCACTGGGCCGAAAGCAGCGCAAGCCCGGTTGCGCGCAGCCGCGAGTGAAGGGCGGTGCCAACGTATGAGCGGGCGATCGGCCCATCCGCGACAAACATTCCGGACGCCAGCAGATAAGCGATGGCGATCAGCGCAACCGAATCGGCGCGCGCCAGCATAACTATGCAGGCGGAATACAACAGTTGCGACACGATCAATGGACCTCGGTAACCGAATCGGTCCGCCAGGAGCCCCCAGAGCCATTCGAACGCAAACATCCCGAATCCGAACATCGCGAGGGTCAGGCCAATCTCGTTGGGTGTCGCCCGAAGCTGGCGTAGCTCCAAAGGGAGACAGATCTGAAGGGCGCCTGTCGCAAGCGTCGAGAAGGTCAAAGCGGCGACGAGGCCGCCGCTCCGGCTGCGGATCAGGGAATCGGTGATGGTCGCATACCATAGGTCACCGCCAAGATGCGATCAAGGAAGCTAAACGCAATGAAGGACGCGATCGCGACACAATTGCGACGCCGTGCCGGATAGTAAGCAAGAGGGCCGACTGAGCGCGACGCGCATCGGTGTCGTGACCGAACCTCTGGCCGACCGCTCCCTGGTCGACGTCATGGACTGGCTGACGCGCGAGGTGCCCGAGGTCACCGACCTCGAGATCGGCACGGGGGGTTACGCACCGGCCACCCATTGCGACATGGGAGCCCTGCTGCACGACCCCGCTGCCCGTGACGCGTGGATGCACGAGATCACGTCGCGTGGATTGCGAATCGGCGCATTGAACGCCTGGGGTAATCCGCTGCACCCGGATCCGCAGCTGGCGGCGAAGCATGACGCCGACTTGCGCGACACGATCCGTCTTGCGGCTGCCCTGGGCGTGGATCGCGTCGTGGCGCTCGCGGGTTGCCCGGCCGGCGCTCCCGGTGACCAGACGCCCCACTTCTCAGGCGGTGGCTGGCTTCCTTACCTGGAGGACATTTACAGGTGGCAATGGGAGGCAAGCGTCGAGCCGTACTGGTCGGGAATCGCTGAATTCGCGCATCAGGAGCACGAAGATCTTCTGATCTGCCTGGAGCTGCATCCCGGGACCGTCGTCTACAACATCGAGAGCTTCAACCGGATTGCGACACTGGGCAAGGCGATCGCGGCGAACATCGACCCGAGCCATTTCTTCTGGATGGGCATGGACCCGAGGGCTGTTGCCGCCGCCCTGGGCGACCGGGCGGGTCACTGCCACGGCAAAGATGTCGTCTTCGCGCCCGACCATCTGGCCCTCAACGGGCTGCTCGATCGCCGGTGGCCGCGCCCACCGGAGGCGATGCCCTGGAACTTCGCGGTGGTGGGACGCGGCAGAAACCCCGACTGGTGGTCGAGCTTCGTCGCCGACCTCGCCGCGCACGGTCGCGTCCACACGATCGCGATCGAGCACGAGGACCCGTTCGTCTCCGCCGAAGCGGGAATCAGCGAGGCGGCGGCACTTCTGTCGGCGGCAGTCGCGAGGTCAGGTACTCCGGCTGTCGCGAGTTGAGCGCCGTTGACAGCGGCCCGGAATTTGTATACCGTCCCGATGGAACGTTCCAGCGTGCGAGTTGGATGGTGGTGGAGTGGGTAAGCAGCTGAAAATCGGGGTGGTCGGATGCGGCCTGATCGCGCAGGTCATGCATCTCCATTACCTCCGGGAGCTTTCCGACCGGTACGAGATCGCTGCCGTCTGCGACCTGTCGCCCGAGGCCCGCGCCGCGGTGGCCACGGAGTACGGCGTGCCGCACCAGTTCGACAGCTGGCAGCAGCTGATCGAGCACCCGCTCGACGCCGTCCTCATCCTCACCTCCGGCAGCCATGCTCCGGCAGCGATCGCCGCCGCCAGAGCAGGCCTTCACGTGCTGGTCGAAAAGCCTATGTGCTTCTCGGTGGCCGAGGGCCAGGCCATGATCGATGCCGCCGAGTCGGCGGGCGTAACCCTGATGGTGGCCTACAACAAGCGCTACGACCCCGCATACCTGCGCCTCGTCGAGGAGTCCACATCGCTTCGCGACCTGCGGCTGCTCCGCATCACGACCCTGGAGTCACCCCTCGAGCCGTACGTCAAGCACTACAACCTGAGGCGCGGTGCCCCCCTCCCCGCCGACCTCGCCAAAACGTTGGCAGACGACAACAACGCACGCATCACGGCGGCGATCGGGGAGGCCGATCCCCTCTCACGATGGGCCTATCACCTGGTGCTGCTCGACAGTCTCGTCCACGAGCTGAACGCGATGCGCGGGGTCATGGGCGAGCCCGACAGCCTCGAGTTCGCCAACATCCGTGAAACCGGCCTGACCGCGATCTTCAAGTACGGCGATACGCAGTGCATCCTCGCGTGGGTCGACCTCCCCGGCATCGCGCGATACGACATGGAGTTTGCCCTCTACGCACCGGACCGGCGGCTCACGCTGTCATTTCCGTCGCCGTTCCTTCGCAGCATGCCGACCCTTCTGATCTCCGAGACGGGCGATCTGAAATCGCCGCGTTCGTCACGCACGGAGGAGGTCACGTCGTTCAACGAGAGCTTCAAGGAAGAGCTGATTCATTTCCACGAATGCGTCACCAGTGGGCGCGAACCGGTGACCTCCGGACGCGACGCGCTTCATGACATCGCGCTGTGCGAATCCATCGTCGCGGTGCATCGCGCGCGTTCGCCACGCGAGCGACCGTCCGAGCCGGTTCTGAGGGCAGCGAGGTAAAAGTGAGCGAGGGCGCCACAGGAAGTATCGTGATCGCCAACGCACCCGTCAGCTACGGGGCGTTCGAGCTGACGGTCGGAATCGACCCCAACGTGCCCGATGCCTCGATGGTCCTCGACGAGGTGGCCGCCGCGGGGTATTCGGGGATCGACCTCGGGCCGGTCGGGTATCTGGGCGATCGCGGCAACCTCGCCCGCGAGCTCGCGTCGCGTGGGCTGACTCTCTCCGGCGGGTTCTTCGAGCTCCCCTTCAGCGATCCGGTTGCGATGCCTGCCGCCCTCCGCGGTCTCGACGACCTGCTCGATGTGTTCGATGCGGCGCCGCCTCCGGCGGGCGGTCTCAAGGCAAAGCCGACGCTTGCGGACGCAGGCAGCGACCTGCGGCGCGCCCGCCCCTGCCAGTCGGCGCGCGATCACAGCCTCGGCCTCGATGCAGAAGGCTGGAAGCGTTTTGCGGAGGGCGTCGAGATGGCCGTCGCCAGATGCGTGCAACGTGGCTACGAGGCGACGCTCCACCACGAGACCGGCACGTACGTCGAAGCGCCGTGGGAGATTTCCGCCGCGCTCGAGCACACGCGGATCGGTCTCTGCCTCGACACCGGGCATCTGCTTCTCGGGGGTGGCGATCCGATGCGGGCGTTGACGGACTGGGGCAGCCGGATCAATCACGTTCACCTCAAGGACGCGCGTCAGAAGGTGGTGGACGGGATCGTGCGCGAAGCGGCGGCGGTGGCGGAGATCTGGCGACGGCGGGCCTTCTGCCGGCTCGGCGAGGGCGATCTGCAGGTCGACGCGGTGCTTGAGAACCTGCGCGGTAGTTACACCGGCTGGTTGGTGGTCGAGCAGGACGTGCTCCCTGACCCCGACCGGGAAAGCGGACGGCCCGCAGTCGATCAGCGAGCGAACCGCGACTTCCTCGCTGCTCGCGGCTTCTGATGGCCGTATTCAAGCTGGGACTCGTCGGCGCGGGCAGGATGGGACAGAACCACCTGCACGCGCTTGCCGACTCCGACCTCGTGCGGGTGACGGCCATCGCCGAGCCTGCCGAGGCGACCCGGGCGGCCCTTTCATCAACCGGCGCGGCGCTCCACTCGGACCTCGCCTCGATGCTCGACGCAGGCGGCCTCGACGGAGTCCTTGTGTGCGCCCCCAGCGACCTTCACCTGGAGACCGTCCGCAGGCTGGTCGCCGCCGGCCTTCCCATCCTGTGCGAGAAGCCGCTCGGCATCACCGCCTCCCAGGCACGCGAGGCGGCGGACCTGGCGCGTGATGCTTCGCTGCCGTTGCAGATCGGCTTCTGGCGCCGATTCGTTCCGATGCTGATGCGATTGCGGGATCGCATCGCCTCAGGAGAGATGGGCGACGTCTACGCGATCGCCTGTTTCCAGTGGGATGGGCACCCTCCCGGCGCTTACTTCCGAACCCACAGCGGCGGCATCTTCGTCGATATGGGGGTCCACGAGTTCGACCAGGCGAGGTGGTTGAGCGGGCAGGAGTTCGGCGCCGGCACCTCGCTGGCATCCGGGGTGGCCGCCGAGCCATGGCCCGGCGATCCGGAGAGCGCGCATGCGCTGGCCGAGATGTCGGGTGGCACCACGGCGGTGATCTCGCTGGGAAGACGCTTTCCCCTCGGTGACGTTTGCAAGGTCGAGGTGTTCGCGACCAGGGGTTCGGAGGAGTGCCGCTTCCTGTGGCCGCCCACAGCGGACGCGACCTTCTTCGAAGCGCTGAAGGCCCAGGCCGAGTCCTTCGCCCGACACGCGCGAGGAGGACCGCTCGAAGGGGCGGGCGGCGAGGATGCCACCGCCGCGCTGGAGGCGGCGCAACGAGCTTCATCCACCTTGGTCAAGAGCACGGCGGCGCTCTAGTGGACTGTAACGGCCAGAGCTGGAGCAGGCCGCAGGCTCGAAGACCGGCGTTCCAGGCGGCCGGCGCCAAGGAGCGGGTGGCGAGAGGAGGATGGCATCTGTCGATGCCTGACGACGATCGCCGGGGCCCGCAACGCAGGCATCAGCGCCCGCAGGGCGCCCGACCGTCTGGGACGTCGGATGCTCTAGATATGGCTGGTACGGTCCACTAGATGGCCGGCGGGGAGGTCGGGATCGGGATCGCCGGATACGGGATGATGGGCAGGGCCCACGCATATGCGTACACCGCGGCGCCTGTGATGCGCGCGCTTCCATGCCGGCCTCGCCTGCGGGTCATCAGCGGTCGCGATGAGGCCAAGGTTGCGCACGCGGCTGCGGCCTACGGTTTCAAGCACTGGGTGACCGATTGGCGCGAGCTGGTCAACAGGCCGGACGTGGAGATCGTGGACATCTGCACGCCTCCGGGCACGCATACGGAGATCGCCGCCGCCGCTGCCGCCGCGGGCAAAGCGGTCATCTGCGAGAAGCCGTTGGCGCTGTCCTACACCCAGGCGATGAAGGCGGTGGACTCTGTGCGAGAGGCCGGCGTCTTGAATGCGGTGGGCTTCAACTACCGGCGGCTTCCAGCGGTCTCCCTCATGAAGCGAATGGTGGATGAGGGCGCGGTGGGCAAGGTCCGGCTCTGGCGGGCAACCTGGCTTTCGGACGAGTTCGTCGACCCCGCCATCCCGTTCGACTGGCGATTCGACCGTGCGATCGGCGGGTCGACCATCGCCGACCTCGGCAGCCACCTGATCGATCTCGCCCTCTGGATGGTCGGCGGGGTGGCGGAGGTTTGTGCCCAGTCGGAGACGTTCGTGCGCGAGCGTGCCGGCCCTGCGGGCACCGGCTCCTTGGCGGTGTCCGTGGACGATGCCTCGTCGGCCTTGATCCGGTTCGAATCCGGCGAGCGCGGGGTGCTCGAGATGGCGCGCACGGCGGTGCGCAGGCCCTGCGACTTCACGGTCGAGGTCAACGGCGACCGCGGGACACTGGTCTTCGAGTATGCGCGGCTGAACGAGCTCCGCTACGGGGAAGGCGCCGACTCGCCCGGCCTGTACGGCATGCGCACGATCCGAGCCGAGCACGAAACTCATCCATACGCGCGCAGCTGGTGGCCGATCGGACAGGGTGTCGGCTACGGCTCGAGCTTTGTGAACCACCTCGGCGATCTGCTGGAGCGCTGGCCCCGAGGGCCGTGGGAGCCGGACTTCCAGCACGGCGCCGCCGTCCAGGCTGTGTGCGAAGCCATCGAGAGGGCGGCTGCGGAGCACCGGTGGGTCGAGCTGGCGGAGGTGACGGCTCCTTGACGCACGATTGGGCTTTAGATATTGTTCGGGCAACCTTCCAGTTTGGAACCTTCCAATGGACCTAGTCGCGAGGCCATGGAACGCGGTCCCCGCCTTCGCGCGACGCCGTGACTGCTGTCAGCGTGACGTGTGGGCCTGAAGGCCCGAAGGGGAGGAAGTCAGATGGCGAGTACCCCGACTAGCGGTAGAGCTCCTGCCGCTCAGGGCCTGTTCACGCGGCAGTCTTCTGGCCTCGTGCGAGAGCTGGGCATCCCGGCGGCGACTGCGATCTCACTGGCTTCGGTCGCTGTTGTCAACACGTTCATCAACTTCAACGCGGGCCTGACTGCCTTCAACCAGGCGGACATGACTCTGCCGTTGCTGCTGGGCGCGGGGATCTGGCTGGTTGCGATGTTCGCTTACAAGTACCTGTTGGAGGCAATCCCCCGCGCCGGCGGCGAGTACGTCTATGTGTCCCGAATCATCTCGCCGGCGCTTGGGGCGGTGTTCGGCATCGGAATCTGCATTGCATTCACCTACATCCTCGCCGCGAACGCCAACTTTACGGCGCAGTACTTTCCGTTCCTGCTCACGTCGCTGGGCGCCGCCTTTGGCAGCTCGAGCATCAGCGATGCCGCTTCTCAGGTCACAAGCCAGAGAGCGATCGCCATCATCAGCGTCGCGATGCTGCTGGTGGTGGGCGCAGCTTCGTGGGTCTCCCTGCGCCGGCTGGCTCAGGTCATCCTGGCCCTGGTCATCGTCCAGCTGCTCGCGTTCCTGGTGCTGGGCTGGCTGCTGATCACCCATTCCCACAGCGACTTCGTGACGGCGTTCGGCGCCTTCAGCGGCCACCCGACGGCCTACAACGACATCCTGGCTGCAGCTGCGAAGGACCAGATTCCGCTCGGGGTCTCGCTGACCGCATCGCTGACAGCAGTGCCGTTCATGGTCCTCAACTACAACGGTGTCCTCTATTCCTATTACGTCGGTGGCGAGCTGAAGCGTCCGGGCAGGACCTACCTGTACGCCTCGGTGATCAGCATCGCGCTGCTCATCGTGGTCTGGGTCGGTGTCTGGCTGCTGATGCTCAACACAGTCGGTCTCGACTTCATGCAGTCGCAGGCGAAGCTCGGGGCCAACGACGCCGCCGCGTACGGCGCGATCACCAGTCTGCAGTCGTCCGCGGGCGGCCTTGGCTACGGTCTCGTGCTGTCGGGCGATCCAATCTCGAAGATTCTCATCGGCATCGCGGTGCCAAGTGCGGAGCTGGCAGTGGACCTGGCCTTCGTCGCAGTCATCACACGCGTCCTGTTCGCGCTTGCTTTCGACCGCCTGCTCCCGATCAGCCTGGCCAAGGTCAGCGAGCGAGGGGCGGTCCCAACCAACGCGATCATCGTGGCGGTGATCGGCGGGATCGTCTTCGCCCTGCTTGCGGCATTCCTGAACCTCGCCAACATCGTTGCCAACCTGGCGCTCTTCGTGGCTCTGATCATCCTCGCCGGCGGCGTGGCAGCGACCGCCCTCCCGTTCCGGCGCCCCGACCTCATCCTCAAGCCCGGCGCCAAAGACTTACCGAAGGTGGCCGGCATTCCAGTGCCCTCTCTGTGGGGCGCGGCCACCTCGGTGCTGGCCCTGATAGTCGTCCTGCTGATCATCGCCCACCCGGAGGTGTTCGGCGCCTTCACCGTGTCGTCGGTCGTCACTCTGGTGCTGGTGCTCGGCGCCGGGCCGGTTATCTATCTCATCGCCCGCCAGGTTCGTCTGCAGCAGTCTTCGATTGACCTGCGCCTTGCCATGCGAGAGTTGCCACCCGAGTAATCGAGTCGATCAAATCCCTTTTCCGAAGTCGTGCCAGAAAGCGGGCCCTCCGCATCTTCTTCGCGACCGACGTGCACGGGTCCGACCGGTGTTTCCGCAAGTTCATCGCGGCGGCCGAGTCCTACGACGCTGACGCGCTGATTCTCGGAGGCGACATCGCTGGCAAAGGGCTCGTGCCGATTCGCTCGCACAATGGCACGCTGAGCGCGGAGGTACGCGGCCAGCTGGTCACAGTGCCGCGCGCGGAGGAGGAAGACCTACGCGCCGAGATCAATCGCCTCGGCTTCTACTCCTTGATGGCGAGCAGCGAGGACCTCGCGCGGATGGAGTCGGATCCACAATTCGTTGACAGGGCTTTTCGCGACGCGATAGCCGATCAGATACACGCATGGTGCCGCCTCACCGAAGAGCGTCTGGCACCAAAAGTGCGCTGCCTGATCACGCCCGGCAACGACGACCCTCTCTCAATCGACCCCGTCCTGAAATCTGAGCCCCGCATCGAATGCCCCGAGGGTGAGCTGTGCGAGCTCGGCCCGGTGCTCGTGGCAAGCTGCGGCGACGTGACCCCCACCCCGTGGAACACCGAGCGCGAGTTCACCGAGGACGAGCTCGGCAAACGGCTGGCCGCCATCCTCGACCCGGCGCCTGCCGGGAGCCACGTGGTGGTGAACTTCCACTGCCCACCCTACGGTTCGGGACTTGATTTCGCTGCGGAGCTCGACGACACGCTGAAGCCGGTGATTCGGGGAGGCAGGCCGAGCATCATCCCGGTCGGGAGCAAAGCGGTGCGCGAGGCGATCAAGAAGTACGAACCGGTGGTGGGCCTCCACGGGCACATCCACGAATCGCGTGGAGCTCAAAAGATCGGGAGCACGATGTGCTTGAACCCCGGCAGCGATTACTCGGCCGATCTCCTGCGGGGAGCCATCGTCGACTTTGCGGCGGACGGAGGCTATATCGACTTCCTCCTCACGGCCGGTTAGCCTGAGCGGCTGATGCTCGACCAGGGCCATGGCGCGGCCCCTCCCAGATCGGCCGGTCCGCTCGCCGACCCGGTCATCGAGTCCCGGCGTCTGGTCGAGGGAGCCGCCACGGCCGGCCTGACGATCCGGGTGCTCGGCGGCGTCGCCGTTCGTATGCAGGCTCCTTCCGATGCACCACTGCCCCAGCGCAGCATCGGCGACATCGACATCGCAACGCGGCAGGGAGGTTGGCGCGCGCTCGCTGAGTTCCTGAAATCGGCCGGCTACGCCGCCGACGACATGTTCAACGCGCTGAACGGCGCGCGTCGGCTGCTCTTCTTCGACCACCTCAACGATCGCAAGCTCGACGTCTTCGTCGGTGAGTTCGACATGTGCCATTCGATTCCCGTCACCGGCCGCCTGGAAAAGAGTCCGATGACAGTTCCCCTGGCCGAGCTCCTTTTGACAAAGCTCCAGATCGTGCAACTGACGGAGCGCGACCTTCGCGACATCTACAGCCTCACGTACCACCACAATGTCAGCGCCGGCGACGGGTCGGGCATCGAAGCCGACTTCATCGCCAATCTCTGCGCCAAGGACTGGGGCCTATGGCGCACCTGCACCTCGACCATTCAGCAATCCCTCGCCAGGCTGCCCGAATACCCTATGCCTGCCGATGCTGCCCGGCTCGTGGCCGAACGTCTCAAGGAGCTGTCACGAGTTCTCGAGAAAGCGCCGAAGTCGGCGCGCTGGAAGCTGCGCAGCAGGGTTGGAGACAAGGTGCGCTGGTACAACGAGCCAGAGGAGAATCTGCCAACCCCGACCGAGTAGCTAGATCGCGTACTGCAGGTCGGTCAGCGTCACTCGCTTGTGGGTCAGCAGGCGGCCGCTGGCGTGGGAGACGTACGTCCCTGACGTGGGCGCCACATCCGAGTAGTCGGCTCCGACAGCGATCGTCACGTACTCGAGGCCGCCTCGGCTCGCATGCGTGGGATCGAACGCCCAGGCGATGGCGTCGCGAGTCTCATCGCCGGCCGGGAGAACCACCTCCACCCACGCGTGGGTCCCGCCCTGCCCGACCAGGTGGCCCGAGACGTAGCGCGCAGGCAGCTCCGCAGCGTGGCAGATCGCGAGCATGATGTGCGCGTAGTCCTGGCACACACCGAAGCCCTGGGCGAGCGCCTCGGACGCGGTGGTGCGGACCCCGGTTACGCCCCCTCGATAGGTCATCGACTGGTACACCCAGTCGTTGATCCGGTCCGCAAGCTCCAGGCCCCAGGGAGCCGATTCCCCGAGCTCGTCCGCGGCCCGCCGGAGGCGTCCATCGGCGGCCGTGAGGCGGGAGGCCTCGAGCAGGTACGCGTCCCTCTGCCAGCCATCTGGCAGCCGGTTCGGCTCGGAAGAGCTGCGCTCGACGGTGACCTCGGCGAGGAACTCGATCGCGGTGCTCACGCGCGGTGCAAAGGCGTCCACTATCACGTTGCCAAAGCGGTCCTGGCGGTTCTCGAACCTGACGCCGTCGATGCCTGCGGACACGCGGTGACGCAGGCGCCTCTGATCGCCGAATCGCTCCGGGGGGATGACGACGAGCCGTTGGCTCAGATCGCGAATCGGCGTGGGATATTCGTACCGAAAAGTCTGTGTGATCTCGTACGAAGCTCGGCGCGCGGAGGACCAATCGATCGCGACGCCTTTGAGCGGAATCACGCAGCCCCCTCAGCGATTTCGGCCCATACGATCATCGAGCGGAAGGTCGCCGGCCCGAATGTCGTGAGCATGGCCACGTCGAGCGCGTCCCGGCCCCGGCCTATGAGGACCCGGCCGACACGGCGCTCATTGTTACGCGGGTCGAACGTCCACCAGCGGTCGCCCAGCCACACTTCCATCCAAGCGGCGAAGTCCATCGGGTCCGGGTTGAATGGTACGTAGATGTCTGGGAGGTAGCCGAACACGTAACGCGCGGGGATGTTCATTGCGCGGCAGAAGCTGATCGCGACGTGCGTGAGATCCCGGCAGACGCCAATACGATTGTTGACCACGTCCACTGCGGTGGTCAGCGGGTTGCTGGTGCCGTACTTGAACTTGATGTTGTCGTGCACCCAGTCGCAGATCGCCTGGACACGTGGGCCGCCCGGCTCCGTCTGGCCGAAAAGGTCCCAGGCCATGCCCATCAGCTCGTCCGAGAGGCAGTAGCGGCTGGGGAGCGTGAAGTGCAAGAGATCACCTGGCATCTGCTCGACGAGAGCCTGCGGCACCGCCGATGCGTCGGCGTCGGGCTCGTCGGGAACGGCGCACATGGCGTCGTAGCGCAGAACCAGTGGCCCCGGCGGCATGACGAGGCGCTTGACAGGGTTGCCGTATATGTCGGCGTACTCGTCGACCGGCAGGGCAGGCCTGGTCGACCAGGTCTCGCTGACCAGCTGATGGGTGGAGTCCGAGCGGGGACGCACCTGCACTGTGACGGGAGTTGGGGCGGTCACGTCGTAGGTGAACTCACAGCCCACCCGCAAGTTGATCGTCTTCGACATCCCGATGGCGCAGACACTATAGCTGTGAACCCGATGCAATCTCTAGGTGTCAACTACCAGTCCAACGGCTTTTATGACGAAATGCTTGCGCCTTCAGGCCAACCTCGACCTGCCTACAAGCGCATTTACGACCGGTTGAATGAGTTGGGACCGGCCGAGATGCAGCGGCGCCACGGCCTCGCGCTCCAGATGTTTCGAAACCATGGGATCACCTTTGCCGTATACCCGGACGAGCAGGGCATCGAGAAGGTCTTCCCGTTCGACATCATCCCCCGGATCATCTCGGCCCGGGCGTGGAGGCGCCTCGAGGCGGGGCTGACGCAGCGAATCCGGGCTCTAAACCTCTTCCTGGACGACGTGTACGGGCGCAAACTGATCCTGAGGCAGGCGGCGATCCCGCCTGAGATCGTGCTCTCCAGCCCGCTCTACACCCGCGAGGTCGAGGGGCTTCCGGTGCCGCACGGCATTCATTGCCACATCGCCGGGATCGACCTGGTCAGGGACCGGAAGGGGGAGTTCTACGTGCTCGAGGACAACTTGAGGACTCCCTCCGGCGTGTCCTACGTGCTGGCGAACCGCCACGTCATGAAGCGTGTGCTGCCGGATCTCTTCGCCGGTTACCCCGTGCGCCCGGTCGAGGGGTACGTGCACGAGCTGCTGCGCCACCTCCGATGGCTTGCTCCAGATGGCGTGGAGGAACCGACGGTGGTCCTCCTCACACCAGGCATCAACAACTCCGCCTACTACGAGCACCTCTACCTGGCCAAGCAAATGGGCATTGAGCTGGTCGAGGGCACCGACCTCGTCGTCGACCAGGACCACGTGTTCATGCGGACCACCCGCGGCCTGAGGCCCGTGCACGTGATCTACAGGCGGCTCGACGACTACTGGCTCGACCCCATCTTCGGGCGCCAGGAATCGTTGGTCGGGGTGGCGGGCCTGGTCAACGCTTACAGGGCCGGGAACGTCGTCGTCGCCAACGCGCTGGGCAATGGGGTCGCCGACGACAAGGCGGTCTACGCGCTGGTGCCAAAGATCATCCGCTACTACCTCGACGAGGAGCCCATCCTGCCGAACGTCCAGACATACCTCTGTGCTGTGGACGAGGACCGGCGCTACGTGGTCGAGCACATCGACGAGATGGTGGTCAAGACCGTCGACGCATCAGGTGGCTACGGGATGCTGATCGGCACAGAGTCGACGGCGGAGCAGCGCGAAGACTTCCGGCGCCGGATCGAAGCGCGGCCGCGAAGCTTCATCGCGCAGCCGATCGTCCCTCTGTCTGTGCAGCCGGTGTTGGAGGGTGGGAGGCTGCGAAGCGCACACCAGGACCTGCGCCCCTTCGTCCTCACCGGGCCCGACATCCGGGTCACGCCCGGCGGTTTGACGCGAGTCGCCCTCAAGCACGGATCGCTGATCGTCAACAGCTCGCAGGGCGGCGGAAGCCGGGACACCTGGGTGATGGCCGACGACGATACCGAGGATTCCGATGCTTAGCCGGGCCGCGACATCGCTGACGCTCCTCGGCAGGCATCTCGAGCGCGCCGATCATCTCGCCCGGATCCTCGGAGTGCACGTGGCGCTTTCCCTTGACCGTACGGACGAGCCGGGGCCGGAGTTCTGGAACCGCTTCATGGAGTTGGCAGGGTGGCGGGGCAGCGACACGAAGCGTCGGAATCAAGCGGTCGAGGTCGTGATCACGGGCTCGCTCGGCCCGTCCGTTCGATCGAGCGTCGCAGCGGCGCGGCTCGCCGCCCAGGCCGTGCGCCCCTCTCTCCCCTCCGAGCTGTACGAGCAGGTCAACGCTCTGCACTGGCGGGTGCAGGAGCCCACCTGGCAGCCCGATCTCTATCCCTTTCTCACCGACGTCCAGCTGAGCATCAGGCTGGTGGACGGGCTGCTCATGGACACCATGCAGCACGATGAGGCGCGCGACTTCGTCCGGCTCGGAAAGTTCCTGGAGCGCACGGCCAACGTAACAGCCATCGTCACACGTAAATCCGCAGACCTGGCGGACACGCCGGAGGACGCGCTGGAGTGGTCGGCGGTGTTGAAGTCGTGTTTCGCGTTCGAGTCCTACCAGTCTCGCAATCCAGGCGGCGTGACGCCTGAGCGGGTGATCGAGTGCCTGCTTCTCGACCCAACGTTGCCTCGCTCAGCTCGCTTCTCGGCGCAGGTTGCCCTCGACTCGGTGTCCAGGATCGACGGTCCGGGCCACCGCTCGAGACCTAAACGACTGCTGGCCCGGCTGCACGGCATGTTCGCTGACGCGGGCGCGCAGATGATCGCTGAGCAACCGCAGGAGTTCGAGACCGAGTGCAGGGGGATGCTCCGGCAGCTCGAGCAGGCCATGCGCGATACGTACTTCCACCCGAGCAAGGTGCGCGCGAACGTCGTCGGCGACGAGGAACGTGCCATGCCACAGCAGCAGCAGCAGCCCCAATGAAGATCGAGATCGTCCACACGACCCACTACCGATATTCGGGGCCGATCGCCGAGACCGTCATGGAGGTGCGTCTCCAGCCGATGGACGGCAACGGACAGCGCTGCCTGGAGTTCGAGCTCAATGTCGGCTCAAGGATCAAGCCGCGCACCTACCGCGACGGCTACGGGAACAACGTGCACTATTTCAACCTCGTCCGCCGGCACACGCGCCTGAGCATCATCAGCCGGTCGGTGGTCGAGACCGGTCGAGTGCTGGACACCGACGTTGGCGAGGACCTCGTGCAGGACTTCCTGCGCTACCGCTCGCCCGTCAAGGACGTGCCGGGCGTTCGCGAGCTCGCCCGCCGCCATCCGATCGCCGACTCTGGCTCTGGTCCGGCCGTGGAGCAGGCACTTGACGAGCTGACCCTGACCATCAGCCGAGAGTTCGCCTATGACCGCGCGGTCACCAACGTATACAGCTCGGTGGACGAGGTGCTCGAGCTGCGCGCGGGAGTGTGCCAGGACTTCGCCCACCTTTTCATCGCCGTCGCCAGAGCCATGGGGGTGCCGGCGCGGTACGTGAGCGGCTACATCCATGCGGCGGGAGCAGCCACGACTTCGCGCGCGCAGAGCGAGGCCGCGAGAACTGCGAGCGCTTCGCACGCCTGGGCGGAGGGATGGGTGCCGGGCCGAGGTTGGATCGGTTATGACGCGACGCACCCGGTGCGTACGTCGGAGAACCACGTCCGGCTCGCCATCGGCAGGGACTACAGCGATGCCGCCCCGACTCGCGGCATCTACGTCGGCGCGGCCAGGGGGACGATGGAGGTGAACGTCAGGACACGTTCACTGGAGTGAGCGGCATTCCGGCCTAAAAGCGCCTGCCTCGCACATGGTCGATCGAGAAGCTGGCGGTGTCGGCGATGAGCATCACTGCCATGACCCCGGCCTCGACCGGGTCGCTGACCACGAGGTCGGCGGCATCGGGAACAGATCCGGCCATGCTCGTGCAGAGAACGATGATCCCGGCATCCCTTATCTCACGCACCGCAGTGCTGATGTCACCACCCATGAGCGCGCCTGCGAGCACCAGGACCCTGGCGCGGTGCAGACGGGCGACCGCGCGAACCGCGGCGGCGAGCTGGTCCTCACCGACCAGTGGAATCGTGTCGACCGAGATCCTCTCGCCTCGGATGTTGTGACGGTCGGCCTCCGAGATGGCACCCTGCGCCACCATGCCCACCTGCGCGCCACCCCCGATCACGATGACCCGCTTTCCGTAGACGCGTTCGAAGGTCGGGACCATCGTGACCTTTGTGATCCCCTCCAGGCCTTCAAGGTCGGTGACCAGGACCGCCGTGTCAGGCGCACCAATGACCTCCAGCTGGAGCTCTGCCACCTTGTCTCTGTGGGCGCCGCCGGCCACGTATGTGACGTTCGCCCCGTGCCGGAAGATGGTCTCGGCCAACCGGTAAAGCACGCCTGGTTCGTCACGTGCCGAAACGAGCAGACCAAGCACCTCGGGATCAGCCACCTTGAGAAGATAACCGGCTGGGTCCGGAGCCGGAACCCTCAGGCTTCGGCGGCGTACGGCCAGCGAGGAGCGCCCAGCTCGCGGGACACTCCACGCGCCGCTTCGCCGACCGCGGTGGCAAGCCCTTTCGCAAGACCGCGAGGAAAGATGCGTTCGGTCGCGTCGACGACCCCGATCGCTCCCACGGCGTGGCCGCCGTGGTCGAATATCGGAGAGGCTGCGCTCGACTCACCGAGCACCGCCTCGTCACGCTCGGTGGCGACCCCCTGATCTCTGATCGTCTGCAGCTCTTGTCGTAGAGCCGCCTCCTCGAGCGTCCGCTTGGTCAGCTTCGGGAGGGGATCGGCCAGCAGGTCTTCGATGACCTGCGCGGGGGAGAACGCAAGTATCGCCTTGCCCAGCGAGCTCGCGTGAAGCGGCAGCTGGAGCCCGACCTCAAGGACGCCAAACGTGGCGTCCGGCCGGAACACGTGGTGCACGACCACGACGTTGGATCCATGCATCACGCCGACCCGGACAGCGGCGGCCGCGCGGGTTGCAAGGCGGTCCGCATAGCCGATCGAGCGCGCTCGAAGCTCGTTCAGGTCGAGGTACGAATACCCCAGCTGCAGCAGGCCCGGCCCGAGCTGATACTTGTCAGAGTGGCGGTCCTGCTCGACGAAACCGTGAGCCTGCAGCGTCTGGAGCAAGCCATGCACGGTGGGCCGCGCGAGGCCCAATCGATCGGCCAGCTCGCTCACCCCCAAGCGGCGTGGGCCGCTGGCCAAAGCCTTCAGGATCGCCGTCGCGCGGTCGATCGATTGGATCGATCCACGCCGCGTCTTTCCAGAATTGTTGGTATTCGGCATTGCTGAATTCCTGTCGGTAGTGTAGATTACGGTCGACGGTTCGACCGCGGTTAAGCGAGCCCGGGGAGTATCTGAATGGTCGGGATTGTACTGGTCTCACACAGTGCGGAACTGGCGCGCGGCCTCGCTGATCTGACTTCCCAGGTGGCAGGCGCGGAGGTGCGCATAGAGCCCGCAGGCGGTGGACCTGACGGCACGCTGGGGACCAACGGAGACTGGGTTCGAGATGCCATCGGGCGCGCAGACACCGGCGATGGCGTCGTCGTGCTCGCGGACCTGGGCAGCGCCATACTCACAGTCCGTCACGTGCTCGAGGGCCAGGCCAACGGACATGTGCGCCTCGTGGACGCACCTCTTGTCGAGGGTGCTGTGGCCGCCGCCATCATGGCTTCTGCCGGCCAATCGCTTGAAGACGTGGCCCGGGCGGCCGAGGAAGCTCGCGGTGCAAGCAAGTTCTGAGCTCGCGGTCGCGCTTCCCGAGGGCGTCGCCCTGCACGCCCGGCCCGCCGGCGCATTCGTAAAGACCGCGTTGCGTTTCGAGTCGCGCTTGACCGTCGCTTCAGATGGCAAGGTGGCCAATGCCAAGAGCATCCTCGCAGTGCTCGCCCTCGGCGCACGCGGCGGCACGGTCCTGCAGCTCAGCGCCGACGGCGCGGACGCCGCCGCGGCGCTAGACGCTCTCGCGAGCTGCGTCAGCAACCTTACCGAGTAGCGACTCCGCGGCCGCTTTCTCGCAAGCGTCGAATCTCAACGCTCGAACGTTCGCGCGAACCTCGCCAACCCGAGCCGCCGCCACACTCAGCTCGTTGGCGCCGAGCCCGACGAGGATCGGCATCGCAGTCTTGTCCGAGGCAGCCTCGCCGCAGACATCGACGGGGATGGCGGCGGAACGGCCGGCGCGCATCGTCGCGTCGATTGCACGCAGTACCCTGACATCCGTCACAGGGGCTGATTTCGATTGCTCGCGATCCAACCCGAGGACCATCTGCGTGAGGTCATTGGTGCCGATGCTGAGGAAGTCAACCTCCCTGGCGATCTCAGATGATCGGAGGGCCGCCTCGGGTGTTTCGATCATCGCCCCGAGCTCCGGTGACGGCCGGCCGTCGAGCACGGCCCCGAGCGCCGAACGCACGGCGCGCACCTGCTCGGGTGTGGTGATCATCGGCACCAGGATGCGAAGCCTCGTCTCACCACCGGCAACCACGATCGCCGAGAGCTGAGACCGCAATGCTTGCGGGGCTTGGAGGAGCAGCTCGATGCCGCGCCTCTGCACATCCTGGAGGAAGGGCGGGGTCTTGTCGCCACCGAAGTCGAGCAAACGCACAGTCGCGGTCAGGCCGTGCAGCTCGGCCAAGATCGGCTTGAGAAACCGGATCTGCTGCGCCTCCGTAGGCCACGCGGGTGCATCAAGGAACAGCAGCTCTGTCCGCAGAAGGCCGACACCCTCGGCTCCCTGTGCCAGCGCTTCGAGCACCTCCGCCACGCTGGCGGCGTTGGCGAGGACGACGACCCGATGACCATCCCTGGTGACGGCCGGCTCGTTGCGATGTGCGACTGCGTCCTGCCGCGCCCGCTCGCGTGCCGCGACGGCCTCCTGCGCCTTCGAGCGCAGAGCGGGCGCGGGGAAGCGGATCAGCAAGCCCGCGTCTCCATCCAGGACGACCTCCTCCCCATCGGACACGTCGAGGGCGTCCGGCCCCAACCCGACGACCATCGGAAGTCCGAGCGAGCGCGCAACAATGGCCGCGTGGGCGGTGATGCCACCGCCGGCGAGCGCCACGCCACCCACGCCGCTCGCCAGCTCGGCAACGTCGGCCGGACCTAGGCTGTCGGCGACCAGCACACCACCAGTCCGCCTGCTCGTCGCGCCGTCCGCGTGCGCAGCGGCGCGGCGCCCGAGGCTGCGAACGTCGTCGGCGCGTTCGGCAAGCATCGGGTCGTCAAGCTGGGCAAGCTCACGCGCGCTGTCCTCGGCCGCGCCACGCAAAGCGGCCTGGGCGGTCATGCCGGACTCGATGATGAGGTGCTCGACGCCCGCGTCCAAGCCCGGATCACTCGCCATCAAGATGCCCGTCTCAACTATTTCGGCTTCGGCTGCGCGGCCGGCCGCGCGAAGCGTTGACGCGATGGCCTCGAGGTCGGCGGCGGCCGCCACAAGGGCGCCGCGGGCTTTGATGAACTCAGAAGCCCGATCCGCGGCCGGAATCGCCTGGGCATCGATCGCGACGGACGCGGTCAAAACCAAAGCGGGACCGAACGCCATTCCAGGCGCTGCGCTCACGCCACGCAGAACCCGTTCGTTGCTCATCTCCGGCCCGCGCGCCCGCTCTGCGTTTGCCCCCGACCGTCGCTCGACGGAACTCGCGCCCTGCGCGCGCCGCGCGGCATCAGGTCGGAGCCGTGACCGCCCGCTGAAGAGCCCGCACGATGAGGGTGGTCGACGTGGCGCCTGGATCCTGGTGGCCGATGGACCGCTCACCCAGGTACGAGGCGCGTCCCTTTCGAGCCTGTATTGGAATCGTCGCACGCATACCGGCCTCGGCCGCCGCTGCGGCCGCCTCCAGCGCCTCAGGAAGCGGGTCGCCGGCGGCGACCCGGGCACGCAGCGTTTGCAC
>JALZAL010000126.1 GCA_030948325.1 Candidatus Dormiibacterota bacterium
CACCACCATCTGGCGCTTGATCCATGCCGAGCGCATCGCCAGCTACCGCCGCGCCGGACGGCGCGAGACGTTCGTGGATCTCGAACAGCTACGGGCGGCGCTTGGGTTTCGGCGCGTAAGCGGGCCGGAACCGAACGAGGACAGCTGCTGAGGTTTGGCCCGAATACGGTTCCATCATTCGGCCGAGAATCGCTTCCCCCGAAGTCACGGACTCGAGCCCGATGTCCCGACCATGAATACATTCGCCGAAGAGGAGAATGGCACTTGGAGGTGTCGAGAATGAGTGAGTTCCGCGCGGACCAGGTGGGCAGCCTGCTGCGACCGCCTGAGGTGATCCACGCCTGGGGGCAGGTTTTCGCCGGCCAGTTGGACCGATCCGCACTTCGCGAAATCGAGGACCGGGCCATTGAAGTGGCGCTCGAGGGACAGCGGTCCGCCGGCATCGACATCTACACGGACGGCGAATTCCGTCGAGTTGTGTACATGGGCGGCCTAGTGGAGGCCGTGGATGGGTTCGTGCTCGGCCGGGGAGAAAAGCTGAACTGGAAGACCGATCCAGGGCGTGAGGTGCCCGCCGACATGAAGGACTTCAGCCTTCCTGCGGTCGCCGAGCGGCTTCGCCCCAAGGGCCGCCTGGCAGCCGGCGAGGCTGCATTCATGCGGGATCGCGCGCCGGGGCCGTTCAAGATCACACTTCCGAGCGCCGCGCACTTCGCGGAGGCGTCGTACCGCGTCGGCCTGAGCGACCAGGCCTATCCCAAACGCGAGGACCTCGTCAGCCATCTCGCGACGATACTGTCGGAGGAAGCCAGCAACCTCGCCCGCGAGGGCGTCAAGTACATCCAAGTGGACTCACCAACCTACTCGACCTGGGTCGACCCGGACTGGCTGGCGCAATTTCAGCAGCAGGGTGTCGACACCGACTCGTTGCTCCAATCCGTGATTGATGCGGACAACCTCGTCCTCGACGCCGCGCGCGCCGGTGGTGCGCTTACGGCCGTGCACATCTGTCGCGGCAACGGCATGGGCGCCTGGCTGGCATCGGGGGCGTACGACCCCATCGCCGAGCAGGTGCTCGCAGGCCTTCGATGCGACCGTCTGCTGCTCGAATACGACACGGAGCGTGCGGGAGGCTTCGAGGCGCTGCGCCTGGTGCCTAATCCGAAAGAGGTGGTGCTCGGATTGGTCAGCACGAAGTCACCCACGCTGGAGTCGCGCGACGGGCTTCTCCGGCGCATTGAGGAGGCAGCCCGCTTCGTGCCGGTGGAGCGCCTCGCAATCAGCCCGCAGTGCGGCTTCGCCTCCGACTTCCGCGGCAACCCGCTGACGCCCGACGACCAGTGGCGCAAGCTTGAGCTGGTCACCTCCGTGGCGCGAGAGGTCTGGAACTGACGGGCGACTATCAGACGCCCCCAGGCGAGCGGCCGCGACCAAGCCAGCGCGCGCGCATACTGGCGTCCGGCAGCCCTAGCACCGGTAGTTCCCACCGCCGCCTGAGCTCGACCTGGCCGGCTTCGAGCTCGGCGGTGGCACGGGCCAGCCGATCAGTACTTGCTCGGTGCCTTGCAGCTGAATGACGACGCGAGCTGTCGGGTCTTCCGCTTGGCGCACTTGGGACAAGCCGGGGGTCGGTGCTTCAGGCGGTCGTGCTCGCTGATCGCAACCGTGACCTCGAAGCGCTCGCCGCAAGCCTGGCACTCGAACTCGTAGACGGCCATAGTTTCACCTCCGTCCTGAAGTAGAGACCTGCGCGTCATCCGCGTCAAGCGGTGGCCGCCGCGCGGGTGCCGATCCCCTGGACCAACAGGTCGACCGAGCCCACGAGCAGCGCCAGCCCTTAGACCGCGTGTACCTTGCACAACGGACCGCCCGAGATGGCCCATGTGACGCATTGCGCCACTCGGCTGAAGTCTTCGGGCGGCTTCGCGCCGGAGTGGTCGGCCAGGATCGTCGCCGACAGGTTGAGGGTCATGCCCAGGAGGAATTGGGCGACGAGCACCAGGCGACAGCGGCGCGATCAGCTCGGGCAGAAGTTGCGGCCCTTCGGCCACCACCGACGGGCGCTGGGGCAGCAGCGCCAGGTCAGCGATCATCAAGTCGAAGCGTAGGCGGGCGTGCGCCAAGAACGCCTCGGCGAGCTCGAGCCGGGCCGCGCCCAGTCAAAGACGCTCTCGGCGAGCAGCGCGGCGTGCTGGTAGTTACGGTGGTCGACAACGTACGGGCGCAGCCTGTAGCGGTGCGCGAACTTGCGCGCCGCAGTCGCATTCCCGGCGCCTGTCGCGCCACCGATCCAGCGCACATGACGCACGCCGACTCATGTAACCGCCCCGCCCTGTGCAGCGCTGGCAGGGGGCTCTGGCGTCGCGCACCGAGGGCTGGCCACCTTGGGCCAGAAGGGAGCTGCGCGGCGTGGCCAGGCGGATGTAGCGTCGGTCGCGCCGGCTCAGCGACCACTACATGCGACGATCGCCCGCGTGCCGGTGGCGATGTGCGCCACTGCACGGAGGCCGGCACCCACAACAGTAAGGTCCATTCCTGCCGATGCCTGCGCTTTCGCGTCAGAGCCGGCTGTCCGAACTCGATCAGGTTGCCGTCGGGGTCGGACAACTGGAAGGTGAGGCGCATTGGTCAGTGGCGAGCCGGACCGGTTCGCCGCAGCTCTCAGAGCAGGCTGCAGCCGTCCGCGTTGGCGCGGATGATCGGCCACTGAGTGTTGAGCACGATCTCGATCAAGTGGTCCACCGACAAGCTGAGCGGGCTCGGCACAGGGGCTCAGACAGTCACTGCAAATCGCGTGGCGGCTCGATGTTCTCTATGCGAACTGCAAGCGTGTCACCCGACTCGGCGCCTCCACATAGATCGCCCCAGTCTGGGGGTTGAGAAACTCTGCCCGGGCCAGCGTCTTGCCTGGAAGATCGCCCGTGCAACTGATGCGACCCTCAAAGGGGTCGTTGCAGTGGATGGTGTTCCCCACGCCAGGTGGTACTGGTGCGATTGGCTGACGATATAGATTGAACACATAACTATAGTCGCGGGGAACGACTTCGACCTGCTCTGTTGCGGTCGCCATGATAATTCCTCCAATCCTAAGAATCGTCCACACCGCCCAGATGACGGCTCGACAGCTCGCGGGTTGACCAAATCCTCGCTAGTCAGCGTCTCCACGTGTTCCGTCCAGATGGCTCAGGTTCACCGCCCCGCGAACTGTAGGGGGAGCCGTCTCTTCGGCGCCCGACACCGCGCCCGGCCGTCAGCAGGGCCGAGACCATTCCGAGCGATGGCCGCAGACGCATTGTCTGGTCTCCTCTGAGCTAACCCTTAATGCTGGACCCGATGCTCGATTCGACGAACTGCCGCTGGAAGATCAGAAAGAGGATCACGACTGGAAGCACCAGCACCACCGCTCCCGCCAGCAGCGCCCCCGGCGGATTGGGCTCGTGCGACATGATGTTGCTCATGAAATTGGCGAGCGCGACCGCCAGCGGCTCGAGGCCTAGCTGCTTGGTGATGAGGAAGGGCCACAGGAATTCGTTCCAGGGACCGATGAAGGTGACCAGCAGCGCAGTCAGGATAGCCGGCCGGGTGATCGGTATCACGATGAGGATGAGGGACTGGAGCTCGGAGGCGCCGTCGAGACGCGCCGCCTCGAAGAGTTCTCGCGGCAGCTGCAGGAAGAACTGCCGAAAGATGAACACTGCGGTGCTGTTGATCGCGAATGGGAGGATCATCCCGAGGTAGTTGTCGGCCAGCCCGAAGTCGCGTGCGATCAGCACGTAGAGCGGGATCATAAGAAGCTGGAAGGGCACGATCAGGAACAGGAGCATCGTGTAGAAGACGACGTTGCGGCCACGCCAGTGCAGCTGCGCCAGCGCGTATCCGGCGAGCAGCCCGAACACCAGCGTGAGCAGGAGCACGCCGCCGGTAAAGATGCCTGAGTTCACCAGCGTACGGCCGAGGTTGATGGCGCCGTTGATCGTGGCGTAGTTCTGGAGCGACAGCCCGGTCGGTATAGCCGCCGTCAAACCAATCTCCGGATGCGTCTTGAAGGCCACGATGACCATGTAATAGAAGGGGAAAATGAAGATCACCGCTCCGATCAGGAGCGCGATGAGCCGGACTAACCGCCCCACGTCCCACTCTTGGTAAGGGGCTTGTCTTCTATCCGGAACGGTCGCGACGTGCTCCTCGGCGATGGTTGCCATGGCCTACTCCCTTTCCAGCACGGAGCGGCTGATCCCCGCGATGATCAGAACCGCGAGGACCATCAGCACCCCGATGGCGGCGGCGTACCCGGGATGGTTCTGCTCGATGCCGTAGCGATAGATCAGGAACACCGGCGACAGCGATTGGCTGTCCGGTCCCCCACCGCTGGTGAGCAGGTAGGGTTCGGTGAACAGGTTGGCGCCCGTGATCAGCGCCAGGATCACGACCAGAGTGGTCGCCGTTCGGACCCCTGGGACAGTGACTGCAAGGAAGCTGCGAATCCGCCCCGCGCCGTCGACTTTGGCCGCTTCGTACAGCTCCTTGGGGATGTTCTGGACCGCAGCCAGGTAGATCAGCACATAGAAGCCCAGTCCTTTCCAGGTCACATAGAGAGCGATCATCACCATGGCCCACGTAGCGTTGACAAGAAACGGAGGATTGGGCGCCAGCGGACCCAGCAGCCTCGACACCAGTCCGTACTGGCTGAAGAGCCAATACCAGACGCCGACCAGGGCCAGGCTCGCCGTGATGTAGGGAACGAAGTAGGCACCCCGGAAGAAGGCGCGGAACGGGATCGCTCCGTTTAGTGCCGAAGCCAGCACGATGGCGATCACGGCCGTCAGCGGCACGTTGATGATCCAGAAGATCAAGATGTTGCGGACGGCTATGTGGAAAAGGTCGTCCTGAATGACCTGGACGTAGTTCTGAAGGCCCAGGAACGGATACTGTTCCTGCGCTCCAGGTGCGGCGAAAAAATAGTCGTAGAACGACATGTAGACGGAGTAGAGCAGCGGGTAGGCGTAGATCCCGATCAGGAAGAGCACGTAGGGCAGCACGAAGAGATAGCCGATCGGATGCTCGCCGATCATCGCGCGCAGCCGAGATCGACCGCCGACCGACCTGGTTTGGATGACCGCCGCCATGACTCAGGCCTCCTCGCTTACTTGCTGCCGGCGAGCTGCTTGATCTTGTCGGCCGCCTGCTTCAACGCCTGATCGATCGGTTCACTGCCGAATATCACCGCCTTCGAGTATTCGTTGCGAAACTCCTGCCAGATCTCGGTTGAGTTCGGCACGTTCGGAACCTCGACGGTACGAGCCGCCTGGTCGGCGAACACCTTGTACTCCTGGTGCGCCTGAAAGTAGCTGGGGTAGGTAGCGGGAAGGTTCGTACGCATCGGCATTTGGCCCGTGATCGAAAGCAACTTGCCGTCGTTGTCTTGGCTCATCGTGAACTCGAGAAAGTCCCAGGCAGTGCCCTTGTTCTTGCAGCTCGAGTACATCCCGACTGACTTCTCATCAGAGAAGGTGTGGACCTGGTCGGCCGGCACCCCGTCCTTCGTCGGTACGGGCACCACGCCCCAATGGATGTTCGAATACTGCGCGATCACCGCGGGGCCAAAGCTGGCCATGGCGGCCTCGCCGGTTCCGAAGGCGTCGCCCTGGGCTGCCTCCTTGGGAGCCAGGCCCTTAGCGTACATCTGACGCAAGAACTGGGCGACCGCGATGCCATCGGAGTTGTCGAACTGTGGTTGCCCGTTCTCGACGAGTTGCTTGCCCTTCGTCTGGGCGATGAAAAGCGGGTAGTAGTCGAACCAGGGCTGGAAGAACTCCGAGGTCGGCGACGGCCAGATCGCGGCCCGGACGCCCTTGGCGACCAGCTGCTCGGACGTAGTCAGGAACTGGTCGTAGGTGTTCAGCTGCGGGTGCTCCGGATCGAGTCCTGCCTTCTGAAACAGGTCCTTGTTGTAGAAGATCATCACCGGATTGGTCTTCCAAGGCATCTGGTAGTAGCCGCCGTCGGGTGACCGGTACTGCTTGGCCCTGGCCCCGGTCCGCGATTCGATGAAGGAGTTGGCGCCCGAGAACTGACTCAGATCCACCAAGCCGCCTTGCTTCTGGAATTGAAGCACGGCGGCAGGAGCGGTGTTGTAGATCAGGCAGGGCGTGGTGCCGGCGGTGATGGCGGCACCTATCACCTCCTCCGAGGTCTTACCGGCCGGGATCTGCTCGCCCGAGACTTGCTCCTTGGGATGCTGTTGGTTCCAGGCGCTGACCATCGCTGCGCCCCATTGCACCTCCTGAGCGTTGTTGGAGTACCAGATCTTGATCGGACCCTTCGTGTTGTTGGAGGCGTTGCTTTGGCCGCCGAGTCCGCACGCTGCCAGGGCGAGGGCAGCAATCATCATTTCGCCCACAAAACGCCAACGGATGCCTTTCACCACAAAACCTCCCGCGGCGTCCTGGCCGCGTTGGTCACCGGCAACAGTGCGCACGGCCGCGCCTCTACTCGCTCCACAAATGCAGCGCTCAATTTAAGTTCACTTGTCAAGACCTGGCTGATAGCCTGAGCGGCCACATCAAGGAGGTTCAGGAGCGAGGCTCCAGAGCGGCGTGAGCGCCGACGGCGGCCCACCATCGAAGAGGTCGCGCGAGCGGCTCAGGTATCGATTGGAGCCGTATCCCATGCACTCAACGGTCGGCGCGGCGTCACGGAGGAGACCCGCCGCCGAATCCTCGCGATCGCGAAGGAAATTGGGCGCTTCTCGGTAAGCTCGAGGCGACCGCCCGAAGGTCTGCTTAAAGCTACGCTCGAAGTGGGCGAGGTTCGAAAATCCAGAAGCGAAGCAGATCTCGGTCACCGGCAGGTCTGACACCTGGAGCAGCGAGCAGGCGAAACGAAGCCGCAAGTTGCGTATGTAAGTCTGGAATGGCGTGCCCGTGGTCTGGTGGAAGCGCTCGCTGAAATACTGCCGCGACAGGTCAGCCTCCGTCGCGACCGCCGCTAGGGTAAGTGGCTCGCGAAAGTGGTGGTGGAGGTACGCGACTGCTTCCTGTACTTTCCGCCGGCTGTCACGCCTCGTCCGGAGACTGTCGTCATGCGCAGTTTGCTCCCGGGCCAGCCCGATGAGGACCCGTTCCAAAGCGCCCTGGATAACGCGCCTGTGACCCGGCTGCCGCTCATTTGCCTCCCTCCAGAGGCGACGGAAGTCAGCCTCCGTCTCCTCCAACAGCGGTCCCTCGAGCAGTGCCTGCTGGGGCCCCCGAGCCCCGAGGAGCAGGCTCCGCACCTCGCCGTCCAGCGAGTCGCCGGAGAAGACCACATCAAAGAGCTCTAGCTGCGCGCCCGGTTCTGGTGCTACCCGATGGAAATCCGCAGGGGTGAGCAGGACGATCACACCACGAACCAGCTCCGAGGCGTTGCCGTTGACCACATGCTTGCCGGAGCCCGAGATCGTCAGGAAGAGCTCGTAGAACTCGTGCCAATGCATGGCCACCGG
>JALZAL010000011.1 GCA_030948325.1 Candidatus Dormiibacterota bacterium
ACAGCTCCCAGCCGAGCCGCCAGCTGCGGTGGCGAGGGCGAGGGTGGGCTGCGCGGGTGGCCGCCGCATGGGCCGCGACCCGCTCTCGACGGCCGATCCGGTACCGGGCCGCGTGTGGAAGCGGTTCCGGCGGCAGATGCTCGACCTCGCGGTCGGGTGGTGGAGGCTCCTCGAGCGGCTCCCAGAGTGGCTGCTTGCGATGGTTTCGGTAGAGGACGAAGCTGATGACGCCGAGCACCAGCCAACCGAGGTAGATGAACGTCGAGTTGGAGATGTTCTGGAACATCAACTGCGTGAACACCGTTCCGATCGCGATTGCGCCGACCACAGACAAGATGGGAATGCTGTCGCGGCCGAACTTGATGTTGCCGGGCATCCTGTAGGGCCTGTACAGGTCCGGTTCCACGAATCGCAGCCGCATGACCGAAAGGTGTGCTGAGCAGAAAGCGAAGGTCGCTGCGAGGGAGTAGACCGCGCTCATCAGGTCGATCTCTGAGCTGCCGACCAGGATCCCCGGCAACACCAGCAGCCCCGCTGCCAGCCCGAAGACTACGATCGAAAGATAAGGCGTCTTGAATCGCGGGTGCAAGGCACCGAATACTTTCGGAAGGACGTCGGCGCCAGCCAGCGAATAGCCGAGGCGCGAGATGCCGATCAACCCGGCGTTGGTGGCGATCACCAGGATCGTGAAGGCGAGAAAGCCAACCCAGAGGCCAGACCAAAACGCGAGCGTCTGGAGACCAGCGTGAGCGAAGCCGACAGTCACGATCCCGGACACCGGGTCCGCTTTCCAAATCGTTCCCAGGTCGGTGGTGAACATGCCGTTTTGCACCTGAACCGGGAAGACACTCATCCCGATCGTGGGCAGAAAGGCTGACACGAAGAGCACGGCTGCGATGACCCAGAAGGTGGCGCGTGGCACCGACTTGCCTGGATTCTTGGCCTCCTCTGAGAGGTTGGAGATGGTCTCGATGCCCGTATAGCTGACCATCGCAATCGACACCGACGCGAGAAAGTTGCCCCACGTGGGCGCGACGCCCAGGCGGATGTTGTCGATGACAGTGCGGATTTTGAGCAGGACGACGATCCCGAGGATGACCAGCACGAACTGCGTGACCAGATCGACGAATGCCAGGACCAGGTTCAGGATGCTTGACTCGTGGATGCCGACCACGTTCAGGACGATCAGGGCGCAGATCAGGACGATGGTGGCGGCGACGTGCCATTCGTTTTCAGTCTTCAGCGTCTGGATGAAGGGCACGTACTTGCCGAAGATGCCGAGGTAGCTGATCGCGAAGTACGCGGAGATGGAAACGGTCGCCGTGTAGTTGAGGAGCTGGACCCACCCGACCAGGAACCCGATCGGTCCGTTGAAGGCGCGGCGGGCGAAGCTTGAGCTCCCGCCCGCATGCGGCAGGGCGGCCGTTCCCTCCGCGTAGTTGAGGGCGGTGGTCACGAAGATGAATCCGGCGAGGATCAGGGCGACGGGAGTAAGGCCCAGGGCAAAAGCCGCGGTGACGCCGAGCGCGTAGTAGATGCTCGAGCCGACGTTGCCGTAGCACGCCGCGAAAAGAGAGGGCGCGCCAAGCGTGCGCGGCAGCTTGGTGGGGCGGCGGACGACGACTCGCAGATCGCCGGGGCGGCGGCCCTTGCGGGCGACTGAGTCCGGGCTCATCGGTGCCGAGGTTAAAGGATCGGGTGGACACCCATACGAAATCCATACAGCAGGTGGCTTCTCTCAAACGGGCTCCTCACACACGCCGACCTAGGTTGGAGTCATGCGCAATGCCATCGTCCAACTTCCGGAGCACCGAACCACAGGTGAACGGCGCCAGGTCCTCCGGGCAGCCATCCGCCAGGTCGAACGCGCGGAGATTTACGTGGCGGCGGTCGCCCACATGGACCTTGACGATCGGGCCGCCGAGCGGATCGTCCGCCAGCTGCGCGCGGATCTCGACACCTTGCGGCGCCTCCTGGGTGAACAACGGGCCTGGGCCGGAGGTTGAGCCGCGTGGTGACCCCAGCCCGCAGGCGGATCAAGCTCCGCGGCGGCCAGCTGGGCCCTTTCCTCTGCTGGGCTGTCGTGTTCGCCGACATCGGCACGTCCGTCTACTACGTCCCTGGGATCCTGTACGGACAGTTCGGCGCACGCGCCGCGATCTTCGTCCTCATGACGCTGTTCGTCTTCATCCTCCTGTGCGTCAAGTACGCCGAGGTGGCCTGGAGATACCCCGAGGGCGGTGGGGTGGTGAACGTGTCATCGCAGGCACTGCACCCCTTCTTCGGCCTGCTCGGCGGTCTTTTCATACTCGTCGACT
>JALZAL010000012.1 GCA_030948325.1 Candidatus Dormiibacterota bacterium
ACAGCTCCCAGCCGAGCCGCCAGCTGCGGTGGCGAGGGCGAGGGTGGGCTGCGCGGGTGGCCGCCGCATGGGCCGCGACCCGCTCTCGACGGCCGATCCGGTACCGGGCCGCGTGTGGAAGCGGTTCTGGCGGCAGATGCTCGACTTCGCGGTCGGGTGGTGGAGGCTCCTCGAGCGGCTCCCAGAGTGGCTGCTTGCGATGGTTTCTGTAGAGGACGAAGCTGATGACGCCGAGCACCAGCCAACCGAGGTAGATGAACGTCGAGTTGGAGATGTTCTGGAACATCAGCTGCGTGAACACCGTTCCGATCGCAATAGCGCCGACCACAGAGAGTATGGGAATGCTGTCGCGGCCGAACTTGATGTTGCCGGGCATCCGGTAGGGCCGGTACAGGTCCGGTTCCACGAATCGCAGCCGCATGACCGAAAGGTGCGCTGAGCAGAAAGCGAAGGTCGCCGCCAGGGAGTAGACCGCGCTCATGAGATCGATCTCTGAGCTGCCGACCAGGATCCCCGGCAGCACCAGCAGCCCCGCTGCCAGCCCGAAGACGACGATCGAGACGTAGGGCGTCTTGAATCGCGGGTGAAGGGTTCCGAATACTCGAGGAAGGACGTCGGCGCCGGCCAGCGAGTAGCTGAGCCGTGAGATGCCTATCAGCCCGGCGTTGGTGGCGATGACCAGGATCGTGAAGGCGAGAAAGCCAACCCAGATACCGGACCAAAATGCCAACCCCTGGAGGCCGATGTTGGCGAAGCCAACGGTGACGATCCCGGACACCGGGTCAGCCTTCCACTTCGTTCCAAGGTCGGTCACGAAAGCGTGTGTGTGCGGGTCCACGTAAACCGGGAACACGCTCACGCCGATGGTAGGCAGGAACGCGGATACAAAGAGCACGGCGGCGATCACCCAGAAGGTCGCGCGTGGCACCGACCTGCCTGGGTTCTTCGCCTCCTCGGACAGGTTGGAGATCGTTTCGATGCCTGTGTAGCTGACCATCGCGATCGACACTGATGCCAGGAAGTTGCCCCATGTCGGTGCCACACCCAGGTGGATGTTGTTCAACACGTCGCGGATTCTGAGCAGGAGCACGACGCCCAGGATGACCAGGACGAACTGGGTCACCAGGTCGACGAAGGCCAGCACCAGGTTGAGGATGCTCGACTCGTGTATGCCGACCACGTTCAGGACGATCAGGGCGCAGATCAGGACGATGGTGGCGGCGACGTGCCATTCGTTTTCAGTCTTCAGCGTCTGGATAAAGGGCACGTACTTGCCGAAGATGCCGAGGTAGCTGATCGCGAAGTACGCGGAGATGGAAACGGTCGCCGTGTAGTTGAGGAGTTGGACCCACCCGACCAGGAACCCGATCGGTCCGTTGAAGGCACGGCGGGCGAAGCTTGAGCTCCCGCCCGCGTGCGGCAGAGCCGCCGTTCCCTCCGCGTAGTTGAGTGCTGTGGTGACGAAGATGAATCCGGCGAGGATGAGCGCGAGGGGAGTGAGCCCCAATGCAAAAGCCGCGGTGACGCCGAGCGCGTAGTAGATGCTCGAGCCGACGTTGCCGTAGCACGCGGCGAAGAGAGAAGGCGCGCCAAGCGTGCGCGGCAGCTTGGTGGGGCGGCGGAGGACGACTCGCAGATCGCCGGGGCGGCGGCCCTTCCGAGCGACGGAGTCCGGGCTCATCGGAGCCGAGGTTAAAGGATCGGGTGCACATCCATACGAAGTTCATACGGCCCGTGGCCTTCACCAAACGGGCTTCTCACATGCGGCGACCTAGGTTGAGGACATGCGCAACGCTATCGTCCAGCTGCCGGCGCAACGGACCGAACGCGAACAACGCCAAGTCCTCCGAGCCGCGATCCGTCAGCTTGAAAGGGCCGACGTCTACCTGGCCGCTGTCGCCTACATGGAACTGGACGACCGCGCGGCGCAGCGATCGCTGAACCAAGTCCGGACCGAGCTCGACGGCCTGCGGCGACACCTCACCGACCAGCGCGTCAGGATCCACAATTGAGCAACGTCTTGGTGCCGGCCCGCAGGCGGATCAAGCTCCGCGGCGGACAGCTGGGCCCTTTCCTCTGCTGGGCTGTCGTTTTCGCCGACATCGGCACGTCCGTCTACTACGTCCCTGGGATCCTGTACGGACAGTTCGGCGCGCGCGCCGCGATCTTCGTCCTCATGACGCTGTTCGTCTTCATTCTCCTGTGCGTCAAGTACGCCGAGGTGGCCTGGAGATACCCCGAGGGCGGTGGGGTGGTGAACGTGTCATCGCAGGCACTGCACCCCTTCTTCGGCCTGCTCGGCGGTCTTTTCATACTCGTCGACT
>JALZAL010000018.1 GCA_030948325.1 Candidatus Dormiibacterota bacterium
ACCCACAGCCGACAGCGCCCCAGCCGCAGGCCAGGAGTCCACCTCCTCGTCCCACAGCTAAGGCTCGTCCCGTGGCCCTTGTAGACAGGGTCCTTCGGCGCGCCCCGCGCTCGCCCGCGCCGGTCGAGGAGCCGCAAATGACGGTGATCGAGCACCTAGAGGCACTGCGAAGGGCGCTCATCATCTCGCTCGCCGCGTGGGCCGTGACCACAATCGCCGCGTTCTTCGTATCGGGCAAGGTGCTCAGCTTTCTCGTCGCGAGGGCTGGAGTCGGCCAGGCGATCTACCTCCACCCGGCCGGGGGAATCATCACCGAGCTTCAGGTGGCGTTGTACGTCGGCCTGGTGCTTGCCGCGCCGGTCGTGATTCAGCAGATCTGGTGGTTTGTCAGCCCTGGCCTGCATAAGCACGAGCGCAGACTCACGCTGCCGCTGATCGTCGCCACCATCTTCTTCTTCGGGCTGGGCGTGGCTGCCGCGGTGTATGCGCTACCTCTCTACATCCGCGTTCTTGATGCCTTCGCGCCCGCCCACGTCGTCTATCTCCCGGACATCTCAGAGCTCATCGGCTTCATCCTCACGATGGTCATCGGGTTCGGCCTGGTGTTTGAGCTACCCGTGGTGCTCGTCGTGCTCGGGATGCTGCGCATTGTCAGCTCGCGCTGGTTGTACAAAAACAGGCCATGGTGGTTCATAGGATTGGCCCTCATCGCCAACTTCCTGACCCCGGGGGTGGACCCGCTGACCCCGCTGATCATGTTCGTGCCCTTATACGTTTTCTACGAAGGGTCGGCCCTTGTCCTCAAACTAAGCGGACGATGACCGAAGCCTCGCGTCCCGACGGCCGCCAGCCGGACCAGCTGCGACCTCTGAAGATCGAGCTAGGCGTCAACGTGCACGCTGAAGGCTCCTGCCTGATCGAGATGGGCCGTACGCGAGTCTGGATCACCGCCACCGTCGAGGATCGTGTTCCCCCACATCGCCGCGGCAGCGGCCAGGGCTGGATAACCGCGGAGTATTCGATGCTTCCGCGCTCCACTCACGATCGCGGTACGAGGGAATCGATCCAGGGCCGCCTCGGCGGCCGCACTCATGAGATCCAGCGCTTGATCGGGCGCTCTTTGCGCGCCGCTGTGAACATGTCAAAGATCGGCGAGAGGACCATCACCCTCGATTGCGATGTGCTGCAAGCCGACGGTGGCACTCGCACCGCTTCGATCACGGGAGCCTTTGCGGCGTTGTACATGGCCGTCAAGCGGATGAAGGACGCGCGGATGATGGATCAGCTGCCGATCCGCCAGTACCTGGCAGCAGTCAGCTGCGGCATCGTCCAAGGCACGCCGATGCTGGACCTCGACTACACAGAGGACTTCCAGGCTTCGACCGATCTCAACTGCGTGATGACGGAGGACGGAAGGCTGGTCGAGCTGCAGGCCACTGCCGAGGGCGCGCCCTACACGCGCACGGAGCTGGACGCGATGATTGCGCTTGCCCACAAGGGGATCAATGAGCTGATCGTTCAGCAAAAGCGTGCGTTAGCGGTGCTGTGAAGGATGGCTGACGGATCTTCCGCGGCCCCGCTTTCCTCACTTGGCTGAGCGCCGCCGGCTGGTCATCGCTTCAGGAAACGCCGGCAAGCTGCGGGAGTACCGCGACCTGCTGGCCGGAGCTGCGGTCGAGCTGATCGCGTTCGATACGGAGGTGGAGGAGGTGGGGGAGACCTACGCCGAGAACGCGCGTCTGAAGGCCGAGGCAGCAGTGGCCCGCTCAGGCCTGCCATCGCTGGGCGACGATGCGGGGCTCGAGGTGGATGCACTGGGCGGCTTTCCAGGGATTCGATCTGCGCGCTTGGGTCCGACGCAGAAGGACAGAACCGAGGAGCTGCTCAGGCGATTGAACGGACACCCGAGACCCTGGTTGGCGCGTTTTGTGTGCACCATCGCTCTGGCAGCGCCGGGTCGGACCACCGAGCTCTTCGAGGGGGAGTGCCGGGGTGAGATCATCCCCGAGTGGCGTGGCGAGGCGGGGTTTGGATATGACCCGATCTTCCTTGTTCCAGAGCTCAGCAGGACTTTCGGCGAGATGTCGCCGGAGGAAAAGCACCGCTACAGCCATAGGGGAGCCGCAGTGCGAGCGCTGCTCGCCTCGGGCGCGCTCGAGCGCCTGTCTGTTTGAATCATTCCGGTGAGCGGGCGGTAGCTTAGCTCGGCAAAGCGCCTGGTTTGGGACCAGGAGACCGCGAGTTCGAATCTCGCCCGCCCGACCAACACGTTTCTGAGCGCCGAAAACGGCCGATTCTGATCTTGTTTTGGCCGGATTGGAACGCACTGGGCGCGGGGTTGGAATGCCTGTGGAAAACCCCTGGAACCTGCCGAGTTAAGAGACTTGGGGCATTGCCTACCAGTCTCATGGTGGGGAAATATGCACAGGGTGAACCAGACAGTCAGCGTCCTTTCCAGCGGTGTCCCGAGCCCAACGCGGCGGCAGCCGCCGCTCCTCGCCGCCTACGAGCACTTCCGCCTCGATCGCCAGGGGATGCTGGTCTCGCCGAGGACGCTGGAGTACTACGACGAGATGGTCCTGCCGTTCCTGAGATGGGCGGAGGCCGACGGGCTGGACAGATTCGAGGCGTTGGACGTCTCTCGTCTGCGCGTCTACCGCGCCCAGCTGGCGACGAGGCCAGGGCGGCGGCATGGCCAGCCTCTGCAGCCGAAGACGATCCTGGAGTCGCACCGGGCGATTCTCTGCTTCCTGCGCTGGGCCAGGCGCGAGGGCTACCACGTCGACGGCCGCATCCTCGAGCTCACAGCGCCGAGGGTGCCCGACAAGGAGCCGACGGTCTACCACATCGCCCAGCTGCGGAAGGTGCTTGCCGCCTGCAACCCGGCGGTGCCGACGGAGGACCTGGTGGTGCGGATCCTGGTCGGCTCCGGGTTGCGGCGCGCAGAGATCTGCGGGCTGGCAGTCCTGGGCCCGGATGGGCTGTCTGACGTGATGACCGATTCACTGGGGAGGGGGCGGGTCGAGCTCCGGGTGCGCTGGGACGCCGGCGCCAAGGGCCGGAAGTCGAGGCGGGTGCCGATCACGCCAAAGCTGGCGGCGGCGATCAAGCGATATGAGGCGCGCCACCGGCCTGAGACTGACCTGTCGCAGCTGCTCATCAATGGCCACGGCGCGCCGTACCAGGGGCCAGGGATCAAGTCGATGATGGACCGGCTCACGGAGCGCGCGGGATTCCGGGTGCATGCGCACGCGTTCAGGCACACGTTCGCAACAGTCGCGGCAAAGCTGGGCTGGAACTTCGAACACCTGCGGGCGGCGATGGGACACTCGGACTACGGAATGCTGCAACGCTATGTTCGGCTAGCTACCGAACGAGACCTGGGCCCGCGAGCAGACTGGCTAGAGCTGATCGCCAGCAACCCTGCAACGGAATGGTCGTGACGCCGTCCGCCGAGTGTTTGTGGCCTCCGCCGCAGGATTGGGCAAACCTGATCGTAATGGGCCCTGATCGTCCGCGGAGAGCCGGTCGGTAGTAATTTGAGCTTCGTGCCGATTCCTCTTCCGGCGGCCATAGGTTTGGCCGGTGTCATGGTGTTCGGGCTCGGTGTGTTGTCGGCACGGCTGCGAGGACTTGTGGATTGGCTCGATGGGGTGGGCTTGGCCTTAGAAGGGATTAGTCTTTTCGGCTTGCTGAGTCTGATTCTGTGGGCATGGCAGACTTCCAACTTCACCAGTCCGACTCTGATAGCGATGCAGTGCTCTCGTGGTTCTAGGAGTGGTAGCCCATGTGCTGCGCGTGAGTCGGTGGTCCCGTCATAGGCAGAGGGTCTAGGCCGTAGTCGATCAGGCGATTCGACCGGGCATCGCCGGGATCCCGCCGTCGGCCGCACCG
The DNA here is from genome assembly GCA_030948325.1 of Candidatus Dormiibacterota bacterium. The sequence goes on from JALZAL010000018.1 coordinate 3,895, forward strand.
CATTCCGGACGTTTTGCGACGTTTTGAAACGCCGGTAAAACGTCCGAGGACGCCGTTGAAACGTCCCGTTTGGACTGTTGTGCTGGACAGCGATGGCTTACTTAGGTTGCGAAGGTCACCTAGCCCGTCGATGTCGGCGGGACGTTTGGGACGTTTGGAAACGTCCCGCAACGAGGTTGGAACGTCCCGCTCTGACTGATTTGCTGACGCCGATGATAGTGATGGTCGCGGCAGCGCAGTTAGGATGCCTGGGGACGTCTAGGACGTCTGAAGTCGTCCCAAGTCGTCCCGAGACGTGGTTGAGACGTCCCTTAAGCCGGTGGTGTCATTGAGCGCGATGTCACCTAGGTCCTTGGACGATGAGATCGGAGATAGCGAGCGGGCTGCGACGCTGACGGGCGGGAAAGTCGCGACGCGGCCCCTGGCGGTACGCTCGGCCGCAGGCAGGCTGCAGCGCGTGCGCGCATTCATGCGCGTAACGCAACGCGCGACCGGGCCGATCTGTGGCCGAAGGGCATTGACGGGCGGCGCGGCGCGGCTGACCCCGCACAGCAGCAGACGCAAGCCAGTGACGCTGTTGTTCGATGCCGGCGGTCCGGGTCCCCTAACAGAGGACCGCCAAAAAACAGAGTTGAGGCTCTGACGAGCTCGGTCAAGGTGCTCGCCGCGGGCATCGACTCGCTCTACGTCTCCTTCATGGGCGAGGTGGACACCGCACGGCTTGACGGCATTGAACTTCTGAAGGTGAGAGCGCAGGAGAGTGGCCAGGCGCAGCTGCTTATTGCGGCCGATGGCCGCAAGGCGTTGGTGCAGCCGACAGGGTGGGGCAGCTACCGATACTGGCTGCGCTGCGGTGACTTCGATGTTTTCCTCGGTCGAGGCCGGAGCCTGCCAGCCGTGTATGCACGGCTTGCGAGCGAGTTCATCCATGAAGTGGGCCCTCTCAACGCGCTGGGCGAACTCAAGTCATTCGTCGTAACGCTGATCGTTGTCCAGGTAGATAAAACGGTTTGCTCGCGAGTAGACATCTACGCTGACTTCCAGGGTTGGGTGCCGCGATCCGATGAATACGACCGCTTTGTCACTAGGAGCCGTCGGAACACGTCCCACATCGCCGTCCACCATGATGGCCGTCGCTTCACGGGCTTCACTTTCGGGCGCGAGGCGATGGTTGCCAGGCTGTATGACAAGAGTCTGGAGATCGCGCGCTCCGGGAAAGCTTGGATGCACGAGGTCTGGGGTGACCGGCTTGATCCGGCCGCACCGGTATGGCGGCTGGAGTTCCAGCTGCGGCGCGGGGTACTGGCGGAATGCTCACTGAACCAGCCAGAGGACGTTCTCGAACAGCGGCAGGGCCTATGGGCTTACTCGATGCGGTGGCTTTCCTTACGTGAGCCAAGAGCTGAGGGGACGCGCACGCGTTGGCCGGTTACCGACGCGTGGTCGCAACTGACGCGTGCGCAAACCGGAGTCGCGTGGAGCCCACTAGTGCGTAAGCGAATCCGGGACCACGACGAGTTGGTACTCGTCCGTGGACTTACCGGCTACGCGAGTTCTCTCGCGGCCGTCTCGGGCGTGAGCGACCTCGACCTGGCGATGTTGGTGTCACGCCTGCGGGTGGGGGAGTACATGGACGCTACGGGCCGAGATTTCCGGGAGCTGGTCCTCACAAAGCGAGATCGGAGACGATGAGTGTGCAGGCGCTGGAATGGTCGGTCGATGCTGGCGCGATCGATCGAGCCCGGATCCTTCGGGGCTGGACCCGCCGGGACCTTGCGACGACCGCCCACGTCGACGAGGGAACGTTATGCGATATGTTCGCGGGTCGGCGGCGGCCAACCTTCGGAACGCTTAATGCAGTCTGCCAGGCCTTGGACCTTTCACTCGAAGGGGTAATTAGCTTCCGAATCGTGGGGTCCAGCGGAAGCTGAGTATCTGAACCCTGACGTCCGGTTGTCGTCTGCCATTGAGCCGGCTATTCAGAAGGGCGCAGCAGGCTGATTCGTCGGCTTCTAGCGCTGCCTTGTTACCAATTGCTATCCAATAGCGTTAATTCAGCACTTGACACCGCATTGGTTGAAGGAGAGACTGGAGCGCGAGCCTGATATGTCAACAAAGCGTCGACTTCTGGCGGGCGTATTGACTGCATCAATCTCAGGCGCGATTGGTATCGTTGCGGCACCGGTGGTGTCAGCAGCCACGTGCCCTGTGGGCAATTACGTCTGGTCAATGCAATGGACTGCTCAGTCGGGGCATGGAGGCTTCTATCACCCACCCACGTGCCCCCAAGACTATGCCTACCACGGTTGGGTCGGAGTTGACGGAGAGATTTTCAGTCCGACCCATTACCCGAACCTTGGCACGACGCCAACCCAAAATCACAGCGCCGGGTGGGTGAACATAAGCTTCGCCGATACACCGAACCCAATAACAGGGTTGTCAAGTTGGGTCCAGGAGGGCTGGTACGCGGGCTGCGGAGGAAGCTTCTGTCGCACGTCCGGTGTTTTGGGTCACTACGACGAGTTTTACGACGCAGCGTCTAACACGTACGGGTTCTTCGACGACGGATCGCTCGGCTTCAGCTCGGCAATCGTCTATCGGATCGAATACACCCTGCCATCTGGCTGCTGGTACGTGTACTTCAACTACAGCACATTCGAGAATGACACGTGTACTTTGCCAGGCAGCGGAGTTCCGGTCGTAGCAAGTGAGGTCTTCTCGATAGACGGAAGCGTCATCGAAATGCCAGTCACCGTCTACGGTAATTCCAATCCCAACACGAATAATGGGCTGAGGATAAAAGGTGCTGCCGGCTGGGTGGTTTGGAGTGCGACATTGAGCACCGGGGCAACCTCAGAGCTAGACAACAGTAACCAGCCGGTTCCTTATTACCTGCACACGTTCAACAACCACTACTACCTCAAGAACTATGGGCAGAACACCGGGTAATTGCGGAGACTCATGAGAAAGTTACGTCTAGTCTTCACCTCGGCAGCGTGCATCGCTAGTGTGGTTGTGGCCGGCTGCGGCACAGTTGCGAATGTAAACACGAATGCGGCTGCTGGCTCGGCAGCGGCTTGGCAACCGACAGACTTGCCGGGGGTACCTTCCGGTCTACGTGGGGCGACTTATGACCCGACGCGTGATTGCCTGTGGGTGGTGACGCGCTACCTCAATGCGGCCGGTGCCGGTTTTGTGATGTTAACCCGCTTGAATGTGGCCGACAAATCCGCAGTATCGACACCGCTAGATTTGCCCGTCGACGGATATATCGCTGGGCTGGTTGCGGTTGCCACCAACGGAAATGTGTGGATGGCATGGGGCCGAATGCTGGTTGAATTTGATCCTGCTACGCAGAAAAGTCAGTCGTGGGATCTTCCAAGCCTTAGCGGAGTGGTAGTCCACCCGGAACAGGATGGATTGGACGGCAATGCGGTCGCACTCGTGATCGCGCCCGACAACGAGATTTGGTTAGCCGTACATAGCGCACAAGCAATTTTCGGCTTCAATCCTGCAGCCGGTTCGTGGGACCTCACGTTGCAACTACCGCTTGTTGCAAACCTACGCACACGCTTGGCTGTACCTCAGGCTGGAACGCTTAGTGCCAATGGCATAATGATGAGCGGATCCAGTTGGGCACCCGTTCTAGCATTGGTGCAGATTGTAAGCCGGTCCGTGACGCTGCTGCCAACTCATGCCCTCGACTATACCTTGACCGCGAAGGGCGAAGCAGTTTATCTCGATGACCTGGCCAACATTGGCACTGTAGACCTATCGAGTGGCGCAACAACTGTCATGGCAGCTGACGCCACCGGGGCCAGCAGCTCACACCTGGTTGCGGATACGACTGGCCACGTTTGGTTTTCGTTATTAGCGCTCAATACCGTTGGGGTTGGCAACATCGAATTATCTTCGGGTGCCAATACCAGCTATCGCTTTCCGCAATTAACCGCAAGCCCCGGCACCCGGGGCGCACCGCCGTGTCCAGGGCCGACGAGCTGCGAAAGCTTATCGAAAGCGACTTTCGATCCGGGGATCCAAGCGATAACGGTCGACGGGCGAGGCGATATTTGGGTAATCACGAGACTCGCTGGTTCCGGCGATTCCATTTCGGTTTCTGGGATGAGTCCAATTTACGAACTGCCAGCCGGTTCTTAACGGGCAGTGACTCCACTGATCTGGACTATCCGATTACGCGTGAACCCGTGCCGCGCCGTGGCCGTCAATCGCCCACCTGAAGGTCTCATGCTCGCAGCAATGAGTTAAGAGACTTGCTCCGGATTCGCTTGACAGCGCTAAGATCGAGCCGAATACGGTAGGCCTTAGCCTCCGGTTTGGGACCAGGAGACCGCGAGTTCGAATCTCGCCCGAGTCGTGTCGCATGTAGTGGTGTAAATCCAGGGC
>JALZAL010000134.1 GCA_030948325.1 Candidatus Dormiibacterota bacterium
GCGAGTCCCTGGAAGAAGAGGTCCTGGGCTCGTGTGCTCAGGCTCCGCCGTTGACATGAGACGGCAATCCTGCCCCCGGCGCGAAGGACTCGATGCGCTTCCGCCAGGGCCTCGTTCGGATCGGCCAGGTAGGCGAGCGCCTCGCCCATGGTGACCAGGTCGAACGTCTCCGGCCGGAAGACCAGTCTCTCGGCGGCCATCCCAAGGAATTGCAGGTTTTTGCCGCTCTTCGCACGTGCCATCGAAAGCATGCGGTCCGAAAGGTCGATGCCGATCACCGTGCCTGGGCTGACGTGAGTCGCAACCAGGTGCGCCACCAGCCCCGTGCCGGTGCCCACGTCGAGGGCGTGCTCACCCTTCTTTGGCGCCGCAAGCTCGACCAACCTGGCAGCCACTCGCCCATGCTGTCCGCCCGCCCAGCTGTCGTACGAGGATGCGATCTGGTCGAAGAAATCGACCAGATGGTCGGTCATCTCGTCAGAGGCATCCGGGTCCATCACGGCGGGGTGGGCAAGGCAGAACCACAGGCTGCGGCATCGCCGCGCGCCGCGCCTCCTCCTTTCTCTCCGTGCAACTGCACCCTGTTACGATGCTAGCTCGTCCAAATTCAGAGCTCTCCTCGTCTGGAAAATTGCGAGATCGCAAGAGGACCCGGCCAGCAGAGTTGTGTAGGACGTAGGGAAGCCCGATCAAACCCACTAGAGGAGGCCCACATGGCCCAAGCTGAGAAGTCTGCGGCTCATTCGGCCGGGTCCGCGCAAAACGGCGGCACCAACGTCGTCACGCTCGGTCCGCGCGACAGCCTGCATGGACGCCTCGACATTCACGGGGACCTGAAGGTCCACGGCACCGTCGAGGGCGAGTTAAAGGCAACCGGCGACGTCTTGGTCGAGTCGACGGCCAATGTGCAAGCATCGATCGAAGGCGCGAACGTGAACGTGCGCGGCCAGGTCAACGGCAACGTGACTGCGCGAAAACGTCTCACGCTCGGCGGCTCGGGCAAGCTCAACGGCGAGGTCAAGGTCAGCCGCCTGACTGTCGAAGACGGGGCCACGCTCAACGGCAACGTCACGATGACACCTGAAAAGTCCTAGGTCGACCAAGCCGGCATACGACCTCGTCATAGTCGGCGGCGGCGCCGCCGGCTCTGAGGCCGCGCTCACCGTCGCAGACGGCGGCAAAACACGAATCCTGCTCGCAGAGGCAAATCACTTCGGCGGCACCTGTACGAACCATGGGTGCGTCCCGACCAAGGCGCTCGTACGCACCGCCAAGCTGCTTCACCTCATCCGCGGCGCCGGCCGTTACGGCATCAAGGTCAGCGCCCCCGAGCTGGAGTGGCGTCGCGCGATCGGGCGTGCGTTCCAGGTTCGCGACCACATGCTTCGATTCGGCTCGAATCCTTTCAAGAAGGCCGGCGTCGAGGTGCGCTTCCCCTGCCAGGCCATGTTCATAGGAGAGCGCAAGCTGTTGATCGGCGGATCGGAGGAGATTGAAGCGAAGTCGGTCGTGATCGCGGCGGGCCTCGAGCCGGTGGTGCCTCCGGTGCCCGGGCTGAGCGAGGTCGGGTACCTGGACAACGAGGGCATCCTCGAGCTGAAGGACCTTCCCACCCGGCTCGCGGTGATCGGCTCCGGTTCGATCGGATGCGAGTTCGCGCAGATCTTTTCCCGTTTTGGGGTGCAGGTCACCCTGGTCGAGCTCGGTGCGCGCATCCTTGCTCCGGAGGAACCTGAAACGTCGGCCGCGATCCGTTCGGCGTTCGAGGCGGAGGGTATCGAGATCCGCACCGGCATCAAGATGACCAGGGTCGAAGCCTCCGGCGGGGTCAAACGGATCTTCTTCGAGAGCGGCGCGTCGATCGAGGTGGATCAGATCCTGGTCGCAGTCGGCCGTTCCCTCGACGGCGAAGCTCTTGGGCTGCACACCGCCGGCATCGAATGGTCCAGCCGGGGAATCGCGGTCAACGACCTGCTCAGGACGTCGCGGCCGTGGGCCTGGGCTGCCGGAGACGTGGTCGGTGGTCCGCTGTTCACCCATGTCGCTTCCGAGATGGGGCGAGTGGCCGCACGCAATGCCCTGCGCGGAACCGCCGTCCGGGTGGACCTGCGCATCGTGCCACGGGTCACCTTCACCGACCCCGAGGTGGCATCGGTCGGCGTCACCGAGGCGGCGGCGCGGAAGAGCGGACGAAAGGTGAGGATCGGATTCGCACGCGTGGCCGATGCTGAAAAGGCGCAGATCGACGGCCTCGAGCGTGGGCACGTCAAGTGCGTGGCTGACGCCAGGACCGGCGAGCTTCTCGGCTGCCACATCGTGTCCGAGAACGCCGGCGACATGATCCACGAAGCTGCAGCGATGATGGCGGCGCGGACCCACGTCAAGGTGGTTGCGAACATGATGCACGCCTACCCCACCCTGTCGGAACTGATGCGCTCAGCGCTGGCAAGTGCAGCGAGCGATAACTAGGCGAAGACGGATCGTTTTGCAAATGAATATGTGACGACCTAGGCCGCACGTCGCTCCGCGTGAGCGATCGAAGGCAACACGACGGAATTCATGTAGCGGTGAGCGGCGTCCATCAACGCGTGCACCAGATTCCATTGGAGGCGCTCAAAAGCCGTCTGGGCACGGTTCAGGTCGGCAAGCCGCAGCCGCCAGAACCCTGGATCGACGTTGAGGCCTGGGAAGACGCTGTGGGTAGGGGGCTTCGCCTGTCCCGTCACGTATGTCGAGACGGGGCCGAAGCCGTCCCTGGCGTTCGCGCGTGGGGAGGCCGATGGAGTCAGAGGAACCACCCGCGCGGGTGCGTCGACGATCAAATGCCAGGCCACCAGGACGAGCGCTGCGACGACCGCGCACTCGGCAAGCACCATCCAGGGAAGCGGCTTTCGAAGCAGGTTGCGCATGGCGCCAAGCTAGGCCACGCGGCTGGATTGGAAAACCCTGGTTGTTAACGCCTGATTGCGCGCAGCGCCTGCATCCCCCGCTCGATGGTCTCGATCCGCTTGGGGAAGCTGAAGCGCAGGTGACCTCTGCCCTCGTCGGGGTCGTGGAAAAAGCTCGAGCCCGGCACCGTGGCGACGGCCACCTTCTCGATCAGAAGCCGCGCCATCGCGGTGTCGTCGCCATGGCCGAACGAACCAATACCCGCCATGACGTAATAGGCGCCGTCGGGAGCTGTAGCTTCGAAACCACATTCATTGAGCCCGGTCAACATCGCGTCCCTTCGTTCCCGATAGTCACCAAGCAGCTCGACGTAGAACGAAGCCGGGAGCTCGAGGGCGGCTGCGACTGCGATCTGGAGCGGGTGCGCCGCGCCGACGGTGAGGAAGTCGTGCACCTTGCGAATGCCGGCCGTCAGCGCAGGGGGTGCGATCAGCCAGCCCACTCGCCAGCCAGTGACGGAAAACGTCTTGCTGGCTCCACTGATGGTGATCGTGCGATCGGCCATGCCTGGCAGCGTGGCGATGCTGATGTGATCGCCGTGATAGACGAGGTGCTCGTAGATCTCGTCCGTGATCGCTATCGCCCCGTGCTCGATGCACAGCTCGGCGATTTGCTCCAGCTCAGTTCGCGAGAAAACCTTCCCGGTGGGGTTGTGGGGAGTATTGACGACGATGGCTCGCGTCTTACTGGTGAATGCGCGACGCAGCTCGTCAGGGTCGAACGACCAGCTCGGGGGGCGCAAGGTCACATAACGTGGAACGGTACCGCTGATGATGCAGTCGGGGCCATAGTTCTCGTAATAAGGTTCGAAGATCACCACCTCATCGCCGGGGTCGACCGCGGCGAGCATGGCTGCGATCATCGCCTCCGTTGCGCCACAGGACACCGTGACCTCCGTCTCGTCATCCACGTCTCTGCCCCAGGCGACTGACTGGTTGTGAGCGATCGCAGCCCGCAGCTGGGGAGCACCCCACGTCGTGGCGTACTGATTGAATCCGTCTCGCAAGGCTTTTGCGGCGGCCTCCACGATGCGCTCATCGGTCGGGAAATCCGGAAAGCCCTGGGCGAAGTTGATGGCGCGGTCCGGGCCGTTGAGCGAGAGATTCAAGCGGGTCATCTCGCGGATGACCGATTCTGTGAAGCTCTGAGCCTTTAGCGACAGGCGATTCGACCCGTCAGTGACCAGGATCGGCGCGCTCCAGACGGATGTCGGTGCTGGAGCACGAAAAGCAGCGTTCCGGTTGCTCGAGGCCACGCTCCCAGCGCCCGCAGACATTGCAGGTCCAGCGCGTGGTGGCAAAGAAGTCGAGCACGTCCGAACGGCTGAGGAGCCCGACCATCTTTCCCCTCTTGACGACGGGGACGCGCCGGATGCGCTCACCGACGAGCAGGCGCGCCGCCTCGTCGATGCCGGTGTCCGGGCTGACCGTGATCACGTGCTGGCTCATGATGTCGCGCGCGACCTTGCCCTTCTTGGAGAAGACATCCGTCTCCGACACGATCCCGACCACCTGTCCTTCGGGCGAGACCACCGGGCCGCCCGTGATCCGCTTGGAGGTGAGCGTCAGCGCGATCTCCTCGACTGGCGTGTCCTCGTTGAAGGTGGTCACGTTGGTCGTCATCACGTCTTTGACGGGGATCATTGGGTGCGGAGCAGTGTAGCCACCGTCTCCAGATTGGCGTTGCCGCCGCTCAGGATCAGGCCGGCGCGGCCGTTTGGCAGCTTACCGGCGAGGTAGGCGGCCAGCGGCAGCGCCCCGGTCGGCTCGAGCGCGATGTGAAACCTGGTCCAGGCGATCCGTACCCCCTTCCCAATCTCATCCTCGGTGACTGTGACGATCTCGTCCACCAGGCCGTTGGCGAACATGACCTCGAAGTTCCGTGCACCGATTGCCGTGGTGCGCACCCCGTCCGCGATGGTCGCAGGAGCGGCCGCCAGGCTCTGGATGCTGCCCGCTTTCCAAGAATGGTAGGCGTCGTCGGCATTCACCGGTTCGACTCCGATCACCTTGATCGCCGCGTTGTGGCTCTTCGCCGCAATGGCGCTGCCTGAGAGCAGCCCGCCCCCCCCGATCGGCGTCGCGACCACGTCGACATCGGGCGCATCCTCGAGCATCTCCAGCGCCGCCGTGCCCTGGCCGTGGATCACGTCCCAATCGTCGAATGGGTGGACGAGCGAGAACCCGCGCTCGGCCATGACCTCGCGCAGGCGCTCTTCCCGGTTCGCGAACGTGATGCCGGCCTGGATGACCTCTGCGCCAAGCGAACGTGTCGCGGCGACCTTGGCGGGGTTGGCATCTTCGGGGATGAGGATCAGAGCCGGGATCCCTCCGGTCCGGGCCGCCAGGGCGACGGCCTGGGCGTGATTCCCGGAGCTCACAGCGATCACCCCGATTGGCCGAGGCTCGCGCGCCATCTGAGAAAGGACCGCGTTGAAAGCACCTCTCGGCTTGAACGATCCGGTGACCTGGAAGCATTCAGGTTTCAGCCGCAGGTCTGGGTCGAGGTCGGTCGTCAGGCTCTGAGTTCGCCGGACGTAGGGCTGGATCCTACCGGCTGCCCGGCGAACCTCTTGCGCGTGCTGTTCGAGGTAGCTGGTCAAGCCGCGGCGGAGTCGCGTTCGACAGCGGGCTCGCCGTTTGCCGCCCTTCGAAGATTGGTGAGCACGATGCCCACGAGGATGACGCCCATTCCGACGACGATGGGCAGGCTGAGTGCCTCCTGAAGCAGCAGCACTCCCCAGAACACGGCGGTCACGGGGGCCAGCAGCGTGACACCTGCGGCGCGCACGGCGCCCAACCTGTTCATGACGTAGTAATAGAGCAGGTAAGCGACTCCCGTCCCCGCTGCACCAAGCGCGATGACAGCGGCCAGCGACATGAGTGCGACGTGAACTTGCGGCAGCGACGGTGCGGCCAGGGGTATCGCAAAGAGCACAGTCAACATGAGCTGTCCGAGGCTGACGTCAAACACGCTGACGTCTCGCATCTTTCGGCGCTGATAGATCGCATTGACGGCGTACGAGAGGGAAGCGACCACGACCGCCATGGCCCCGAAGAAGCTGCCTGTCACCCCGTGGGTTGAAATATCGGGAAGCACGAGGACGATGACGCCCGTCAACCCGAGGACGACCCCGAGGTAATTGAGCTTGCTCGGCCGCTCTGTGGGAATCACCCAATAGATGAGGACCGCTGTCCACAGGGTGGTGGTCGAGTTCAGGATGCTGGCGAGGCCGCTCGAGATCCGCTGTTCTCCCCAGGCGATCGCGATCCAGGGCACCAGAGCGTTTGTGATCGCCATGATCGCGAACGAGCCCAGGCGATTCCTCCAGCCTGGACCGAGAAGGGGCCTGCCCATCGCCTTCACGATCACCGCCAGCGCGATGCAGCCTGAGGCCGAGCGTATGAGCAGGAGCACCGCCGGGCTCATGTCTTGAACCGCGACTTTGATCAGGAGAAAAGAGGCGCCCCAGATCAGCGCCAGGGCCGCCAGGGCCAGGTACGGCAGGTACCCCCGCCGGCCTTCAGACACGAGTGCGCCAATCGTCGGAGGAGAGCACCAGGGTGACGGGACCGTCATTTTCGATGGCGACCGTCATGACCGCACCAAAGCTTCCCGTTCGGGTCTCGATTCCGCGTTCGCGGAATCGCTCGACAAACGCGAGATAGAGCTCCTCGGCCGGTTTCGGGTCTCCGGCCCCAAGCAGGCTGGGGCGGCGGCCGCGGCTCATGTCGGCGAACAGGGTGAACTGGGAAACGATGAGGGCGGAGCCGTGGACGTCGACGAGGCTGAGGTTCATCCTTCCCGCCTCGTCGGCAAAAACGCGCAGGTCGATGACCTTGTCAGCCAGCCTCCGCACAGTTGCCTCGTCGTCATCGGATCCTGCACCCACCAACAACACGTGCCCGAGACCGATGGTTGCAACGTGCTTCTCCCCGCCTTCTTCCCAGGTGACAGACCCTGACGCCGCGCGCTGGACTACCAGCCTCATTCAGGGACTCCTCCGGACAGGGACACTCAGATCTTGGGGCCGAAGTGCGGCTCGGCCTGCACGAGTGAGTCGATATAGCGGAATCTTTCGTAGCGGTGCTGGAGCAGCTCCGCCGTGGGCTGGGCCAGCAGCTGGACGAGGTGGCGGTGCAGAGCCTCATCGAGAGCGACGGCGGTGGCCTCGTAATTGGCGCGAGCGCTGCCTTCGGGCTCGGAGACGACCTCCTCGACCACGCCCATCGCGAGCAGGTCACGCGAGGTGAGCTGCAGCTGTTCTGCGGCCTCGACCTTGCGCGCGTTGTCGCGCCAGACGATCGAGGCGGCGGCCTCGGGCGACGCGACGGAGTAGATCGAGTTCTCGAGCATGATGACCCGGTCGGCGACGCCCATCCCCAATGCGCCGCCGCTCCCGCCCTCACCGATCACCGCGGCCACGATCGGCACGGGAATCCGGAACCACTCTGTGATCGCACGCGCGATGGCCGACGCGATACCACGCTCTTCAGCTCCGGCTCCGGGATAAGCGCCGGGTGTGTCGATCAAGGAAACGATCGGAAAGTTGAACTTGGCAGCATGCTGCGCAAGGCGTATCGCCTTTCGATAGCCCTCCGGGTGCATCATCCCCCAGTTCCTCGCGACCCTCTCTTTCAGGCTTCGACCCTTTTGGTGCCCAAGGAACATGGTCGTGCGGCCATGCCAGGTTCCGATCCCGCCGGTCAGCGCCGGATCGTCCCCTGAGATCCTGTCGCCGTGCAGCTCAATAAAGTCCGGCGCCATCCGCCTGATGTAATCGAGCGAGTAGGGGCGGTCGGGATGTCGAGCCAGCTCGACCACCTGCCAGACCGTCAGCGTCGTCTCGTCCGGACGGCGCCCATGGGTCGTCACGGATACACCTCGAGAAGGTGAGCCAGCAGGCGCCGAAGCTCAGGTCGCGGCACCACCATGTCGACCTGTCCGCGTGCGAGCTGGAAGTCCGCGCTCTGGAATCCCGCGGGCAGATCCGCATAGGTCGCCTGCTTGATCACGCGCGGCCCGGTGAAGCCGATGGAGGCGCCGGGTTCGGCGATGTTGATGTCGCCCAGCAGCGCCAGCGACGCGGCGGTCCCGCCGAACGTTGGATCCGTGAGGACGGAGAAAAAGGGCACACGCGCGACATCGAGGCGCCCGACGGCCGCGTTGACCTTGGCCATCTGCATGAGCGCCAGCACCCCCTCCTGCATCCGAGCGCCACCCGATGCGGCGATCAGAACGTACGGCAGTCCGGAGGCAGCGGCCTGCTCCATGCCTCGCGCCAAGCGCTCTCCCGCCACGATGGAAAGCGTTCCGCCGACGAAGCGGAAGTCGAAAACGGCCACCCATATGTTGCGGCCCGCGAGGGTGCACGTCCCGGTGCGCACGGCTTCGTTCAGGCCCTCATCCCGCAGCTGTTCGAGTGTTTCCAGGTAGGGCTTGGGCACCTTCCAGTTGAGGAGGTCGTGAGAGCGAACGTCGCCGTAGCGCTCGTTCCAGGAACCGCGATCGGCGATCAGCGCAAGCCAGGCGTCGGCGCCCAGCCGGAAATGATGGCCGCAGTTACAGACGTAGGTATGTCTTCGGAGCTCCTCATGGTCCAAGCCCACGCCGCAACCGGGACAGTTGGTCGGCAGGGGGATCGGGGGCAGCTTCCCTCCCGCAATCCGCACCTCGGCGCGCGTCTTGGCGGCCACCATCTCTAGAGCGAAAGGCCTCCATCGACCGCGATCACCTGGCCGGTGATGAATCCCGCACGCTCGGTGCACAGGAAAGCGACCATGCCCGCGACATCCTCGGCCGTTCCCTCGCGCTTGATCGGCGTCATCTTGACGAGCTCTTCCACCATCGAATCGGTGAGCGAGCCGGAGGTGAGCTCCGTGCGCACGTAGCCCGGCGCGACGGCGTTGCACGTGATGTTCCGCGATCCGTACTCGCGAGCCACCGACTTGGTGAAGCCGATCAGCCCTGCCTTCGCTGCCGCGTAGTTCGACTGGCCCGCGTTGCCCGTCAGGCCGACGATCGATGAGATGTTGACGATGCGGCCCCATCGAGCCCGCATCATCCCGGACATGATGGCGGCCCTGGTCGTTGCGAAGGCTGACATGAGGTCGGTGCGAATCAGCTCCTCCCAGTCGGCCGGCGCCATCTGTATCAGCAGCTTGTCCCGGACCGCTCCTGCGTTGTTGACGAGGATGTCGACTCGCCCGATCGCCTTGACCATCGCCTCGACCTGCCGCGGGTCGCCGACATCGGCCTGGTGCGCGGTCCCTCCCAGCAAAGCCGCCGTCTCTTCCGCGGCGACCTTGTCGGATCGATAGTTCACCACCACCTTGGCGCCCTGAGCGGCGAGCGCCTGGCTGATGGCCCGGCCGATGCCCTTGCCGCCACCGGTGACAAGAGCAGTCTTACCGTCCAGCTCACCCATCAGGCTGTCACAGGGTCCGCAAAGTCGATGAAGAGCTCCTCCGCGTTCCACGTGTCGACGCCGGGTATGTGCTTGGCGGCGAGGCTGGCGAGCACGCGCCCTGGGCCAAGCTCGACGACAGTTCGCACCTTCATAGTTCGCATCGACACCATCGTCCGCGCCCAGTCGACCTGCCGCAGCATCTGCTGGCGGAGCTCCTCTTGAAGGCTTGTGACCGTGCGCATCGCCTCGCCCGAGGCATTGGCGAGGATCGGGATCGATGGCGGTTTCAGCGGGAGCTTGTCGACAACCTTTCTAAAGGCGGCAGCGGCTTTCGCCATCAGCGGCGTGTGCGCCGGCAGCGGGATCGTGAGGATGAGGGCTCGGCGTGCGCCGGCAGCCAACGCCAGCTGCTCGGCCTCCTGCACTGCCTCGGTCTCGCCGGAGAGCACAAACTGGACGTCCGCGTTTCGGTTCGCGACCCAGAGCTGGCCCTTGGCCGAAGCCTGCTCTCGTATCTCTTCCACCTGCGCCTCCTCGAGGCCGACGATCGCGATCATCCCTCCCGGCTGGTCGTGCGCGGATTGCGCCATGATGCGGCCGCGCTCCTTCACCAGCAGCAGAGCCGTCTCCCACGGGATGGAGCCGGCGGCCGCGAGCGCCGCGATCTCGCCCAGGCTGTGGCCGGCCGTGACTTTCACGTTCTCCAGGCCGTAGCTCTCCCGCCACACCTCGTACGCGGCCCAGCAAACGACCATGACGCAGGGCTGGATGATGTCGGTGCGGTTGAGGTCCTCAACCGGGCCATCGAAGCAGAGCCGGCGGATGGGCATATCCAGGACCTCCTCCGCCCGCTCGAAGGCCCGGCGCGCCGCCGGATACCGGTCATGGAGATTTTTTCCCATCCCGGGCTTCTGCACCCCCTGACCCGGAAACAGAAGCGCGATCGGTCCTGTCAGATTGATCACAATCCGAATCCTTATAGGGAAGGAGAGCAGGCGCGCTTGCCGATGCGCCGATGGGAGGGAACCGCAAGGTTCCCTCTCATACTTCCTTCACACCCACTTGAGGAGGCTTGCGCCCCAGGTCAGGCCGGACCCGAAGCCGGCCAGCAGCACATGGTCACCGGTCTTGACGCGGCCCTTGCGGATGGCCTCCTCCAACGCGATCGGGATCGAGGCGCTTGAGGTGTTGCCGTACTCATCGATGTTGATGGCCACGCGATCAAGGGGCAGCCCGATACGCCGGGCGGCGGCGTCAATGATGCGGAAGTTCGCCTGGTGCGGGACCCACAGATCGATGTCCTCCATCGAGATCCCGGCCGCGTTGCACACCTCGTTCGCCTGCCGGATGAAGATGTCGACGGCAAACTTGAACACGTCGGGCCCTTCCATCTCGATGATCGGTCTCGGGTCCTTGGCCGCGTAGGCGCCGAGCTCCTTGTTGCCACACGTCACCTGGAGGTAGCCGCGCCCGTCGCTGCCAAGGCACCACGAAAGGAAGCCGGCGCCGTCGGATGCGGGGCGCACCACGGCCGCACCCGCGCCGTCCCCGAAAATGACCGCCGTGCCTCGATTCGCGTAGTCAAGCATCCGCGAGAGCACCTCGGCACCGATGACGAGCACGTTGTCCGCTCGCTCGGTCGCGATGAAAGAGTCCGCCGTCGCGAGCCCGTACATGAAGCTCGTGCACGCAGCCAGCATGTCCCAAGCCACGGCGCCCGGCGCGTCGAGCTCATCCTGGATTCGGCAGGCGATCGACGGAAACGGACCGTCCGGCGAGGACGTGCCGACCAGGATCATGTCCAGGTCGTTTGCGGTGATGCCCGCCGCATCAAGAGCGGCCCGAGCGGCCTTCGTCGCGAGCTCGAAGGTGGTGGTTCCGGGCTCGGCGATATGACGGGTTCGGATCCCCGTCCGCTCTGTGATCCATTTGTCGGAGGTGTCCATCATCTTCTCGAGGTCGAAGTTGCTGATCACGTTCTCAGGCGCGTAGACGCCCATGCCCGCGATCGCGCTATGACGACCCTTGGTCTTGAACGAGCGGAGCGGGACGGCTCCGGAACGGGTGCGATATTCGCTGGTTATCGCCATGTCGTCTAGGCCTCGAGCCGCTCGGCGGTCTTCTGCTCCAGGAACTTCCAGAGGTCGCCAATCAGCTTCATCTTCTCGAGCTCCTCTTCCGGCAGCTCGACGTCGTACTTGTCCTCGACGGCGGCGATGAGCTCCACGAGGTCGAGCGAATCCGCCGCGAGGTCTTTCGCAAAGCTCTTATCGAGCTGCACCTGGTCGGGATCGACGCCGAGTATCTCCGCGGCCAGGTCCTGAAGCTCTTTGAAATCCAGTGTGGTTGCCATCGGCATTCTCCTAGTTGCTGGCCTCTGGGCCCTTAATCACGAGCGTGGCGTTGTGCCCCCCAAAACCAAATGAGTTCGAGACGGCCACCTTGAGATCCGCCTTGCGTGCCTTGTTCGGAACGTAATCGAGGTCGCATTCCGGATCCGGGTCATCCAGGTTGATCGTCGGCGGGAGCAGACCCCTGTCCAGGGCCATGACGCAAGCCGCCGCCTCGATGGCGCCTGCGGCTCCAAGCAGGTGCCCGTGCACGGACTTCGTCGAGCTGACGGCGAGCTTGTAAGCGTGGTCGCCGAAGACAGCCTTGATCGCCTTTGTCTCGGCTACGTCTCCGAGCTTCGTCGACGTTCCGTGGGCGTTGATGTAGCCGACATCGGTGAGCTCGACGCCGCTCTTTTCGAGAGCGCGGCGCATCGCGCGAATAGCGCCCTTGCCTTCCGGTTGCGGTGCTGTGAAGTGATACATGTCGGCGCTGGCGCCATAGCCCGCGATCTCCGCATAGATCTTTGCCCCTCGTTTCTTCGCGTGCTCCATGTCCTCGAGCACGAGCATCACCGAGCCTTCGCTCATGACAAATCCATCGCGTCCGAGGTCGAACGGCCGGCAGGCCTTCTCGGGCTCGTCGTTGCGCTCGCTGACCGCTTTGATCTGGCAAAAAGCGCCCATGGTCAGCGGTGTGATGGTGGCTTCAGAGCCTCCGGCGAGCATGGCCACCGCGTCGCCGCGCTTGATGATCTCCGACGCCTCGCCGATCCCATGGGAGGCCGAAGCGCACGCGCTGACGATCGCGTAGTTGGGACCGCCGGCGTGGCAGTGGATGGCGACGATGCCGGCAGCCATGTCCGCGATCATCATCGGAACGGTGAAGGGGCTGATCCGCTTGGGCCCTCGCTCCATCAGCTGGGTGTGGCTTTTTTCGATCTCTTCCATGCCGCCGATGCCCGAGCTGACGATCACACCGACGTCGTCAGGGTCCATGTCGGCGGGATCGAGGCCGGCGTGAGCCAATGCCTGCTTTGATGCTCCGAGGGCGAACTGGCAGTAGCGCCCGATGTGACGGGCAGTCTTCCGATCCATGTAATCCTCGGGGTTGAAGCCCTTGACCTCGCCGGCGATCTTGGTGTCGAAGTTGGCGGTGTCGAATCGCGAGATCGGGCCGATCCCGGAAACCCCTTCCACGAGGTTTGACCACACCGTCTCGAGATCGTTTCCGATCGGCGTGATGAAGCCCATGCCGGTGACGGCCACACGGCGGCCGTTGGAGGTGACTGCCATGACCAAAGCATACGGACGCCAGGGCCTATTCACACTGGCGGGATGTGGGAAAACGATGGCGCAAGTTTGGACACGACGTCCAATTTTGGCTTTAAAGCAGCTTCCGTAGATCCAGCGCCAGCTGCAAGCGCAGGCGACCTGCCGGCGCATCCACATCGCCGCCGAGGAGCTCGCGCAGCTTGTCGAGGCGGTAGAGCACCGTATGGCGGTGCAGGTTGAGCTCCGTGGCAGCGTCCTTCACGGAGCCGGAAGCGAGGTAAGCCTGGAGGGTCTCGAGCAGCTGGTCTCGCCCGCGGGTCTTGGCGTCCAGGAGCCGGCCCAGGCTGTGCTGCACGAAGCGTTCGGCAAGGCGTGGATTCTGTGCGAGGACCAGCTGAGGGATGACCTCGTCGTGGCGATGAGCAACCGCATCAGGTCGCAGCTTGCGCCCCACCTCGATCGCCTGCTGCGCCTCGAGATATGACCCGGAGATGCCTCGCAGCCCCGCGTGGTAGCCGCCTATGCCCGCGCGCACACGAGCGCGCGCCGTTCCAGAGCGCTTGACTGCCTCCTTCTGCAGGCTCATGACGAACTGGTGCGCACCTTCCACGTCGGCCGACGACTCGGCCGGCCACAGGATGACCAGCGTGGTCGGATCGGTGGCATGGTGGATCGCTCCACGGGGCACCGGCAGCGATGCCGCCACCTCGGCGAGCGCTTCTCCGCCCTGCTCCCCGTCGCGGTTTCCGATGATCAGCGAGCAAACCGCCGCGATATACCCGGTCGGGGTGATCGGCATGTTCAACGCCAGCGCCTGCTTCTGAAGCTCGAGCTCCGAGTCGAAGTTGTCGCTGATCAGAGCGTGGAAGAGGCGGGCGCGGGCCCGCGTGCCCCGCTGCATGTGTTGTTCGCGAGCGTGGAGGTAGGTCTTGGTCACCTCGGCAGCGACCTGGTCGAGGGCGGCGAAGACGTAGTTGGCCGTGAGCATGATCGCCTCTGGAGTGGCTTCTGGATGGCCCCTCCACGCGCGCAGGATTGCCTCCCACGCGACGCGAGCGGCGATGCGGTAAGCGTTGAGGATCGGTTCGACCGACTGGCTGCTTCGCGCCTGAAGGATCCCGAGCTGGGCGACCCGCCGAAGCTCCTCGGCGGTGGCGGGCCGAGCCTCGCGCGCGGTGGCAAGGAAAAGGTCGAGGCCGGCCTCGCAGGCCTTGGCGATCGCGGACCGCTGGGGCGGCAATCCCGTCGAGTGGTCCCAGCGCACGACGGTCACCACCGCGCGGGCCATGTGCCGGGCCATGCCCGCGCGCCGGCGTTCGAGCTCGGCTACGAGGGTAGCCGGGAGCTGCGGCGGCACCTTGGACCGCGTGGCCAATCTCGCCATCGACCTGACTATACGGCGAGTTGGTCCCTTAGGACACCGGGTAGAACGGCAGCCCCGACTCACGCCCCGCTCCCCGGAGGGAGAGGGCATCCACCACGATCAGCTGTGCCTCTTGATGAAGTCCAGCATCCGGTGCCATGCGTCGTCGCAGGCGTCCTTCCACTCGGCGAAGCCTCGGTCGAAGAAACTGTGCGGCGCGCCTTCGTAAATGTGCATCTCGTGGGGTACCTTTGCCTCAGTCAACTTCTGGTCGAAGTCGATGAACGCCTCCCTCGGCGTGAAATCGGCTCCCGCGATGAGCAGGAGCAGCGGCGCCTTCATCTGCGGGAGGTACTGCAGAGATCTCTCCGGGCGGCCGTAAAAACCGATGCAGCCGTTCAGCCCGTGGCCCATGGCCGATTGGTTCCATGAACTGGATCCACCAAAGCAGAAGCCGACGGTGAACACGGATCTGACCGCGCCACCGTCTTTCGTCTTGAGGTAGGCGATCGCCGCTGCCACGTCCGCTTTGAGGCCTTCGGGGGTCATCTGCTCGATGTGTGGCTGGTAAACGAATCCGTCGCCTCGGTCGCCGATGCCTGCGGTGCGGCCGAAGTAGTCGATCGCGACCGCATCGACACCAGCTTCCGCAAAACGGCGGGCCAGGTCCTTGTAGAACTCATGCAAACCGCGCACGTCGGGCATCACCACAATGCCGGCTCCTGTGGGCTGAGCGGCGCGAGCGAAGTGGGCGGCGATCCTGTTCCCGTCCGAGGCTGTCAGGACGCTTTCTCCATGATCGGAGGCGGCCCCTCCGATCGGCGGCAGAGGCGGTCGGGCATCGTCTGGGTAGCACATTGGATTGATTCTCCACCACCTGGAGCTTCACGTCGACCAGCTTGAGCGTGCCCTCAGCTAGAGGAACCGAGCAGCTGAAGCTCCTTTCGGATCGACTCGGCGGCATCCGTCATCGTCACCGGGTCGGGGTTCGGATCCTGGTTGGCGAAGTCGAGATCCTCGAGCCCAGTGATGGGCACCACGTGGAAGTGGAGGTGCGGGACCTCGAGCCCGGCCAGCACGAGGCCGATGCGGGCCGGCCTGAACGCCGCCATCTGCGCCTTGCCGATCGCCTGCGCAGTGACTGCAAGGTGAGTCAGCAGGCCTGCATCGATGTCCAGCCAGTGGTCCACCTCATGCCTCGGCACGACGAGGACGTGTCCCGGGCGCAGCGGCCGGTTGGAGAGGAACGCCACGCACTTGTCGTCCTTCCATACGAAGTTGGCGGGCAGCTCGCCCGCGATGATGCGCGTAAAGATGCTGGCCACCCGATAAGAGTAAGTGGCTAGCCTTAGGGCCATGCCAGCGGTGACCCTCGCCGCCCAGCTCGTCGACGCCACCAAGAAGTACGGTTCGGTGGAAGCGCTGAACGGGGTGAGCTTCGACATCCAGCTCGGCGAGGTAGTCGCGATGCTGGGGCCCAACGGCGCGGGCAAGACGACCTCGATCAGCCTCATGCTCGGCCTGCGCAAGCCGACGACCGGCAAGGCCCTCCTGTTCGGGCTCGACCCCACGGACCTCGACGCGCGCAGCCGGGTGGGGGTGATGCTCCAGGAATCTGGCATACCCACGATGCTCAAGGTGCGGGAGATAGTGGATCTATTTCGCTCCTACTATCCAAAGCCCATGGCGCGCGATCGGGCGATTGCCATGGCCGGCCTCGAGGAGAAGGCAGACGCGCCGGTGAAAGCGCTGTCGGGCGGCCAACATCAGCGGCTCTACTTTGCCCTCGCCGTGTGCGGAGATCCGGAGGTCTTATTCCTGGACGAGCCCACTGTGGGCATGGATGTGGAGGGCCGGAGGTCCTTCATCGAGAGGATCGCCGAGTTCGCCAAGCTGGGCCGGACTGTGGTGCTGACGACGCACTACCTGGAGGAGGCCGATCAGCTCGCCACCCGCGTAATCGTGGTCGACAGCGGCGTGGTCATCGCCGACGCGTCCCCGGAGGAGATCAAGTCCAAGGTGGCAGGCAAGCGCGTACGTTTCACGGGGACGGCATTGACGGACAAGGATCTGGAGGGCTTGCCCGTCACCAACTCGACGATCTCCGATCACCGCGTCCAGCTGCTGACCAACCAGCCGGAGGCCGTGCTTCGCGAGCTTTTCAAACGGGGAATCGAGGTCTCCGACCTCGAGGTGACCGGCGCAGACCTCGAGGAGGCATTCATCTCACTGACCACGCACAGGCCCGGCCAATGACCGGGGCGATGGCCGCTTATCGCGCGCCGGTCGGTACGATGCTCGTCCGCCAGACCTCGGCGGAGTTTCTCAAGCTGTGGCGCGTCCCGGCATTCAGCCTCACGTCCCTCTTCTTGCCGGTGATGTTCTACGCGTTCATCGGCATCGGCCAGTCATCTCAGGTGGTGAGCCCGCACGTGACGTTCGGCGCCTATTTCCTGGCCTCGATGGCCGTCTACTCGGTGGCCAACGTCATGATCTTCAGCTTCGGGATCTCGGTTGCGACCGAGAGAGGCATGAAGATGGACGTCCTCATGCGCGCCACGCCCATGCCCCCTTATGTGTACCTGCTCTCCAAATGCATAACGGCAGTGGTTTTCGCGGCCATGACCCTTGTCGTCCTGTTTCCGTTCGCGTACATCGCGGGCGGAGTGAGGCTGGATGCCGTCGTGTGGGCGACCCTTGCCTACAGGGTGCTGCTGGGTTCAATACCCTTCATCGCTCTGGGCTTTGCGATCGGCTATCTCTCGGGACCCAACTCCGCCGTCGCTGTCATCAACCTGATCTACCTGCCGACCGCATTCGCATCAGGCTTGTTCTTTCCCAAACAGCTGCTGCCGAGCTTCATCCAGAGCATTGCGCCATACCTTCCCCTTCACTTCTTCGGTCAGCTGGGCTGGGACGCCATCGGCGCACCGACCGACGAGAGCGTGACCACCGACTGGCTTTATCTGGTGGGGTATGGCGTGCTCTTCTTCGTGATCGCGATCTGGGCTTATCGGCGCGAAGAGAGCCGCAAGTTCAGTTAGGCGGGCCAAAACTTGTCAGGCAACGGCGCACCAAAGGCTTTTTCGTAGCGTTGGGAGAACTCGGCAGGCGTGTACGAATGCTCGACAGTGCCCACCTGCTCCACCACATATGTCGCCGCAAGCGATGCCACCCTGCCGGCCGCCTCAATGTCGAGGCGGCGTAGCAGTGCGGCCACCAGACCCGCGCGGTAGGCATCGCCCGCGCCGGTGGGATCTGACTCGCGCCTGGCGGGCGCGGGCGGAATGTCCACGGTCCCACTCCGAGTCGACAGCCGCGACCCTTCGCGGCCCAACGTGGTGACCACGATCTCGGCGAGCGCCACCAGGCCGTCCATATCGTGTCCTGTGCGCTCCATGATCAGCTGAAGCTCGTAGTCGTTGCCGATCAAGATCCACGCGCCTCGCGATCCCTCCGCGACGTCCTCTGGACTCAGGCGCGGAAGCTGGTGGGCCGGATCGAAAACGAAAGGCAGGCCCCTTTCACGGCACTCCCCGACCAGCCGCAGCATCGCGGCGGGGGCGTTGGGACCGACGATCAGGGCTTCCACACCCTCCCCGGCGTCGACAACACCGAGCATCGCGGCACGATTCATGGCGCCGCCGTAGTAGCCGGTCAGCTGGTTGTCATCCATGTCGGTGGTTGTGAACCCGGTGGCGGTGATCTCGTCGTCGAGGAGGCGCAAGCCCTGGCAGTCGATGCCACGGGCCATCAGCCAGTCGCGGTACTCGGCAGCATCGCTGCCGGCGGTGGCCAGCACGGCGGCGGGATAGCCAAGGAGGGAGAGATTGTATGCGTAGTTGCCGGCGACACCGCCGCGTCGCTTTCGGAGCTCGTCGACCAGGAAGCTCAGGTTGAGGATGTGAGTCTTGTCAGCGAGGATGTGGTCTTTGAAGTGTCCCTTGAAGCTGAGGATGTAGTCGTAGGCGATCGACCCGGTGCAGACGACACTCACAATTCGGGAAGGCTACCGGAAAAGAAATGGGCGCCTTTGCGGGCGCCCATTGATCTCGTAAGTCGGAAGGTCAGGCAGCGCGGCGACGAGCAACCGAGCGCCGCGTCCGCCGTGTCCTGGAGGCGGTCGCCGTTTTACGTGAGGCCGGCTTCTTGGCAGGCGCTGGGTGGTTCGCCGTCGCGTGCTCGAGGCGAGTGGCGGTCCTGGCAATGGTTTTGAACGAGCCGTTGAAGATTCGCAGCGCGCGCTTGGCGATATCACCAACCACGTCCTGCCTGCGGGCTTGAACCTTGACGAGGTGCAGGCCCCTGATCGCGACCTTCTCCGGCAGCTTCCCGTTCACCTCGAGGCCCAGGACTGTGATGCGCTCGGGCATCAGCGCGTTGATGCGTGCATTGAAACGGCGGTTGACCCGGCGTGCGGTGCGCGTACCCTTCCGCTCGAGTCCCTTCACCTGCTTGCGGGCGGACCCGATGGGGTCTGACGCAACTTCCGCAACGGTCTTGGCGGCGCCGAAGGCGACCTCAGCGACGGTGGTGGCGGTGTCGCCGGCCGAATCTGCAATCTGGTCGATTTCCGTGTTCATCTCTGTCTCAGCCTCCTTTCTTGGTGTTGACGCAATGCATCATAACGCAATGCGTCAACCGTGTCAACCTTCAGGGCGCAGGCGCGCGATGAGGTCCTTCGCGAAAGAGCCGAAGACGTCGTAGTGCGCGACCTTCCGGCGCTTCTCGGGTTGGATCCATTCCGGGCGGAGGCCATACCGGCGTCCCCATTCCGCGAGCGGACCGCGCAGGCCGATCACATGGAGGAAGGGGCGCTCACGCATCAGCCCTCGGATCGAAGAGCCGTGGTAGTGGTCGAAGTTCCTATGGACCGCGATGCCTCCCGCCTCGGCAAACGCGATCGCCTCTTTGATCTGCCGGCGCTCGAAGTACCTCTCTGGCGCGGGCTCTGGCAGGGGCGGCTGCTCGATCAAGGTCGAGTCACCGCGACGCGGGCATCGGCGCAGATCGGCCGGAACGCGCACAGGATGCACGGACGGTCGGCGTGCTCGGGGCCGAGCCTGAAGTCTCCAGCGATGATCCGCGATGTGGCGTCGGCGATCCTCGCTTCCACTGCCGCATCGTCCGGGGCGACCTCGATCAATCGGGCGCGACGGACGTCGAACAGGGCCAGTCCCGGCGCCATGCCCCCCGGCAGCAGTCCTCTGCGCGCAGCGACGCCGTAGAGGCGGAGCTGCATGGAGTAGGCCTCGATCAACCTGGCGTCCAGCGTGGCGTTGGTCTTGTAGTCCACCAAGACGGCCTTGCCGTCGATCTCGCATACCCGGTCGACAAACCCTCGGACCCTGGTCTGGCCGAGGCGCAGGTTGAACTCGAGCTCCACGCCAAGCGTGGGTGCGGAGGCAAGCGGATGGGCGAGGTACCGGGCGAGCATCTCGCGGCCCGCCTCGGGCCCGCGATAGAGGCCGAGCAGGTCGCCTCCGCCGGAATGCCATGCCGCGAGGGCCGCGTGGACGGAGGCGCCGAGCTCGCTTGAACCTGACGCCCGCACGAAGGTGGGAAGCATCTCGTCTGGGGGAGCCGGCACACCCCATACCTGGCTGAACCGGTAGCGCACCGGGCAAACCTCAAAGTCGTGGAGCTGCGAAAAGCTGAGCTCGACGCCCCTGTCATTTTGGAGAGGGGGCGTTTCGTCGCGGGGGCGAATCTGCTGCCACCGATCGAGCACGGCGGCCACCACCGCGGCGCCGTCGGCGCCTGCAGCGTCAGCCACACGCACCACAGGCAGCTCGAGCTGCTCCGCTTCGACGACAGACGCGGCCTCAGGATGTGCCAGCGCCCAGCTGAGGATTTCTGCGAAATGGTCCACCTCCCCGCTGGCGCCGAGCTCGACGTCTCGGGGTGACTGCTCTTCCCGCGTGGCTGTGACGTACAGCGCATCCTTGGTCCGGGTGAGGCCGACGTAGACGATGCGCCTCCGTTCGCCCATGGCCAGCGCCACAGCGGGGGCGCCTGGCGAGGTCTCCTTGAACCGCGGATGCTTGTCGCCGCGCCAGTTCTTCATCACAAAGCCCAGGCCGTCGGGGTCGAAAAAGAGCCGCTCGGTGTCGCGAGGGCGGGGTGGCCGCAGGTTGACCAGGAAGACCGCGGGAAACTCGAGGCCTTTGGCGGAGTGCACGGTCAGAAGCGAGACCGCGTCGGTCGACGCCGACTCTTCGGCCGCCTCGCCCACCGGCAGCTCGGCGTCGATCACCTGGTCGAGGTGGCGGACGAAGTCGCCGATACCGGCCAGTGCGAGGTCGCGCTCGAAACGAGACGCCAGCTGAAACACTTTGCGCAGGTTGAGCAGCGCGCGTGGGCTTCCGTCCCTCTGTGCGCGAAGCTCCGCCCAGCGAAGGTATCCGCTCTCTTCGAGGAGCCGGTTGAGCGTGTCGGCCACGGTCAGGGCATCGCGGAGGCGGCCAAGCCGATCTGTGAGCTCAATCATGCGCACCGCCTCCGCCGCGACTTTGGGATCGATCTCAGGAAAGCCCTCGCGCTCTGACTCTTCAAAGCAATCGCGAAGCCGCATACCGTCCCGGCCGAAGCGTCGCGCCGCAAGCGTGTACATGCCGCGATCGGGGAGCCGGACGATGGGGCCCTGAAGGACCCGGACCAACGCGCCGTCGTCCATCGGGTTCTCGGTGAGACGGAGGAGCGCCAGCACATCCTTTATCTCCTGCCGGTCGAAGAAGCCTGAGCCGCCGCTGGTGAGGTACGGGATGCCCTGGCGTCGAAGCTCGTCTTCGAACTCGCGCGGGAGCATGCGAATCGAATGAGAGAGGATCGCGATTTCAGAGAAAGAGCGGCCCCCCACGTTCAGGCGCCGGATCGTCTCCGCCACGGATCGTGCTTCGGTGCGCGAGTCGGGCGCCATCACCACGGTCACCGGCCGGTTGGCGGCACCGCGGGTGGCGACGAGCTCTGGCTCGGCTGCGAAATCTGGGTCGCGACGGATGAAGTCGGTCGCACAATCGAGGATCTCTTGATAGGAGCGGCGGTTGTGTGTCAGGGGCAGCCGGCGCCCTGGAAACCGTGTGCGGATGTTCTCGATCTCTGCGTCGCGCCAGCCATAGATCGACTGCTTAGCGTCACCGACCGCTGAGACGTTCCCGAAGTTGTCTGCGGCCAGCAGCCTTATGAGCTCCAGCTGGATCCGGTTGGTGTCCTGGAACTCGTCGACCAGGAGGTAGCGGAACCTTTCGCGACACCTTCGGCGAAACTCGGGCACGCGCTCGAGCGCACCGATCACCTCGAGAATGAGGTCGTCGAAATCGCGCAGGTTTTCAGCTCGCAGGGCATCTTCATACGTCTTGTAGACGAGATGCAGGACCCCGATCGCCTCGAGCTCCGCATGCCAGCCGTCGTTGCTTGAAGGTCCATTGGGAGAGGCAACCGGCTGGTCCGCGTGCAGCGCGAGCGCGCGCTCTCGGAACCGCTCCGGACTGATGCCACGACCCTTCAGCTTCAGGAGAAACCGCAGTCCCGAGCGTAGGAGGTCATCCAGGTCTTCGACGGAAAGCGCGATGAACGAATCGGGGTCCAGCGGAGCCGCCGCGCCGCTGCGCAACCGCGCGACGAGGCGCTGTTCGAACAGTCTCTGACCTGTCTCGTCCAGCACGCGCAGCTCGCGGGGTGCCCCGACCAGATAGGCGAACTCGTCCAGCAGCCGTGCGCAGACGCCGTGGAAGGTGCCGATCCATGCAGAGTCGAGCACCTCGGGGCCGAGCTGGGGCCGGCGCTCGGCCAGCTCCCGCGTGATTCGCAGGCGCAGCTCCTCCGCCGCGCGATCGTTGAAGGTGACAGTGAGGATGCGGTCGGGGGCCACTCCCTGCTCGACCAGCCAGCAGAAGCGCTCGGTCGCGGTGAACGTCTTGCCCGTGCCGGGCCCGGCAGCGATGAGGAACGCGCCGTCGGGTCCGGCATGAGCAGCCGCTGTTTGCTCTGGACTCAGGGTCATTCGGGAGGCGCGCCTCCGTACGGGCAGATGGCCGCATGGGGGCAGCTTCCAAACCGGGTCACGCAAGTACCGGCAAGCTCGCGGGGCGCCGGCTCGAAGTGGCCGGCCTTGATCCGCGCGATCGCCTCCACGACGACTGACCGGCTGCGATCGAGATCCTCGGCGGTCAGCGCCTTCTCCCGATATTCCTTGAGCCCCGCCGGCCGACCGACGCTGAAGATGTCCTGACGCATGCCGCCCCACACCCAGTCCTTCGGATACCAGAGCGACAGAAAGCGCGGCTGGAAGCCGAGAGGCTTGCCCTCGTCATCCACGCCGTCCTTGCAGGCGAGGTAGTACAGCGCGAGCTGCACGTCGGACATGTCGGGACCGAAGTACGCCTCGTACGCGTACTTCATCGCCTTCCCGCCGCCGGTCTTGTAATCGACGACCTCGACCTCTCCGTCGCCGACGTCCATGACTCGGTCGATCTTGCCGACGATCTCCGCACCATCGAGCTGAAGGTGAAAGCGACGCTCGATCGCGAGCGTTCGTAGGCGCCGGATAAATTGCATGCCGGTGACGAACTTGATGTAGTTGCCGAGGACGTTTCGCACCTGCTGCTCCTCGCGTTTGCGGTCGAGGACGCCATCCATCCGGGACAGGTAGGACTCGAGCTGCTTCTGCAGCGAGGCTTCCAGCCACTCTCTCTGCTGGTCTCCCTCGAGCGGGTGCCATTCGGCCTCGTGCAGGTGAAAGTCCTCCAGGACTTCATGGAGAAATCCCCCACGCTCCATCGCCACGGACCGCGGCTCGTCGACCAGGCTCGGGTGGTTGCTGTACCAGTACAGGCGAGGGCATTTCAGGTAGTTGTTCAGCGTCGTCGGGCTGAAATGGCCGATCTCAACGCTGGTCGGATTGCGGTCACCACCGTACGGTTCGAATGGCTCCCCAGAATCGCGATCGGTGAGAAAGGCGAGATCCAGGCCAAGCGAGCGGGCCCTTTCGGCCATGTTTTCGGTCAGGGCGTCTCGATGCGCCGCGATCAATACCTCCGCCTCGC
Organism: Candidatus Dormiibacterota bacterium; assembly: GCA_030948325.1. The sequence continues at coordinate 23,371 of JALZAL010000134.1, forward strand.
GCGAAAGCAGCACGTCAGCGGGTTTCAGGCGTCCAGAGGCTCGCGACAGCTCTCGAGATTCCGCTTGCGGCTCTGCAAGCCCGAGAAAGACTGAGGGACCCGCCTGCCGCAGGTATGAGTCGGCGAAGGTGATGTAGAGACGCCGCTTGGCGCGCGTCATCGCAACGAACGCCAGCCGCGCCTCCTCGGCCAGGTGGCCATCCGGATCCGACGGCCATGACGGCATGAACCCGACCTTGAAACGCTCCAGCCACGCCCTGTCCTCCGCCTCCAGCAACGGGTGGGGCCGCGCTGCAAGCGGGAACAGCCCATGTGCAAAGCCGGAGCAGAACACCACCTCGAACTCGAGGCCCTTGGCCTGGTGCACGGTGAGCACCTGGACTGCATCGATGCGCGAGTCTGCGGCCTCGGTGTCGTCCGCGGCGCCAGTGATCAGCGCCTCCAGCGAACCGGGGATGTCGCCCAGCAGAGGGCGGGCCCCATGGAGGCGCTCGTGGACCGTCTCGATCGCCTCGAGACCCTGGATCGCAGCCCGGAGGTCGGCGATCGCTTCCATGCGCTGGTCGGCTCCGAGGTCGAGATCGAGCAGGCGCCTCATGGCGCCGTCCTCGATGAGGACAGAGTAGGCGAGGCTGGCCAGCGTCATCCGCGGCACCCGGCCAAGCAGGCGATGTCGCGCGACCATGGCAGCGTGCAGACGGTCTAGCTCCTCCTCGGACAGGTGCTCGAGATAGTCCGGGAAGGTGGTCACCTCGCCGGGTGACTCTCCTCCCCACGGGAGCGGATACCGAGCCGGATCTCGCGCGTTGAGCACGTACATGAGGCGTCGAACGACACGGGTCAGCGGCCGTCCCTGTTCTCGGGCGTGGGCGCGGAGGCGGCTCAAGGTTCGGGCTCCGACTCCGCCGAGGCTCGACGACAAGGCACCTTCGAATGCGTCCGCGTCATCGGGCCTGCGAAGCGATTCCAGGTAGCCGACGAGGAACCTGACGACCTCGTTGCGCGCGATGGCGCCCGATCCACGCACCTCGTACGGCAACCCCAGAGCCCGCAGCGCCTCCTCGAACGGTCCGCCGAGCGCCATGGTGCTGCGCACGACGATGGCAAAATCGCTGAGGCGCAGCTCCGGTGACTCGGCTCGGATGCGCTTGATCTCGCGAGCGCAGAAGAACGCCTCATCGACCGCATCACCTTCGCGCGCAATAACGACGGCAGGGCGAAGGGATCGATTCATCGCGCGGAGACCGCGAGGCCCGCGTCCTGGCTGTGTCGCAGCCAGCATGCGCTCGCCCGCATCGAGGGCCTCCTGCGAGCAGCGGAGGCATTCTTCGAGCCTCTCGGTCGCGCCACCGTACACGGCGGGGAAGTCGTCGCTCAGCAGTCGAGGCACGGTTCCCCGGAAACCGTAAATCGATTGGTCCGGATCTCCAACCACGATCAAACGAGGTCGGGAGCTGGGCGGAGCCAGCAGCTGCAGGAGCTCGAACTGCGCCGGATCGACGTCCTGGAACTCGTCCACCAATATCAAACGGAACTGGCGCTGCAAGCGCTCGCGCAGCACGAGGTTCGACTGCAGGAGCTCGATCACGCCGATGATGAGATCGCGGAAGTCGACCATCCGGCCCAGCTCCATGCGGTCCTGGTAAGCCCGGTAAGCAGCGGCGAGAGCCCGCAGGCGGTCACCGGCACTGGCTTCAGCAGCCAGCAGCAGCGCTGAGGGATGGACGAGGTTCTGCTTCATCAGCGCAACGAAGACCAAGAGGTCCTTTGCAAATGCGTCGGAACCTCTGAGGTCGGTGAGGCCACCCAGCAGGTCGGATTCCATCTCGGCCAGCACCTTGCGCATCACCATCGATTCCTGGAAACCATCGAGCAGCAGGCGCTCAGGGTCCGGCGAGTGCTCGCGAAGCAGTCGCCAGCAGAAGCTGTGGAACGTTGAAATCCAGGCCTCCCCGTAGTCGTCCTGGAGGCGACCGTCGATGCGCCGCGCAATCTCGGCGGCGGCCCCGGTTGAGAACGTGAGCACCAGGATCTGGCCGCGGTCCGCCACGCCCTTGCGGACGGCCTGCTCGTACAGGTCGACCAGGGCATGCGTCTTCCCGGTGCCCGGTCCAGCGAGCACGCGGAGCGGGCCGTCGATGTCGTGAATGTCCAGTGGCAAAGATTCCCCTTGGTCAGGGGCGGGCGATTTGATTATGCGGGCGGCTGTGTTTTGAGGTCAGCCCGGCCTGTTAAGGCCGCCCCGACAATTGGCGCCGGCACAGCACGTCATGGCACGCCGACGACTTGACCACGAGGCCGCGCGCGGCCAAGCTGCCACGCCATCGCAAGCATGCCCGCCAGGAACACGAGCTCTATGAGGGGCCACCTGTCGAGGGGCAGACCCAGCCTGATCATGCCGGGGTACGGGCTTGCGAGCAGCCAGCCGGCCACCAGCGGCACTCGCCAGGCGGAGGTTGGGCGCTCCTCCCAGACGATCAAGGCGGCGACCGCCAGGAGGCACAGATCGGAGGCATGCAGGTAAGGGATCGCGACCAGCGATCCGAGGATGCCGACCACGAGCACAAACCCAGGCGAGCGGCGTAGCCGGAAGGCGGCGGCGAGAACGGCGACGACGATGATCACCCGGAGCACGCTGATCGCAGGCCCTCGGATGCCGAGCCCACGCTCAAGCGTCAAGGAGTCCCCGCCCCTTGGCAAAGGGCCGGCCAGCTGGCTGAGATAGGCGAAGACGCCATCACCCCCCACCGTCAACAGAGCCACGATTGCAAGCACGGCGCCGACCGCCAACATCGTCGCGAAGGTCCGCAGACGACCTGCCACCAGGAGAGCGAAGGGGACCATGAATGCGGTGTTCGGCTTCAACAGGACCAGCGAAAGCGCCAGGCCCGCCGCCACGTTTCGATCCTCCCGAAGGAGGCGCCATGCGATGGCCACGCCCGCCGCGACAAGTGGCACGACCTGTCCCACACGGACCGCCTCCAGGACCCACCAGGGGGCGACGGCTGCAACGACCAGGATCCAGCGGACGGCCCCGCGGCTGGAGGCGGACCACGCCAGCGCGCCTGCAAACGCGGCCAGGGTCAGCGCCGCCCAGATGTAGAACGAAGCCTCGTAGGGCAGCGGCCGCACCGCCGCCGCAAGCCAGGCTACCGTGGGCGGGCTGATGAACGGCTGGGCCACCTCGCCGGGAACCAGGAGCTTTTGCTGGACAGCGACGAGCGCCTGGTCGTAGATGTGAGACCAACCCTGCTCGAGTCCCACGCGCGCCGCTGCAGCATACGTGTGAAAGTCGATCCCGACCGGCTCTCTGCGGTTCCGGAAATTCAGGGCGAGTGCGACCAGGATGGCAACCACGGCAGCAGGGAGCGCCCATGGCGCGCGCGCATATCCCTCAACCGCCGTCATGACTCGCCGAGGCATGCTCACCGGTGGACGTTACAGCGCGCATATAGTCGAGCGCCATGACCACGTCTCCCACCGGCCGGCGTGCAGGATCGGCTCTGCAGTGGGGCGCGATCGTCGCGGCCGTGGTCGTGCTCGCGCGCCTTCCCTCGTTCGCTCATCGCTTGCTGGATGGTGATGAGGCGATCTACGCCTCCATCGCGGCGCTCATGAACTCCGGTCACCCGCTGTACGCCGACGGCGGCGTCGACAACAAGCCACCAGGGATCTTCTGGGTCTACTCGGCAACGTTTCATCTCGCGGGCACCTACCAGATGACTGCCATCCACGCTGTGGGTTTGCTCGTCGTGCTTGCGACTTGCGCGGTCCTTTTCATCATTGGCCGCTCCCTGGCCGGCGTCCGGGCAGGCCTGCTGTCCGCTCTCATCTACGGCATTCTCACCGCCGCGGGCAATCCGCGGCTGCTGGCCTCGAACACCGAGCTGTTCATGATGCTGCCGCTCAGCGCCTCCGTCCTTCTTATGCTGCGGCGCCGGTGGCTGTGGTCGGGAGCGCTGCTGGCGGCGGCCGGCGCGTTCAGACAGGTCGCCGCGGTCAACGTGCTGCTGCTGCCGGTCGCGATACTGCTGCTGGAGACTCGCCAGACCCGGCTTCGAGCCTTCGGTCTCTTCGCTGGAGGGCTGATCGGCGCCCTGCTGGCGGGTGCGGTCCTGCTGGCGCTGACCGGTTCGCTGACCGGGTTCTGGGACTGGACAGTCGGCAGCCTTTACGGCTATGCGGCGACCAACTGGACCCCGGCGCTGCTTTGGCTTCGCGCGAAGGACAGCATCGTCCCATTTGTCGTTTCGATGATCGTGGTGTGGGTAGCCGCGGTCGGATTCGCCTGGCATTGGAAGCAGCTTGGCGCCCGAGAACGCCTCATCGTGGCGTGGCTGGTCGTGTCGATACCCGGCTCGCTGGCAGGGGGCCACCTGTCGTGGCACTACTTCATCCAGCTGATGGGGCCGCTCGCGCTGCTCGCCGCGTTTGCGATCGACCGCGCCCTGCAGACCCCAAAGAGACGGTGGTTCGCCGGAGCCGCCATTGCCGGCCTTGGCGTGCCGCTGGCCGGTTGGGCGGCCTTCAACGTGGTGGCCGACCCGCTCACGTATGACTTCCGCGCGCCGGTACCGCAGCACCAGGCTGTGGCGGCTTACATCCACGACCAAACCCGCGTCCAGGATCGCGTCTTCGTCTGGGGCAATTGGCCCGCACTCTACATAGAGTCAGATCGGATCATGGCGACGCGTTTTCCCGGCTTCCTACGAGGGTTCGCTCGCGGGTCGGGCTTGCCGCCGAACAACTGGGACACCACCGCACGGGTGTGGCCGGAGCTCCACGCAGACCTGCTGCGGAATCCGCCTGCGCTCATCATCGATACCGCGCCGGCCGGTTGGAGCGACTTCTCGATGTACCCGATGCGCAATTACCCGGTCCTGGATGCGTTCGTGACGAGCGGATATCACGTGGTGGCGACCATCGACCGTGTCGTCATCTACGCCCGCAACCCCTAAAGAACGGCTGGCAGCACCTACGATGGCAACCGGAGCGCCGCCAGATGGCGAACGAGTGCGGGCAGAGGGCGCCGGAGGAAAGCCGGCGGGAGCGACCTCACGACACGAGCGGGCAGCCTGACCGGAAGCTGCGCCAGGGCCTGGACGCTGACCGGAAGCGACGGTATGGCGTGCACGGGTGCCGCCGCCGAACCGATGATGGGCGTCGACCTCGAAACGGTGCCGATTGGCGCCACCACCGTTTTGGAAGGTACCTGGCGCGCTTTCGGACCGGTCGATCCGGCCGTTGATACGTGAGCCGGCTTTGAAAGTGGGGCGACATGGCCCGGAGCTGGATGATGGGCCACGACCAAGCTGGCAGCCACAACCGTCATCACGGCAACCATCCCGGCCTGCAGAACCTGATCGAGGCCCGGGCCCTGCGTGCGATCGCCAAACCGCCGCCAGGTGAGCCACAGGACCAACCCATGGACTGCCCTCCGGCCCATCGACCGTCCGCGCTCGACGTAGGTGGTGAGGATGGCAAGGCTCTGCCGAAGCCGGCGCCGGACCCCGCCTACCGGCATGCCGAGGTGGTCCGCGATCTCGCGATTGGTCAGACCTCCGAAGTAGGCAAGCTTGACGACCTCCTTGTGCCCCGGGGGCAGCCCTGCCATGCCTTCGTCGATAGCCTGGCGGGCCATGGCGCTGGAGAAGTCGACTGTTCCGGAAGGGCCGCCGACGAGAACGCTTTTGAGATGGGCATCCGCGCCTCGTGCGCGCCGCCGGTCGATCGGGACGCGGCGAACGCCACTCGTCAGCCAGGCTCGCCAGGAGGTCGTGGCGGCAACCGTCAGAGTCGGTTCAGCCCCATTTTCCACCGAACCTTCGTGCGTGGTTCGACCGTAGTGCTCCGTCCCTCGAGACGTGCTGAACCATCGAGCCCCCATCTTCCTTTTGTCCCCAAACAGGAAACGTCCGGCCGCCGCGCCGTACCCGGGTTCTGTAAAGAGTTATGAACGCCGCGAGAGCCTAGTCGGGTGATGGCTTGAGGGGACGCTTGATCTCCAGGATGCGCGGTTCGTCTGCGCCGATCGAAATCAGGCTGTCGAAAAGGCTGACGGACTCCGAAGCATCGGGTGCTTCGGTCAGCCGTACGTATGCCGCCGCGCCCCCGGCGAACAAGAAGGTTGGGGTGCCGAAGACACCGTGCTCGGAGACGGCGCTGCGGTGGTCCCGCGCAAGCGCGGTCAGGTTCGTCGGGTCGGCCACGTCCTTGCGAAACCGATCGAGGTCGAGCCCGGCTTCGTCCGCCACTCGCTCCACCGCACCAGGCTCGTCGATGTCGATACGATCCTCGTGGCGCGCCCGCAAAAGCCGCATATGGAAGTCTTCAAAACCGTCCTGACGCCGAGCCGCCTCGGCAGCCTTGAAGGCGAGGCGCCCGCGCACGCGTTCCGACTCAGGCGCATCCCAAACTGTCCAGCCTTCATCCTTTGAGTTGACCTGGCTGAGCGAGAAGTATCGCCACCGAACGTCCACCTGCCGCTCACCGGAATCCCGCACGTTTCGCAGGAGGACCGAAGCTCGATAAACGAATGGGCAAAGGTAGTCGTAGAACACATCGAGCCGGCGCGCGGGTCCTGCAGCCACGTTTGGCTGTGCTGATTGCATGATCTCGAAGACTCCAACGCGGGTTGTGCTCACGCGTATTCCAGACACATGGGCGTGGGTCCGGCCCGACTTCCTGATCCGGCTTCTGCCCTTTGCCCTGGCATCCGCGGCGGTGTACCTCCTGAAATCGCGACCAGGCTGGTTCGGCCTCAGTCCCGGGTGGCTTGGCGTTCAGCTTGCGTTCGGCGTGGTCATGGCCCTGTTGATGTTCGTGGCGGCGACGCTCGCCCAGCTCTGGCTTGCACGGCGACGGGGATCGCTACTTGTCCCGGCTGCCGGCGACGATGCGTGGTTCCAGGCGGGCTTCTATGTCGTCAACGGGCCGGTCGAGGAGGCGTTCTTCCGCGGATTGATTCAAGGAGGCCTGGGCGCGTTGCTCGGGCCCGCTGCAGGGTTCACGATCGCTACAGCCGCGTACGTTCTGTATCACCGGCTGGCCTGGTCGTGGCCCGACACACTGGCCACGACGCTTGTCGGCGTTCCGCTGGGCCTGGCTTTCTGGCTGCTCCCCGGACCGCCGTCGATTCTCGGAGTGTCGATCGCGCATATCGGGGCCACGTGCGGCTTCCTGGGCCCGGGCCCCTACCTCTTAAAGCGGTTACGCCTCGTCTAAACCTTCCGAGAGACAGGCTTCGCGACAGCCACTACCAGACGCGGCACGTGTCGCGACATGGCGCAGCGTCCATCAGGGGCCCCCGCGGCGCACCCGTGGGGCCGAGGCCTGCGTCCTCACCCGCGCTTTCTAAACCTTCCGAGAGACAGGCTTCGCGACAGCCACTACCAGACGCGGCACGTGTCGCGACATGGCGCAGCGTCCATCAGGGGCCCCCGCGGCGCAGCCGTGGGGCGAGGCTCGCGTCCTCACCCGCGCTTTCTAAACCTTCCGAGAGCCAGGCTTCGCGACAACCACTACCAGACGCGGCACGTGTCGCGACATGGCGCAGCGTCCATCAGGAGCCCCCGCGGCGCACCCGTGGGGCCGAGGCCTGCGTCCTCACCCGCGCTTTCAGAGCTAGGTGGAGCTTAAGGCCGGATTCATTCCGGCCGTCACCACGCGTCGCTGTCCAAACGCCTCCGGGCGTGGCAGCCCACAGGAGGGGGTACCGCGGGGGAGGACTCGCGTCCTCACCCGGGCTTTCAGAGCTAATAGGGCCAGAGCCGCCAATATGGTGCGGTTCGTCCGAGCCTCCGGTGGGTGAGCACTCTCCAGAGCTGAGGGTCGGAGCTCTACGCCTAGACAGTGCCCCCGCCGGCAGGTGAGGAGAGATGGACGACCGGTGGGATGTTGTGCCTTGAGCACTGCTCTATTAGCTCGTCGCTGCTCTCCTTCGGCTCGGTATCCGTGCATGCCACCAAGGAGGTGCCGATGGTCTTTGTAGGAATCGACTGGGCCGAAGCCCACCACGACATTTGCGTGGTCGACGAAGAGGGTCGAGTTCTCGCAAAGCGAAGAGTTCCAGACGGGCTCGATGGAGTTGGCAAGCTGCATGCCCTCATCGCCGAGCACGCTGAAGATCCGGCGAGTGTGGTCGTTGGCATCGAAACCGACCGTGGGTTGCTCGTGGGCTCTTTGGTGGCCGCCGGCTACCTGGTCTATGCCATCAATCCGTTGGCCTCGAGCCGCTATCGAGACCGCCATGCGACCTCGGGCGCGAAGTCCGACCCCGGCGATGCTCGGGTCCTGGCGGACCTCGTCCGCACCGACCGTCACAAACACCGGCCGCTGGCCGGAGACTCCAACCTCGCCGAGGCGGTCCAGATCCTGGCCCGAGC
>JALZAL010000051.1 GCA_030948325.1 Candidatus Dormiibacterota bacterium
GTCCTGCAGATGGTCCGGGTTTTGCTCGGTTTGGAGCCGGACATGCCCTCGGGCCGGCTGTACCTCGACCCCGCACTCCCGCCGTGGTGCCCCCGACTCACCCTGGAGGATCTACAGATCGGCCCGCATCGGATTCGTCTCCACGTCGAACGGGGCGGCGATGGATCGTGCTTCGTGGACGTGGATGCGCCCGCCGGCCTCGAGGTGATCCGGGGAATGCCGCCGTGGATGGAGCCGTAGCCAGGCCCTAGGTGTACCGGCTGCTTCGCGAGTTCTAGGAACGTGACCCCCCGGCGCATTGCCATGATCGTCAGCCCCTGGTATCCCGTGCCTCCATCCGGGTACGGCGGCATCGAGCTGATGGCATACAACCTAGCGAGAGGGCTCCAGCACCGGGGACACGAGGTTTGCGTCATCGGCCAGCAGGGCTCCAAAGGCCCCTTCGAGACGGTCGCCGTGGCGCCCGAAAGCTGGTCGGAGCAGCTGGGGACGCGGGACCAGCTGCCGAGGGAGTGCCTGTTCCTCTACCGCGCCTACCACCTCGCGCGCAGGCGCTCGTTCGACATCATCCACGACCACTCCGGGCTGCCCGGAATCCTCGTGGCCGCCACCAGCGGCCTGGATACGCCTGTCGTCGCCACGCTGCATGGCGCGCTGACGGAGGCCGAGGGAGACTTCCTTGCCGCGGTCGATCACGCCGTGCACCTCGTCGCCATCAGCCGCGCGCAGCAGGAACAGGTGGCTGGTGTCAAGTGGCGGAGGGTGGTGCACAACGCCATCGATCCCGCTGAGTATCGCCCCGTGTACCGCACAGAGGAAAAGGAGGACTACCTGTTCCAGCTGGCCCGCATCAACCCCAGCAAGGGGCAGCACCTCGCCATCGAGGTGGCACGCCGCGTGGGGCTGCGGCTCGTCTTAGCCGGAAAGGTCGACAACGACGCGGTCGAGTATTTCGAGAAGGAGATAAAGCCGCACCTGGGCGACCACGTGACGTGGCATGAAAATGTCGCGGGCGCTGAGAAGGCTGAGCTGCTGTCACACGCGAAGGCCATGATCTTCCCGATCCAGTGGGAAGAGCCGTTCGGGCTCGCGATGGTGGAGTCGATGGTCAGCGGCACGCCGGTCATCGCGATGTCGCGCGGAGCGGCGAGCGAGATTGTCGAGCCGGGCATCACCGGCTGGCTGGCCGACGACCTGGACGGTCTGGTCGAGGCGTTTGGCCGCATCGGTGAGATCGACCTGGAACGGTGCGTGAACCGCGCAGCCGAACGGTTTGGCCCCGGCCAGATGGCCGATGGCTACCAGTCCGTATACGAAAGAGCGATTCAGGAAAATTACCACCGCTGACCGCCCGGCCAACCCTGCCGCGCTAGCTGTTTTTCAGGTAGTGACTGGGTGTTTTGCGGGTTTTTCGAATGAGGGGCGCGTGCCTAGTTTGTAGTCTGCCCACTCGCCTCGCGCCAGCAGGTCGACTGCCAATGCTTCCAGCTCTCGCACCCTCTGGTTCGCCCTGATCGCTTCGCGGATCGAGAGGATGCCTACGGCTGGGTGCCTCTTCTCGATCACGTGCCGGAGCATGTTGAGGTGCGCGTTGTCGGGCACGCCAGGCTCGCGAATCCTGCGCACGGCGGCTCGCACCGTCGCCTGCGTGCCGTCGATCGCCTCACCCTTCCCGAAGTCGAACTTATAACTTGGGCTCCGCCCGCCCGCGCGACGCTCGCCGCTCAGCTTGATCCACTTGGCATTCTCGGCACCCTTGCCGACGTCCACCACCAGCCGCACCGAGCGGCCACGGTTCTGGAAGCTTGCATTCATGCGCGCATAGCTCTCTCGCCGGCCGGTGAGGCCCTCGTGGCGGCCGACCGACAGGGGTGATTCCGCATCGAGATGGATGCGGTCGATAGGGGTGAGCAGCGAGATGATCGCGAAAGCGTGTGGGATCAGGTCCGCGATCACACCGATATCGGCGGCCGCACCGGTGAGCGGCTGCTCCTCGAGGATCTCGATGCGTATCTCTTCGACGTTGTCGAGAAAGTCACGCAGGGTCCTCTCCTCGGTGAGCAAGAGCTGAAGCAGCCGGACCTCGAGCTTGAAGTAGTAGTGGTCGGCGGCGACGATCTCAACTCCGCCCGGCGCACTGTCAAGGAAATCGCGGTACTCGTCGGGCGGAGAACCGAGAGGCTTCTCGATCAACACGACATCGCTGAGGTCGTAGTACCGGGCGAGCGTGGCCAGGTGCGTCGCGGCAGGCGTGACGATGTACGTGATTACGTACGAGCTGGACTCCAGCTCGCGCTGCAGCTGGTCGTGCGCTTGGAGGCTCGGCCCATCCCAGTAAAGGACGTCGCCGTGCGTCCGGACCTCCTCCTCGCGTGCTGCCAAGCGCTCGCGAGCGCCGGGTAGGTCCTGCTCGACGATGTGGATTCGGAAGTTGAAGAACTGCTTGAGCGTCTGCAGGTGCTGATACGCCTTCTGGCCCCATTGCCCAAATCCGACCAGAACGAAGTCCTTCTGCAGGTGCCGCTCTTCCTCGGCGAGGGCATGAAGGCGCGCATTCTTGATCGCCACGGCCGCCCCCAGGGCAAGGCCCTGCACGCGGCCCACCTCCTCGGGCGTGAATGTGCGGAGGTGGTCGCGCTCGCCGAGCACCGCGGCTCCGATCGGCTGGCCGTCAGCCACCAAAGGCAAGGCGATGAGCGACCGCACGCCGAACGTCTTGACGTACGAGGGGCTGACCCGATCGCTGGCGCTCGTGTCCTCGACAACCAGCGGTTCGCCGCGGTCGAGCACGTCGAAGAAGAACGACGGCTCCGAGCGCTCTCCGTGCTGACGCCGCCACACATCCTCCTGGTCGGAGGCGGCCGCGCCGAACCATCCCTCGCGGTCCTCTTCGTAAAGGGCGATCTGGCAAAACGAGGCGCCGACGAGGCGCACCAGGCCCTGTGCGACGAGCCTGAGGGTCTGATCGAGGTCGATGGAGGAGGCGATCGCGCGGCTGACATCCGCGCCCAGCTCAAGCTCCTCTCCATGCCGGCGTGCCTCTTCGTAAAGACGCGCAGTCTCGACGGCGACCGCCACCTGCGCGGCGGCCGCCCGCAGCGCTTCGATCTGGCCCCAGTCCGGCCTGCGCTCATACGAGCGGTGATACCCGACTTCCAGCACTCCAGTCGCCCGGCGGTTGAGGTCGGATCCAAACGGCAGGAAGATCCTGATCAGGTCGGCGTGCCCACTCTTCTCGAATACCTCGCCGGCCAGCGTGAACGGAGCCTGGCCGGTTCCCGCCGGCCGCAGGTCGGCTCCGCCGATCAGGCACGCTGCGACATGCGCCACCGTCTTGCCGTCAGCTCGGACCACGGGCACCTCGGTCCACGTCGCCTGTGTGGGAAGCGCGCCTGCGATCACATCGGATCGGTCGATCGTGCCGCCGGCCGGCAACGGCCCGACGACCGCCGTCTGCCATGCGCCTGCCACGTACACGAGCACGTCGTCCGGCGCGAGTGCCCGCTCCTCCTCGAGGGCCCAGCGTGGCACCCGCGCGCGTCTGGAAAGACCCGGGCCCTTCGACATCTCTGCGGAGTCGATGGCCGCGGTGGTAGCCGCGCCGGCCGCCTTGCTAACCACTATCGTCTCGTCGGCTCGCTCCTCGAGCAGGTAGACGGCGGCAAAGTGGAAATCGAACTCCGGCACCGCCGCGTCGGTCAGATGACCGGCGACCGATTCGAGCACCTCCTGCCGCGAGGCGCCGGGCTTGAGCATCGCGGTGGTCATGTCGCCGAGCGCCCCCAGGAGGCGGTTGCTGTTCTCGAGCTCGGCGATGAGCCGCTGGCTGGCCAGAGAGCTGCCGATGAGCTCGGCGCCGGCTTTGAGCAGCAGGTCGGTGGCGGGGGCGCGGCGGACAGCCGCCAGCCGGTCGCGGCTGAGCACCGCCAGGTAGCCGTGCGGCTCCAGGTCGCTGCCCAGGGCATAAACGGCCACGGGATGCAGGTCCGTAGCGGCAGTCGCGCCGGCAATCGTCTCGGTCAGGGCTGACGGCCAATCGGCACTCGCGTCCGGCCGGTCGATCCGTGCAGGCGCTGAGATCGGAGCGTGCGCAGTCACCAGCTCTAGGCTCGTCCGCTGTGCCGCGAACTGGTAGATGGCCGCTGCATCGAGCTCGCTGGCGAGGAGCAGCTCCGCAAGGGCGATCGAGAGCAGGCGCCTCAACTCCTTGATGTCCGTGCGTTCGTCGCCGGCCCGCGAGGTCAGGAGCGCTGCCAGCCTGCCGATTCCGTCGAGCGCCGACCGCTCGGCCGCCGCCAGGGCTGTCGCGATCGCAGCAGCAGCGCCGGCAGCGTGACGCTCCAGCTCGGTGAGCCGCGCACCATCTGGCGCCTGGTCCCTCTGGCGGTAGTTCAGATACACGAGGCCCAAGAGGCGGTCACCCGCCAGCAGGGGCAGCCCGATGGTCGCCTGGACCTGGTAGCGCCGGACGAACGTGCTGTCGATCTCCGTCGGTGCGTCCATGGCGACCAGCTTCTGACGGGTCACCGTCAGCCAGACCGTCGACCCGTAATGGTGGACGCCGATCTCGTCGGGGACCTTGCCCTGGCTCATGTCGCTCGAATATCGAGCCAGCTGCTCGCGCATGTCGGTCAGCGATCCGAGCAGGCTCTCCTGGGGCTGGCCGGTGGCGAACGGGGCGTAGTAAGTGTGGCTTGCCTCTTCGTAAAGGAATATGGAGACGATTTCAGCCCGCGAGGCCTGCTGCATGTCGGCGACCACGCCGCGAAGCACAGCCGAAAGTCCGGACGCTGACTCGAGTGGCGGTCTCATCAGATGGCCTGCACTAAATATGAGCCAAGCGCCGGGTCCCGAGACAGGCTGTCCCCCGCTAGGGGAGCCTGCGCGCGGTTGCCACCGCTCCCAGCCACGAGGCGCTGGGTTTCGGATGCCGCGCGAACGTCTGCCTGTCAACTGCCACGAGACCGAACGTCGGCGCGTAGCCGAAGGCCCACTCGAAGTTGTCCAGCAGAGACCAATGCAGGTAGCTGCCGACATCGATGCCTTCCGAGATGCAAGCCTCCACCTCGCGAAGTGCCGTGTCGATGAATGCGATCCGCTTCTCGTCGGACGCCGTCGCGATCCCGTTCTCGGTGACCAGGATGGGAATTCCTCCAGCGCTTTTCCACGCCCGCCGGATGGCCCCGCCCAGCGCCTCCGGGTAGTACTCGTAACCCATCTGCGTGGTGTGTCCCGCTTCCTCTGCGTCGCGCGTCCAGTCGCTCCAGTCGTGGCCCGGGCTGCGCGAGCCTTCGGGCCCGATGCGAAAACGTGTGTAGGTCTGCACGCCGATGAAGTCGTCGTCACGAGCGAGCTCGAAGAACCTGTCGTTGATCCGCGACTCGATCTCGAGAGAGGTATTTCCCGGCTGAGCGCCGTCCTCGTACTGGATGTCGGGGAGGGCGAGCGTGACGCCCACGGGAGCGCGCGTGTGCGCCCGGATGGCCGCAGCGCCTAATCGATGCGCTTCCAACAGATGCTCGACCGCGAGCTGCGCCCCGGTGTGGTCGTCGATGTGGCCCGGTGGATTGATGCCCAGCAGGTATCCGCTCTGGCCAAGGCCCTGGGGCTCGTTGATCGTGCAGGCGACGCCGATGGCATCCCCGAGCGCCGCGGCTGCGCGGTCGCAGTATCGCTCGAACAGCCCGGGGAACCGCTCGGAAACGAAACCGCCGACAACTGACAGCCATCTCGGCAGCGTGAAATGGTGGAAGGTCAGCACCGGCGTCACGGAATGTCTGCGGCAGGCGTTCAGCATCCGCTTGTAGTGGTCGAGCTCGGCTTGCGAAAACTCGCCCTCGGCGGGCTCGATTCGCGCCCACTCGATCCCGAACCTGAAAGCGTTCAGGCCGAGGCCCGCCACCAGCGCTATGTCGTCCTCGAAACGATGGTAGAAGTCGCATGCGTCGCCGGACGGTTCGCGGCAGGGTGTTCCGTCGCGATGCTCCCACCACCACCAGTCGCTGTTGGTGTTGCCGCCCTCCACCTGGTGCGCGCCAACCGCGGCGCCAAACAGGAAGCCGGCTGGAAATATGTTCGACATAGCCGGCCAATCTAGCATTGCCGGCCACTGATCTCGCATATCGACAAGATGGAAAACGGCGAGTTAGAATCCGGAGATCGTATAGGGGCGTAAGAGGGAATTTGTGGGGGTATGACGAATGATCGTTCGTAAAGCCGGAAGTCTGGTTGCTCTGGCCGTGGTCGCCGCATTGGTCCTCGTCGCCTGCGGCACGGGATCGACAGCCAGCAAGGGCTCAGTGCACGTGCTCGCGGTCTGGGCCGCGGCGGAGCAGGACTCCTTCATGGCCGTGCTCAAGCCGTTTCAGGACCAGACGGGGATAAAGGTCCAATACGAGAGCACGCGCGACGTCGATTCAATCCTCGCGACTCGCATCCAGGCGGGAAACCCGCCTGAGATCGCCTCGCTGCCGAGCCCCGCCACGCTGACCAAGTACGCCGGGCAGGGCAAGCTGGTGCAGCTCGACAACGGGATTCTCGACATGACAACGTTCAACGCCCAGTACGCGCCAGGTTGGGTCAAGCTCGGGACCATCAACGGCAAGCTCTATGAGATCTTCTCGTGGGCCGCCGTCAAGGGCCTGGTGTGGTACGACCCCAAGAACTTCGCGGCCAAGAACTACCAGGTGCCGACGACCTGGCAAGACATGATCACCTTGCAGAACACCATCAAGAGCGGTGGGACGACGCCCTGGTGTATCGGCCTCGCGAGCGGTGCCGCCTCCGGCTGGCCAGGCAGTGACTGGGTCAAGGAGATCGTCCTCAGCCAGGCCGGACCGACTGTTTACGACAGCTGGTGGCAGGGCCATACCAAGTGGACCGACCCGGCCATCAAGACGGCATGGCAGACGTGGGGCACCATCCTCGGGCCTAACGACGCCAACGTGTACGGCGGCAAGAACGTCGCCATCTCCCAGCCCTTCGGCAACGGTGGCGATGGTCTGTTCAAGTCTCCACCCAAGTGCTACATGCACAATCAGGCATCCTTCATCACCGACAACTTCGTCAAGCAGAACGCCGGCGTTACGCCTGGCACGGACTTCAAGTTCTTCCCGCTGCCTGACGTCGACCCTCAGTACGCCGGCGCGCACGTGGGGGCCGGTGATGCCTTCTCGATGTTGAAGGACACCCCCCAGGCCCGTGCGCTCATCAAGTACCTCACCACGCCGGAGGCTCAGGCGATCTGGGTCAAGCGCGGTGGCAAGCTTTCTCCCAACCAGAAGTTCGACCTGGCCAACTACCCCGACGACATCACGCGGCAGGTCGCGCAAGTGATGACCGGGGCGAAGATATTCGCCTTCGACGCCGGCGACCTCATGCCGACCGACATGTTTCACGCCTATTGGGCGGCCGTCCTGGCTTTTGTGGCCGACCAGTCGAAGCTCGACTCCATACTCGCCAATCTGGATGCGGTTCAAGCCAAGGCATATACGACGTAGGGGGAACAGTAGGTCGTGGACTTTAGCCAGCTGCTGGCCGATGTGCCTACGCTCGCGGGCGTCATCATCGGCGTACCGGCGGTACTCGCCGCCTACATAATCGGCGGCGAGTACCTGGTCCGCCTGCTGCCGGACAAGGCTCGGCCTTCAGTCCGGCCCTGGATATGGGTTGGGCCGGCTCTCGCATTCGTCGCTCTCTTCCTCGTCTACCCGGTCGCCGGCACGGCGTGGAGAAGCCTTTTCGACCTCAACGGCAACAATTTCGTCGGCCTGAGCAACTATGTGACCCAGCTCAGCGGCTTCCCAAGCGGAGGGTCGTGGATCGCAATCAGGAACAACCTCTACTGGTTGGTGCTGTTCACGATGCTGGTGCTCTTCTTCGGCCTGCTCCTGGCCGTGCTCACCGACCGGGTGCCCTACGAAAGCCCCATCAAGTCGCTGATCTTCATGCCGATGGCGATCTCATTCGTCGCCCTTTCCGTGATCTGGCTGTTCATGTACAGCTACCAGCCGCCGGGCGACCCGCAGACCGGAACCCTCAATTACCTCCTCACCCTCATCCACCAGGCACCCAGGCTGTGGGTCCAAGAGCCGAGCATTGCCACCTTCGCGCTGATCGCCGCCGGCGTGTGGGGATTCGTCGGCTTTGCGATGGTGATCCTGTCAGCTGCGCTGAAGGGGATACCCGGTGATCTGCTCGAGGCGGCTCGAGTCGATGGCGCGGGCGAGATCACCATCTTTCGGCGGGTCATATTCCCGTTGATGATGCCGACAATCGTTGTGGTGGGGACGACGCTTGTCATCTTCGCGCTCAAGGCATTCGACATCGTCTATGTCATGACCGGGGGTAACTTCGACACGGACGTCCTTGCCAACCGCATGTACAAGCTGCTCACGTCGTCCCAGGACTACGGTGCCGCCAGCGCCGTTGCGATCATCCTCGTGGCCGCAGTGATACCCGTTTTGATTTTCAACCTGCGGCAATTCCGTGCCGTCGAGGCCAGAAGATGACAATCGCCAGCGAGCGCATCGCAACGCCTGCCGCAGAAAGGAGGTTCTCGCCCGAGTGGCTCGGGAGGGGCTTCTCGAAGGCCCTCCTGCACGTGGCCGTGGTCGGCGTGACCCTCGCCTGGATCGTGCCGACCCTGGGCCTCCTCGTCAGCTCGTTCAGATCTCCGGCCGATATCGCCAGCAGCGGCTGGTGGACGGCTCTTTCTCCGCCCTTCAAGTTCACTTTGGAGAACTACACAGGCGTCCTGAACGCCAGCAACCTGGGCCAGAGCTTTTTCAACAGCTTCATGATCACGATCCCGGCTACCGTGATCCCTGTCTCGATCGCGGCGTTTGCCGCGTACGCCTTCTCGTGGATGAAGTTCTGGGGCCGGGACTTTTTCTTCCTCGCGCTCGTCGGCCTGCTGGCGGTGCCTTTGCAAGGGACCTTCGTGCCGATCCTGAAACTGTTTGTTCAGCTCGGATTCACTCCGGCAAACGTCGGGTTCCTGGGCCTCTGGCTGGTCCACACCGGCTACGGCCTACCCTTCGCAATCTACCTGCTGGCGAACTTCTTCCGCGCGCTCCCCACCGACCTCTTCGAGTCTGCGGAGATCGACGGCGCCGGAACCCTCACTGTTTTCTTCCGCATCGTGCTGCCGTTGTCGGTGCCCGCAATCGCCTCCCTGGTCATCTTCCAGTTCCTATGGATCTGGAACGACTACCTGGTGGCCCTCGTGTACGTCGGCGGCACCGCTGAATTTGCGCCTTTGACCGTGACACTCGCGAACCTCGTCAACTCGAACGGTCAGGGCTGGGAGCTGCTTACAGCCGCCTCCTTCTTCTCGATGGTTGTGCCGCTGATCGTGTTCTTCAGCCTCCAGCGATATTTCGTCCGCGGCATCCTGGCCGGCTCTGTGAAGGGGTAAGTAAAAGACATGGCATCAGTCACATTCGACCACGTTGTCAAGCGCTACACGGCCGACCTGACGGTGGTGAAGGACTTCAACGTGGAAATCAAGGACAAGGAGTTCATGGTCCTGGTCGGCCCTTCAGGCTGCGGCAAGTCCACGGCGCTGCGGATGCTGGCCGGCCTGGAGGCGATCAGCGAGGGACAGATCCGCATCGGCGACCGGGTGGTCAATGACATTGCCGCCAAGGACCGCGATATCGCGATGGTGTTCCAGTCCTATGC
>JALZAL010000088.1 GCA_030948325.1 Candidatus Dormiibacterota bacterium
ACCCTGCTGCTGACCTTCTTCTTCCGGTACTTTCCGAGACTGCTCGATGAGGGCCACGTCTATATGGCTCAGCCGCCGCTCTTCAAGCTCACCAAGGGCAAGACCTCGAAGTGGGTGTACACCGAGGCGGAGCGCGATCGCGAGGTCAAGGCGATGGGCGGCAAGGTCGAGGTGAACCGCTTCAAGGGCCTCGGTGAGATGAACGCGGATCAGCTCTGGGACACGACCATGAACCCGGAGACCAGGACTCTGCTCCGGGTCGACGTGCAGGACGCTGCGGCGGTCAACGACACGTTCGAGAAGCTCATGGGCAGCGACGTCGAGCCCCGCAAGAAGTTCATCCAAGCGCACGCGAAGTCCGTGCGCAACCTAGACATCTAAGCGGGGCCGCACGCGTGCGTATCGCCGTGGACGGGATGGGCGGTGACAACGCGCCCGAACAGATCCTGGAGGGGGCCGCGCAGGCGGCGGAGGAATACCAGATAGAGGTGATCGTCGTGGGCCAGCCGGACCGCGTGCAGCCTTTGCTCGAGCGCCATCCGCGGCTCCGTTTCGTGCCAGCCAGTCAGGTCATTCAGATGGACGACCATCCGGCCAACGCCGTGCGCCAGAAGCATGACTCGTCGATGAGCGTATGCGCCAGACTCTGCAAGGAGGGAAAGGCCGACGGGTGGGTCTCGGCGGGCAACTCGGGAGCCGTGATGGCCTCGGCGCTGTTCATACAAGGCCGAGTGAAGGGCGTGGAGAGGCCCGCGCTGGGCTCCGTCGTCCCCACAGCCGGAGGTCAGGCCTATTTCATCGACGTGGGGGCCAACGTGGACTCACGGCCCGAATTCCTGATCCAATTCGCGCGCATGGGTTCCGTCTACGCCAGCCAGCTGCTGGACCTCACCTCGCCGCGCGTCGGGCTGCTCAGCAACGGCGAGGAGGATGGCAAGGGCGACGAGCTGGTCCGGGGCGTCAACGAGCGGCTGCGGAAGACCAGCCTCAACTTCGTGGGCAACGTCGAGCCCAAGGACGTCTTCGCGGGCAAGGCTGACGTGGTTGTGGCTGACGGGTTTCTCGGCAACATCGCGATCAAGATGGCCGAGGCGACCGCCGACTTCATCTTTCGCTCCCTGCGGGACGAGATTCCCAGGTCCACCACCGGCAAGGTGGGCGGGCTGCTGATCCGGCCGGGTGTGCGCAGGATCCGCGATCGGATCGACTGGCGCGAGTTCGGCGGCGCCCCGCTCTTGGGGATCGACGGCGTGGCCGTGGTGGCCCACGGTCGCTCGGACGCCCGCGCCGTCAAGAATGCGATCCGGGTCGCCCGCGACGCCGTCGCTGGGGGCCTCGTCGGTAAGATTCGGGAGGCTGTGGGGCGATGAACAAGCACCACGAAAATCGGGTGGTCGTGACCGGGATGGGGACGCTCAACCCCTTGGGACAGACGCTCGATGAATACTGGGATGGGCTGCTCGAGGGGCGCAGTGGGGTGCGACCGATCGAGAACTTTCCCACCAATCGCCTGGCCACCAAATTCGCCGCCCTCACGACCTTCGATCCGTCCCAGTACATGGACCGGAAGCTGGTTCAGCGCTCGGCGCGCTTCACGCAGCTGGCTGTGGCCTCGGCCAAGCTGGCGCTGGAGGACTCCGCGCTGCGGGTGGAAGACGAAAACCCCTTCCGCGTCGGCGTCGAGATGGGCACCGGGATCGGTGGCTTCGAGGTGATGACCGAGGGCGCGGCCACCTTCTTGAACGGCGGCCGGCTGCACCCTCTGTACGCCCCGATGATCATCCCGAACATCGCGGCGGCCCAGGTCGCGATCAACTTCGGTCTCAAGGGACCCAACTCAACGGTGGTCACCGCCTGCGCAGCGTCCACGCACTCGATTGGAAACGCCACCCGGATTCTGCAGCGGGGTGAGGCGGACGTGATGCTGGCGGCTGGGACCGAGGCCTCTCTCTGCGAGACCGGGATCGCCTCCTTCAATGCCATCAAAGCGCTCTCGACCCGCAATGAGGACCCCGAGCGCGCCAGCCGGCCCTTCGATGCCAACCGGGACGGCTTCGTGCCCGGCGAGGGCGCCGGCACCCTGGTGCTGGAAACCTTGCAGCACGCAAAGGCTCGAGGCGCTCGCATCTACGGCGAGGTGATCGGCTTTGGGATCACCAACGATGCCTTTCACTCCGTGGCGCCCGATGAGACCGGTAGGGCACCCGCGCAGTGCATCACCAACGCTCTCATGGACGCGGGGATTGAGCCAACCGATGTCGATTATGTCAACGCCCACGGCACCTCAACGCAGCTCAATGACGCGGGCGAAACGCGTGCGTTGAAACTTGCGTTTGGCGACGCCGCCAAAAAGCTCGCGATCAGCAGCACCAAGTCGATGATCGGGCATCT
>JALZAL010000090.1 GCA_030948325.1 Candidatus Dormiibacterota bacterium
GGTCGAATGAGTGCGTCTGTAGACGGCCGCGGCGAGCGAGAAAAGTATTTCCCACGTGTTGGCTCTGTTAGGCCTTCCCACTTGCTGTACTCCACCGGGGTTGGTGCCGTCGTAGACCTGCCGTCAATCTCTGTCCTGGTACGAGGCCTCGACAGTTGGGACTACTCACGTGTCGTGAAGGTTGCCGTCCAAGAAGAGCGTCTGCTCGCGAACGTGCGGCGGGTCCTTGGTCCCCAGGTCGCCGAGATGCTTGAACCACCAATCCCGGAAGACGAGGGTTATTCCGGAACTAGCCAGTCGGACCGAGTTGGCGTTCCAGTACTCCCTTTTCCACAATGGCTTCGTTGCACCGCATGCGACCGCCTCGGTCGGCTGGACGAAGGATCGCTCTGGAAGTTTGTAAACCGCGTGCGTAGCCGCCCCGATCAAGCGCGATTCGCACACGCACAATGTCCAAGCCGCCGTACCGATCCCATTGCTGTACCAGCACGATTCGTCCTGGCATGCCCCGCCGGTCACCTTGATGAGTTTCCGTGGGTGGGCTTCGTCCACCAAAACAAGCAATGCCCTGAAGGTTCCGGCGGTCGATTGAGCATGGATGACAAGGCTGGAAACATCGGCCCGAATGTCATCGTCAAGTGCGAATGTGGAGCTCGCCGCAACATGCTGCAGGCCGTCGGGCCTGACGCGGCTGGGCGCCTACCTCGCTGCCGGGGTCGCCACCCCCACCTCGGAGTCTTCGACTCCGAATGTCCGCGCGCGGGCGAGGTCCGGACGCTTGTACTTGGCGCGTCCAATCAGTGGTTCGCGGTTGGACTTTCGGCCCTGCATCTTCCGAGCAGAAGCCAAGGACTCGCGGCGGAGATCGAGCGGCTCTGGTCAATCCTCCGCGAAGTCCAGAGCGAAGATCAGCTCGATCTTGCGCTGCGCATGATGGGGGAACTGGTAGGCCTACGGCCTCATGGAACGGCTGTTGTGTGGAAGGCGATCGACCAATACCGGCGGGCGGTTGAAGCAGGCACGATGGCGGGAGGTCCTACTGATCTGCGGGTAGAGGAGTATGCGGCTCTAATCGACGAATCTGGTTCCGCCGATCAGGAGGACTTCACCATTCGCTCGGTTCGCGTCGCCGACGCAGCCGCCAGCCTTGTAGAACAGACAGTCCTGGTGGAGCGGCTCAAGGTGGCTCGGGCGTTTGTGGGCTTCACCAGGCTCGACGCGCCCGAGTGGAACCAAGCCTTGCCTGAAACCATGGTTCGCGTGTCCAACCTCGAACCTACTTGGGTGCCGGCGACCCAGACGCGCGGCGAGGGAATCTTCATTCGCTTACGTGAGAATGTCCTCGCTGCTTGGGAAAAGAGCGCTAACGCCCATCCGCATGTGGAGGCGCTCGAGGCGGCTTACGTCCGCTTTCGGTTGAACCGCAAGCGCGAACCCACCGGGTGGCCAGGAGCTCGATATCTCCTTCTACACACGCTTTCTCACATGCTGATCCGTCAAATGTCGCTCGAATGCGGCTACAGCTCGGCGAGCCTCGCCGAGCGCATTTATCACGACCTGGATGGCAACCCTGCTGCCGGCATTCTGATATACACGGCGGCGCCCGACAGTGAAGGAACCCTCGGGGGTCTCGTCTTTCTCGGAGAGCCCGACCGCTTTGGCGGACTCTTTCGAGACGCGGTCGAAGAAGCTCGTTGGTGTTCGTCAGACCCGCTGTGCGCTGAACGTGAGCCAGTCGATCCGGAGGATTTCGTCCACGGCGCGGCATGCCATGCATGTCTGTTTCTGTCGGAAACGACATGTGAGCGCGGCAACCGCTTCCTGGACCGTTCGCTCCTGGTTCCCCTCGACCCTCGGCCGGAGCTGGCAATCCTACAATCGGAATGAGGTCACCCGTGCTGGCCGCCGTGCTTAGAGCGATCGATCAGTTGCCATCGGATGTGGTCGAGGAATTGGCGCTCGAAGCCTTGCGGGCGGGATCATTCGAATACGCCTATCGCCTCGCGGACGCTGTAGCTCAACCAGGTGTGCGGCGTGTTGCGCAAACGATCGCCTCGGCTTGGCAGGCTGAGCCTGATATGAGCGGCGCAGAGCTGACCGCCATGCTGCGGGCTGCCTCCGCAGCCCGCTCGGCGGAGGAACTCGACGGTCGCGTGGAGGTCGTAATGACCGGGCCATCCGAGCCCGACGCGCCAACGCGAGCGACGGAGGCGGTAGTGGTCGATGTCGTTTCCGGTGCGAAGCGCGACCTGATCCTTATGACATATGCCGCAGTCTCGTATGGTCCCCTACGCGCGGCCCTCAAAGCTGCGTGCGCCCGGGGAGTTCGCACTCAGGTCATCGTCGAGACCGTCGCTGGCGCGAATGGGTTGTTAACCACGGAGCCGGCAGCCGCGTTTTCGGGCATCACTGGCCTTAGCCTATTTCATTGGCCCGTTGATCAGCGCAAGGGAAGCATCCCTGGCAGACTGCACGCAAAGCTTGCTGTTGCCGACAGGGAGGTCGCCTTCGTTACTTCCGCTAACTTAACCGGCTCCGCTCTCGAGAGGAACCTCGAGTGCGGTCTGCTAGTTCGTGGCGGCTCAGCACCACGTCGTTTGACCGATCACATAGATGCCCTTATTCGGGAGGGCGTACTTCAACCGTTAACACCCGGGATTGTTAAGCCGAAAACCGGGACATAGACTCGCTGCCGTGTTGGCTCAGGTTTCGGACGACGAGCTCCTAGAGAGGCTTATCGGGAGAAGGGTCGAAGGCCGTAGCCTTATTTCACTCCTCGAGCTGGAACGAGACGGCTTGCGCAAGGCGGGCTTGTCAGACGCCGAGGCGTCCAGGGTGAATGCCGCGGCCGAGATCGCTCGCCGCCACCAGCCACGGGAAACAGACCAACGCAAGATCCACAGTCCGGCCGCGGCGGTCAGCCTCTTAGGCGATCTGCGCCGTTCCCCGTCCGCACAAATGATCTCGATGCTTCTGGATCGCCGACAGCGACTGCTCGCAGCTATCTGTGTCAGTCAGATGTCGGAGGGCTGTGCGATCGCGTCGCCGGCTAAGGTGACAGAGGAGGCGCAAAGAGCAGGCGCCGCCTCAGTGATCATCGCCCACAATCATCTTCGCGGCGTCGCGACGCCAACGGCGCCCGACGCCACATTCACCGGCGAGACAGGCCGGGCACTCAGGACAGTTGGAATTGATCTGATGGACCATCTAGTGCTGACCCGCCGGAATTGGTTCAGCTTCCGGCGAGAAAGCCTTTTGGATTAATCGCCTCGACCGGCGGACTAAGTGGCATTCACTTCTATGCGGCTTCTGGAAACCACGTTCTGAGGCGATTTCGGAGCTTCTGGAATGCTTCATCCTGGCACGCGTTAAGTCCAACACGGGATCCTAGTTCTTGAAAGAGTGCGGAGGACCGAGCAGTCCGGGAG
>JALZAL010000109.1 GCA_030948325.1 Candidatus Dormiibacterota bacterium
GATCGATCCAAATGCAGCCGTTTCTGAAACGGATTGTGCCCTCGATGCCCGCCGTCGGGGCATCAATGCCGCCATAGCGAAGCACGTAGAGGGGAGGCGCCGACGAGACAACCACGCGATCGCCGCCACAACCCACCACCGAGGCAGCGATGATCGCGATCAAGAGCTGGGCTGGAGACAGCCTCACGAAGTCACGATGAGCACACCAAGACCCCCTTCGACGTAGTCCGTGGCGGCATAGATCAAGTCGCAGATGCAGTGATTGTCGAAGTCCAACACCTCTCCCGAAATGATCCCCCAGGCAGAGTTTCCCAGGAACACGGGGCCGCCGCTGTCGCCCCGGTTCGAGAGGTCGACCCCGTTCTTCGCGAGGATATGGAAGGTGCCGTTTGCGTTTGGAACATAGCCAGGGGCAAACGTCTTGCTGGTGAGGTAGCCGCATCCGTAGCCGGTGGTCGTCCCGTATTTGCAGACGAGCGTGCCAGTAGCCTGACCGGCCGCGTACGTCCGCGTTGTGATGTCCCGCGTCGTTCCACTTGGGGAAATCCGGACGAGGTTGAGCGTCGTGAGGCCAGGTACGGTGTGCCACTGTTCGTCATTTGAACCGCCGAACGATTCGGCTTGAAATGGGAGGGAGTTGCCAGCATAGCTCTGAGAATTTCCGCAATGCCCCGCCGTTACGATCCCCTTCGTCGTCGAGCCGAACTTCTTGACGGTAAACCCGCTTGTGCAAAGTGAGATTGGCAAGCCACCAAATATGAGAGTGGTTGGACTCGCCAGAGCGGCCACCGACCGAATGCGTGCTGTACTCGGGAGGGATGCTCGCAAGGGGTCTGACGGTGCGACTGCCATCACGTCGATGGTGTTCGTAAACACGTTTACATTGACGTCGATCTCGCCTCGATGAGCCTGTCGGATACCTTTAGCATCCGCGAGCAAATCCTGCCAGGCAAACGGGACCACTCGAAAGTCAGTCTCCCCTTGGAGGCCTCCCGCCAAGGCGAGTCGATCCACCAACCCATGGTCATCTGGCCGGGTCGACAGGACGACGACTCGGAACGCTGGACTGTGCTCGATGAAGAGTCCGCCGAACGAGCTGGGCATTGCCGCGGCGACCGTTGGCTCCAAGTCGCCAGCAAGTTCCTCAATCCGCATCCGGCGCGCCGCCTCCGTGACGCTCACTTTTTCGATTGCCGCGTATTGCTCCACATCGGGTCGGTCAGGAGTAGCGGCTGCCACATCGAATCGGCCGACTCTGGTGGCAACGCCGAGCATGGGAGTCATGATCGTCAAAGCAGCAGCCAAGACGATCGCGAGTCGCAGCTGGTAGCGGCCGAGGCTTGAAGTGCTGTGTGTCATTGTGGAACCCCCCACCAGCTCAAGCGGGGCGACTTCCAGATGGCTCGCCCCCGCCACCCGCACGGTCGATTTCGCGCGTCAAGCCAAATGTAGCCCTGCCGTCAATCCCACTTTGGCGGCCATGAATGACCTCCGTTCTGACGGGCGTTTCAGATCGAGGGCGGCGATCCGTGCGGTCGCCGTGGGAACTGAGTGGCGATTGCGGCTGCCTCCCAGTCCTCCTCATCGCGGGTGCCCTGCTTGCCGTCGTCCGCACGCTCTCTGATGAGGAGCCATTCGACCGCCCTGCAAGTACCTCCTGTTCTGCCCGGCCGACGGCGCGCGTTGGAAGTGGGCCGACCGATCATCGGCACTACCCCGACCGCCGCTTCCGCGTACCGACGGAAAGCGACCTCGAGTTGGCGACGACCTGCGCCGGCGGCTGCCTTCTGGTCCTCACGGTCGGCGGCAAGTTCGGCCTGGCTTGTGTCCCGAGGCCGGAAGAAGTTCAGGCCGAAGAGAGAGATCGTGCGCCAGCTGACCCGGCCGCCGACCCACAACAGCGAACCCGATCCCGAGACAGGCCAACAGCACGCCGAGACCCTGCTCGGGGGTAGGAAGCACGATTGGGCGGGCCTCCCGGCGGATCGCACGATAATCGGCGCGCCGTCGCTTGCCCTATTCGTGCGTGTCAAGCGGGATGCTACACCGCTCCGGGTCTCAGGGCTCCCAAAGCACCTGCGATCTGAGAGGCGCGCGTCAGGGGCCGCTCGTGGGTTGCGCCGGATCGCGAGGACGACCGAGAAGGCCCACGGCCCGACGGCGGAGCGACCGATCGCGGGGACGTAGGGGTGACTGAGACAGGCGGCTCGCGGTAGAATCGGGATCGCCCAGATAGGGCAACAGACTCTTTCCGTTTTCGGAATGGGCATCTGACTCATTTCGGGATGGGCACCTGACTCACCCCGATTCGGCGGTCGACAGAGGCCCGCCGCACGCTCAAAACGCGGCTCGCGAGGCCTGATTCGGGCAACAGACTCTGGATCAGGAGATCGAAGGTTCGAATCCTTCCTCGCCAGCCAACACCACTCTCGGTAGTGGTCCAGCGAGTCCCCCACCGCGACATCTTGTGGCGGTGCCGGTTGCCCATCGACAGGCGATAGGTCGATTGCCGGCCCGCGGAAATCAGGCGAACACGATTTGAGCGTGAATACGTCTCAAGTGCGCCTGACTCTTCCCGACTCGTTCGCCTGACTCTTCCTGGCTTGGTTCGCCTGACAGTGCCCGACTCAATCGCCCAACTCAGTCTGTGACAATTGTTACGACTTGCGTCACAAAGGCCTCACGTCGGCGCCGACTGGGGTTGCGGCTCCGTCCGTCGATGTCGATGGCCTGACTACGTATCTGGCGCGGTACGTTCGCGCTGTCGCCTGGGAACGTCGGCCAGAATCGGGGCTCTTTCCCTGCTGTTTCGTAAACAGCAGGTCCTCGGTTCAAATCCGAGTGTCGGCTCCAACTATTCACGCGTGAGACGGCCAGTTCGGCGGCCGTTACCGGCCTGCCGCAGCGTGCCTGACCCCTAAGGTGACCCCCTGCTCCAACCCCGTTCCCGACTCGGAACGGCTCGTGATCGGTGCTGCGAGTAGGCGATTGGGGTCGATATTCGTCCGTCGCTAGCAGCATCCCATAGAGGATCGCCCAAAAGGATCACCCTGCCACCCATCGCCCAGGTCTGAGCGAAGACAACCTGCCGCACGCGGGTAGTCGTACGGGGGCTACAGGGGTAGCGCATCCGACGAGTCGGGTCGGGTTTTCGTAGGTACCAGCCAAGGCCTAGACTGGCCCGAACAATGCGCCGACTGCTCTTTGCATGTTTCGTGGCACTGGCGACCATCGGCTGCGGAACCAGTGGAAGCGGTGCTGCGCCCGTCGAGACGCCCAGCGGAAGTGTCACGAGCGCGCTGGCAACGCCGAACGCACTCAACTCGGTGGACTGTCCCGGGACCGGAGGGCCGGACGGAGGGGCGTTGAGCGGGCTCGGGGCGACTCTTTGCCGATTCCGGAGCGCTCACGGACCTCAGGACTCGGCGGCCTCAGCCGAATTCGGAGTGACGATCACGGGCGGCAGCAACGACGGCCTCCATGAGTTCTCGGCACAGTGCTCGACTCTTGGGATCGTCGTCTCGGTGAATCAGTACCTCGCCAAGGCCGCATCCGCGGCCGTGGTCAAGAAGGCGCTGAAGGGCTACGGAATCCTCCCTGCCGACGCCAAGCTGCTGAGCGATGAGACCCCGCTGCCCTGCGAGTTCCTCATCTACAAGAGCGCGAGTCTCGCCGTCGAAGCCAACATCCAGCACCCTGACGGGACGTTTCTCGTCGAGCTCCAAGCGTCCATCCAGACTCCCGATCTCAAGCACGTCGATTCACTGATCTACGACCTCGACACGACGGGCGGCTGCTGAGAGCAGTTCAGGCTCGGGCGATCAGCCTCCTCGTCGGCGAGAACATCGCCGCGCGCCTCGGTGCCCGCGGGCCGAGATGACGTACAAGGGCGCCGAGGTGACACTCCACGAGGCGCCCCATGGTCCGGTCGCCGCGGGTATCTCCGGGCGGCCCCTCATCCAGGACGACTTGAGGCCCTGTCACACGAGACTTAGCCCAGCAGCAGAGCCAGGTCGAGTGCGACGATTGCAGCGACGGCGACGAGGAGGTCGAGGGGCCTCCACTCGACGATGCGGTAGTGCGTACGCGCGCCGCTGCCGAAGGACCGGGCGTCCATCGCCAAGGCCAACTGATCGCCGTGGCGGATCGCGAGCACCAATAGACCCACCAAAAGCCGGGGATGCCAGCCGCCGCGGAGCCCGCGGATCCGGCGTGCCTGTCGGAGGGTCAAAAGGTCCTCGCTGAAACGAGGAAGGGCCTGGTATGCGGCCAGCGCGCCGTAAGCAAACCGATCCGGAACGTGGGCCTGTTGGACGAGCGCGTCCACGAGCCGAGCCGGGTCCGTGGTCCGGGCAAAAACAACACCGACAGACGCAATCGCGACTACCCGGGCGGCAAGCCCAAGTCCGGCCCAGGCGGCAGGCTCAGTGAGCCGGAAGGGTCCCGCGCGCGCTATCTCGACAATAGCCGGATCGCCGTTGGCCGGGTCGGAGGAACGGGGGCGGGTTGCCTGGCGGATTTCCCCGTCACATTGACCGTCAGTGTTGTCGGCCACGTCCCCGAACAGCGGACCACAGCGCGATCGCCGTCGGCCCCGCAATCATCGGCAGCCATGGCCACCACCAGTAGCCCTGTCGAATCTGCTCATTCACGGACGAGCAGAGCCCGGCCCCGCCAAAGCACGTGGCGACGGGCGCGCCGATGAAGAGCCCGACGATGCCGACTGCAACGATCCAGGCCAGGGAGGCGAGGATTATGGTCCTGTTCAAGCGTGTCCTTACCGTTAGCTTGCTGGCGTTGTTGACGATACCACTCGTCCCGGCCGTCCAGGCACGGGACCTTAGTCCCACGGTCCAACCCCTGATCGGGGGGTGCGCTGCCGGTGGATCAACGTTCGTCCAGAAGTACGTTCAGAAGCGCGATGTCGACGTCCCGATTGACCACTTCGAGGGTGTGAGGGGCGACACGACGATCGTCTCCCAGCTTGACGCCTGCATCGGAACAGGTGGGGGCGGGACATTCGTCGACTTCGCCAACATGCAAACGAACGTCGCGGATCACATTGTCCAGCTGGCGTACGGGAAGATTAACGCCGGCGACTCCTACCATTTCTACTGGACACCGAACGGAGTCTCGGCGGGATCCCAGTGGGCGGGAACGCTCGTCCCCATAGCGGGACATCGCATCCGCGGCACGATCACGAAGGACTTCGATAGAGGGGGAAACGTCGTCGCTCATTACACCCTGTTCGACATCACAGCAAACATTACCGAGAGCATGAACGGAACATACCCAACCGGGGACATGAACGTTGCGTGGTGGGGAGAGGAGCGTCTCGATAACTCCGCCCAGATGGGCGCAACGGAGAACTTCGGTTCATATCCTTCCACCCAGCTGGCGTACATGGGGTATCGCCCTAACGCGACGACGGCCTGGACATTCCGGAGCGGCCTCGTGGCGGCTGATATCAAGACAACCGGGTCGGTCCAGTCGTGTGAGCACGCATACATCGGAACGTGGGTGTACACGCACGACATGCTCAATCTCTCAAACACCTGCTTCTAGCCCGTTCGACCCAGGTCGTCTTTAGCATAATTCAGTGTGTCCGGCGTACGGCGGGGCGCCACGAGCAAGGGATGTCGACAGTGAAGCAGCTCGCGCACCGTCGGCATCCCGACCCGTTCAATCACGCTTGTTTTTGACTATGCCGCAGCGCTCGGCTGGCTTCAGCCGCAGGACCAGCGGCCGCGGCGCCTCAGCCGGCGTAAGTCGCGCTCGATCTCTTCGAGGCCCCCGTCACCGCCGGTCTAGCCTGGAACCAGGCTCCACCACCCCGCCCCGCAGCGTGTCGAGTAAATGACGGACACGAAGACTCGCAGAGCGCGCAGGCCCGTGTTGCCTACTAGCTGGGGCGTGACGCCGAGGTCCACTCGGCGCATCCTCCAAGCGACGCCGAGCGTTTACGAGCCGCGGCGGGAACTTGGCCCGGCAGGGCGGAGGGCAGGCTGGCAAGGCTTCTACTACAACCTCTCGCGATTGCCGCCAATCGGTATCGCCCGGGTATATCCGCCCGCGAGTACGAGCATTTCGGCCCAAATCAGGAGCCGAGGCGACAACGTGAATGGCCATACGAATCTCAGAGCCGGGCACGCCTTCGGCATCGCGCTCGCGCTGAATCGCGAGCGGGAGCGGTGTGATGACGGCCGATGATCTCCTGCGCGGGGCAGCCTTCGCGATAGTCGGCGCGACCGCGATCGCAAATCGCAAGGCGCGGATGGCTTCCTAGGACCATGATGGGATGATGGCCTGTGACGCTCACAAAGGAACCGCTAACTCCAACCGATCGGTTCTCACCCGATTGACCTGGGCCCGCGGTGGATGCGTCGAGCGAGCAGCAGTAGAATTAGGTCGCGCAGATAGGGCAACAGACTCTTTCCGTTTTCGGAATGGGCATCTGACTCATTTCGGAGTGGGCACCTGACTCACCCCGATTCGGCGGCCGACGGCGGTCCGCCGCACGCTCAAATGACGGCTCGCGAGGCTGATTCCGGGGAACAGACTCTGGATCAGGAGATCGAAGGTTCGAATCCTTCCTCGCCAGCCATACCACAACATCTAGGGCACAGCGAGTGCTGAACCACCAGATGTTGCGGTTCTGAGCTCGATCGGCGGTGGCGCCGAGGAGGCTCAGCCATGCGTAGTTCGCCTGACCCTACCCCGCTTTGTTCGCCTGACTCTTTGGGCCCATCCGGCGGTTCGCTGCGAGTCCCTGGGCAGGTCGACTGATCGCTGCCTTCTCCCGTTCGCGGAAGCGCCGAACGCGGATCTTGTTGCCGCACACGTCGTTGTGGCACCAGGTCCGGCTGCCGTTGCGTGAGAAATCCAGAAACATCCAGTGGCACTCGTCGTTCGCGCATTCGCGGAGTCGGTCGGCTTGATCGCCGAGCTCCGCCAGCGGCAGGAGCAGGCGCCCGGTGAATCCTTCCCAGCCGTCCGCGGTGGGCCTGAGTCCGCCGTCAGGGACCTGCAACGCAAAGCTGTAGCGATTGGCGAGCTTTCGGAGCAGGCGTTGGTAATGGCGGCGGTGTCCGCTGGCGAGCGCATGGACGGCGTCACGGATCTCCCGCAGTCGTACGAGCGTCGACCCGGGTATCGATCCCGCCGGGACATGCCAATCGATGTCGGTCGAATTCTCTCGCCACCAGTCAGCCGTCTGGCTGAGGAACGCGGTCGCGTTGGCTGGCGTGTCGAACCGACGGGTTCCGCTCGCGACCGTCATCAGCGCCTGGAACGTGGACCGGTCCGCGCCGTCGTATACCTGCATTAGCGCATGACGTTATCCGCCCGACCCAGGAGGAGCAAGGCCAGCATCGCTGCGCCGACCGGTCAGTTCCCGGATGA
This sequence comes from Candidatus Dormiibacterota bacterium, assembly GCA_030948325.1. The sequence goes on from JALZAL010000109.1 coordinate 7,402, forward strand.
TCGAGCCCAACTTCAGAACGTCCGGGCCGCGCAGGCAGAAGTAGCTAATCCCGAGCTCCTCGCGGACGTTCACGATGTGCGCCCGGATCTGGTCAAGGTCGCCGATCGCCCATGAACACCGAATTGCGAAGTACGGCCGGATCCATCTCCGACGTCCTTGCGAGCTCAAGAATCGTCGCGTCGCGATCATCGGTGACGACCACGTCGATGAAGGTACTGAGCTCGACGTCGGAAAAGCGCGGGCCTGCCGAGGCGCGGACCCAGGCGATCTGCGCGCGCACTCGGGCAAACGACACTGCGTCGACCGTCAAGGGCCCCTTCCCACGCCCTAGAGACCGATCGCCACAATGTCGGCTTCTGCTCCGGCAAGCGCGAGGATCCGCGGCCCGCCTCCCGCGAGGAGAACCGGGACGGGCCGCTGGACGGGCGTTGGGCCACAACCGGCGTCGACGACCCCGGTAGTTGTCGCCGTCCATCGTGACCGACTCCTCGTTGAGCAGCCGTTTGATGAGCCTCACCGCCTCAGCCAGCCGTGCGACTCGCACCCCGCCGCGATCGAACGGGATACCGGCGGCGAAGTAGTCCCGCCGGGACCAGCCCGCGCCGAGTCCGAGTTCGTAATGACCGTTGGAGAGCACGTCGAGTGTTGCGACCTCACGGGCAAGCAGCACGGGATTTCGAAGATCGTTGTTGAGGACGAGGGTGCTGAGCCGAAGGCGCGTTGTGGCCGCCGCCGCTGCAGCAAGCGTGAGCATCGGGGCCCACCCACGACCGCGCATCTGATCGGGCATCGCGAGTGCGTCATAGCCGAGGTCCTCGAGGGCGCGCGCGAGGCCTGCCCAATCGGCTCCGGCCGGCGCCAACCACACTTGTGGTGCGAAGCGGAATGCCCGGTCCTTCATGCGGCTGGCCTGGCAACGAACTCAACCGCTCGCGGCTTGGCCGGTGACCGCGTAGTAGGAGAGATGGACCAACCCCGGGTCGTGGACGTAGCCGACACCGAGCGCGAGCGTCCGGTTCAACGTCGCGAGCGTTGGCGCCTCGGTGACGAAGGTCGCGTGCTGGGCAAGGTCGTAGATCACGTCACCGGATGCTTGGGCCGGTCGCGTGGCGAGGCCGGCATGGCGGTTAAGCACGACGCCGTTGGGGCCCTCGATCTCCACATGCGCGTCCAACAGATAGAGCCCGTCGCGAAGGTAGGTTGGATAGTGCCAGCCGCGCCACTTCCCTTCGAGGAGTCCCCCGCGCACCTCGCCGGTACTGCTTGCGATCCCCACGCCCTCCTTGTCACCAAACAACCGAACAGCTTCGTATACGGGGTACTCCCAGCGGGCGGTGCCGAGCACGTTGAGCTGCGGAGCACCTTCCAGCACATCCGTGGGCCCCGTGGTGGGCGCGGCCGCGAAGTAGCTAACGCGAGCATGGCCGCCGTCCATCGATCCGATCCCGACGGCGACCGTCGCGTTGAGCCACGCGAGGTCGGCGGCGCCCGTCCAAAACCGCATCCAGTGGGTGATCGTCCAGCGATCCTTCCCGTTCGCCCATGGGATGACGTATCCGGCGGCATGGGTGATAACCTTTGCACCCACGTCCGTGTCGACGATGCCATGCGCGTCCGGCAGATAAACGCCGTCGGCCCGCCAACGCGGATATTGGATCGTGCGGTAGGAACCGGACAGCCGTTCTCCGTCGACGCGCCCCTGGTTGCTGAACGCGAACCCTTGCCCTTCGGAGTCGGGTCCGAACGGCATCACCCTCGTGAACGCCTCGTATGACCACCGCGCCTCGAAGAGTGGCGTGAGACGCACCGAGATCGCCGCGAAATCATCGGGAACTGGTGCCACCACCGCGTGTGCCTCCTGCGCGGGGACTGCTTGACATGATCGCCACCGTAATGGTCAACATACACGGTAGACCATTGCAGGGCCGCGGGCAAGATCCCATCGCGGATCCCGTCTTGGCGCCCATCGGGAGCGCCGAAGGTCCGCCGAATCCCCCGACCGAGCAGATCCCCGGCTTCGCCACGGCGGGCCTTCGGGCCGGTCAGATCGAACCGTCCCTTGGGCCTGACCCGGTTGCGCTAGGGTCGAACGGAGCTCGGAAGATCGCGGCGCCCAGACTCCGCCATTCATGAGCGTTGCCGCTGCACATCCTGGGAGAGCGGCGGCTTTCCGCTGAAATGGAGCAGTGAAGCTCCGCTTGAATTAGTCTCGCGGGAAGGCGTCCGGGATCGCCGACTGCGCGGCGCGGTCGACCTCGGCGCAGCGACGCCCGCCAACGTCGCAGGAGATAATTCGATGTCGTGGACCCGGGATTCGCGCGCGGCACGGTCGCCGTCCTATTCGTGGAGGATGGCTTCCGGGGCAGCTGCGATGCGGGCCGGACGGAAGCCGAGAGCACTGGACGCGCCTGGCGGCCCCACCCCGCCGGACGCGGCGCAAACTAACGTCTATCTTCGTAACAGCAGGTCCTCGGTTCAAATCCGAGTATCGGGTCCAGATTCCACGAACGAATTCGGCCCCCCAGGGTCCCCTGACGGCGTCCCGCCGCCGGAGCTGACCGCTGCGATGACCCCCTTTGGGCTCGCGCTCGAGACGGGCGTGCCTACCGGGCCAGCTCTCGCCGTCGCGGGCCTTGATCTAGCTCTCCCCTCCGCCGGTCTGGTTGAGCTGCCGGCGAGCTTCGACGATACCCGCCGCTTGGGTCCTGACCATGTTTGGTGCCATCGAGGCCACGATGCTCCCCTGGTAGTCGGTCCATCGGGCGAACGGACAGGGAGGGCAGGAAGGTGCCGTTGTACTCGTCGAGCATCATCTGATAGGCGTCCTTGACCGCACCGAGCCCGTTTCCATGTTCGCGGCGTCCGACCCGTAGTTCTGAGCTGATGGTCGGCACCGTCGAGCGTGGACTGCAGGGCGGAGGCCGCGTCGTGACCGCCTTGTCGAGCGAGGCCTCGCACCCGCGTTGGCGCGAGTATTTGCCCTCAGAGACCCTGTCATGTCGGCGCAACGCGTGACCGGAAGCTGCGGCATGCGGAACGGTTCAGCATGCATAGAGTGATGGGGTGGCTGGCGCCGACCGTCGGGCCGAGGAGAATGCCGAGCTCCTCCGGGCCCTAGCCGAGCTCAAGGCCGCGACGAGAGCGCGGCGGAAGCTGCGCGCTGACTCGCGAGACCTGCTTCCAGCCATCCGTCACGAGCGCGAGGCGATGGAGCGTATCTGGGTCCTTGTCGAGCGGCAGGAGCTGGGCGAGAACTAAACCCTTCGCCGATACGGCTCGAGTGCCTGCGCGTATCGATTGCGGAGAGTCTCGAACTCAGCCATCAGTCCTTGAGCCTCTGGCGAAGCGGGATCCGCGGCCTCCAAACGGCGTTCGACCGCTCGCCATTCGGCCAGAATGTCGGCGAGGTCCGTCGGCGGGATTGACGCATTGATTGTCGGCAGCACCGCACCGGCGGTCTCCTTCGACGCTTCTTCAGCATTGGCCTCCTCCTGGCGGGCCAAGATCAGAACGGCCTCCGCAGCAATTCTCACCTCGCGGGCCAGCGGCGCGAACCCCGGATCGTCTGGCCGCACGCCGCGCTTCATACGCTCACGGGCGTCGACCTCACGGATAGCAATGAGAAGCCCGTCTGATGCGCCCCGGAGGGCGTCTCGGATGGCGTTCGCGTCGTCGCTCAATGTGCCCTCCTCGACCGCCCACTTGGCCCGTTTGCGCGCCGCCGACGGCGCTCCCCATGGCACGGTGGCCGAGCCGAAGCGTAGCCCTGGCGGGAAGGCGCGGCAAGACCGAGTCCCCCGGGGTGCCGACGTCTCGCGCACTTGACGAGGAGAGCGCCCGCTCCGCGTCCGTGGTCCAGCACGGTCGCCGGGTCAGCGTACCTCGAGATCGAGCGAGCGCAACCACCCGCCACTGAGGCTTCGGGCCGGAGCTCAGACCCTGACCCCGGGCCTGAGACCTCACGCGGGTGTCGCAGTGATAGTCAACCTGGTACCCGAGCCAAGCACTTTTCACCGCTCGGCTCCTCCCGGTCCGACCCCTACAATCCGGACAGAGATGAGCGATAAGACCGCGATTGAATGGGCAGAAGCGACCTGGAACCCGACCACTGGCTGCTCGAAAGTCAGCCCAGGCTGCGCCCACTGCTACGCTGAGAAGCTGAGCCTGCGGTTCGGTACGTCGTCGAGGCGCTGGACGCCCGCCAACGCTGCCAAGAACGTCATCGTCCACCCCGACCGGTTCGACCTTCCATTGCGCTGGCGCACCCCGAAGGGGGTCTTCGTCGACTCGATGCGTACTGCCGACCATCCCGATCTACCTCGCCCGCCTCGGCGGCACGGTCATCGAGTCGGCCCAGCTTCGCGAGCGCCACGTCCTTCCCTTCGTGGTGGACGCCATGGTGCTCATCGAGGACGCGCTCTACAAGACGGCGGAGGTCCGGGGCAAGCCCGGGTGCCCTAAACGGCCCTCGACGAACTTGCCTGACCAGCTCGAACTCCGTGCGTCAGCAGCCGCAAGCTCGGATGGTCACGCAGGGAAAGTACACGACGAGAGGCGGGATGATCGAACTGAGGTTCGCTGCCATGAGCGTGTTCCAGTGGGTACCGACCTTCGAGTAATTCGTCGCCAGCGCCACGGCGAGCTGAAAACGGTCGGGATCGTCGAGGTAGATAAGCGGTCCGAAGAAATCGTTCCAGGTGCCCAGGAACATAAAGACCGCCACGACGGTCAGGGCCGGCGCACTCAGCGGCAGGATGATCCGTCGGTAGATGGTCCAGTGACCGGCCCCGTCGAGCCTGGCGGCCTCGTCGAGTTCACGGGGGATGCATCGCATGCATTGACGCAGGAGAAAGATGAAAAAGGCGTTGCCGGCGAACGACGGCACCGTCAGTGGTAGATACGTTCCGTACCAGCCGAAGTTTTTGAACAGCAGGAACTGCGGAATCAGCAGCACTGGACCGGGCAGCAGCAGCGTTCCGATCAGCAGCGCGAAGAGGACGTGGCGGCCGCGAAATCGGAGTCGCGCGAAGGGGGACCATGTCGGCGGCGCCGCCAGGAACACGACAAGCCCGATCAGCCAGGAGCTCAGGAACGCGAAGGCCGCTCGCTCCTCGGCTCGGGCCTGACCGCTTCGACGAGGTTTCGGACTCCGAAGCGCACGCCGGGACGGGCTGGTCCCCTGCGTGTTCGTCATGGTCCCCTCAGTCGACGCCTCGGCTCAGCCGCCAAGGGACTGCCACTGGCGCCAAGCCCGATCGAGCTGGGGCTGACTCTTGGTAGCCATCTGGTCCAGGATCGCTTGCGCGTCGGTCCGCTTCTCGACGGTCAGCAACCTGAGGACCTCCGCGGGATCCCAGGCGTCTACTCCGGGCGGAACGAAGTCGGGTGGTGGGGCCAACTTGAGAACCTGCAGGTACTGCCCCTTGATCGGGTCGTCCTTGCCGTAGCCGATCTCCGCCGCAACCTTCGTCGACAGTGGCGGATCCGCTGAGACCTGCGGTCGGATTCGCTGGGCACCGGTCGCAATAAAGCGCAGGAACGCCAGCACGCCAGCGGGGTTCTTGGCGCCCTTCAGGCTTCCCCAGGCCGCTGTGAAGACATCGACGTACGTTGGCTCGCCGGCGACGACGTAGAAGGGCGCGAGGCCGAAGTCGATCCCGTTCTTCTTGTACTTGTCGACCTCGGTGAAGTCGTCCACGTGATCCCGAGCTTTCCCTGTGCGAAAAGGTCCGATTCACCGATCGTGTCGAGCACCGCCGAGCCGGGTGCGAAACCGTCGCGAATGAGGCCGGCCCCGATCGTGAACGTCTCGGTGACTTTGGGCGCGTTCATACAGCCAACGGCCTTGTGTCCATTTTCGCCGAACACGGGTGCGAACAAGTAGCCGAAGTCCGGGACAGAACAGCCGGACGTGACCTTGGCCGGGTCGGGACCCGGATGGCCAAGAGCGTGACAAATCCTGTCGTACTCCTGGTAGGACAGTGACTTATCCACTGGCGGCGCGGGAACGCCCGCGGCGTCGAAAAGCTTCCGGTTGTAGGCGAGGACGTTGCCGCCGAGGAAATCAGCCACCCCGAAGATGCCCTTCGACTGATCGTTCTCGATCGTCGCCCGTGACAGTGCGCCGGCATTGAAGTCGGCAGGATCGAGGCCCCACGCATGGAAGAAGGGCGCGAGGTCGATCCAACGTCCGGCTTTTGCCGTCGAGATCAGATCAGGCTCGAGAAGCGCGACATCGGGGGGATTACCGGCCTGCAAAGGCGGTCTGGACCTTGGGCGTGTAGCCGTCCTCGGGGACGACGACGATCCGCACGTCCGCCGCCGGATTCTGCCTCTCGAAGGCCTTCTCGTAGGCTTTGATTGGGACCTCGTCATCACCTTGCGGAATCGTCCACACCGAGATCGTCCCGGTCGCCGGCGGCGGAGTGGCTGGTGGGACTCGTGTGGCACCGGGCGCGGCAGTTACGGCAGGCGGCGGTGGCGTGATCTCGACGCCCCGCGTTGGCGCCGCGGGTCGCCCGCCGCAGCCGATGACGAGAATTGCGACGATGACCGCGTGGGGCACCGATTGCCGCGTCATCGCCCCGCGTCCGCCGCCGGGTGCCTAATGGGGAGGTCTTTTGGGTAGAGACGGCTCACGTTGACTTCCGAGAGGAGGCGCGCCGTCGCGCCGGCGAGTGTTGTGTCGATTGGGAGGCCGCAGGAATGCGTGTTGTGCCAATAGACGCCCGCCCGAGGTCGATTGGGGGTTCATCGAGCATCCGCCCCGCGTCGACCGCTCGCCGGATCGCCTCGTTGACGTCCGCTACCGGGGGCGCCTCGGGCCGAGTCGCTTCAGCTCGCGAGGGATCCAACCGCCGGTCGCGTTTTGCTAGCGCGATCAACGCCGCCAGGTACACACCTCCAAAGATGTATCCGCCGGCGACGTCACTCCAGCGGTGGTCGCCCGAACGTACGCGACTGGGACCGATCAAACCGACGAGCGCCAACCCGAGGGCTGCAGCCGGTACCGCCACCCGAGAACGTCGGTGCCAGAGGATCCAACTCGCGAAGCCGAAATACGCCACGTAATTCGAGACGTGAGTACTCGGGAAGCTCGGACTCTGAGCCATGCCGCCCATTGGATTGAACCGACCCAGCGGGGGCCGGGGTCGGTTGATGACTCGTTTCGCCATCTCCCCGAGGGGCGCTATGCTCCACGTCGCCAGCTGCCACCTACCGGCGCGCGGGCCGGCGAGGACGGTTACCACGCCGGCAAGCAGCACGGATAAGACCCGACCCTGGGGCGGCTGGCCCGGCCAGGCGGCGCCGGCCAGAACGACGTCTGCGGGCTTCAGGGCCGCGACCTCGATGGGACGGTTGCGCCCGTTATCGCCGTCCCGCCAGGCGCTGAGCGGCCATGGCCGTGATCCCAAGCAGGGCTGCTTTCGCAATCGGGTTGGAGAAGATCCCGCCCGGCGCGAACAGCTGCTGAAGAAGGTTGGGGTCCTGGGCGTGAACCTGGGCGGTGGCGTCAGCGAGCGCGCCCGGGTCTCCCGCTGCCGCACTGGCCGACGGGAGGTTGGGCAGGGTGATCCCGTGCTGCTGTGCCTGGGTGCGTAGGTAGCCGGCGATCTGGCTGCGCTGCTCGGGGCTGAACTGCGCGTACGCCTTGGCCGCAACCTGCTGGAACTCATCGACGCTGAGTGGAGCGGCCACCTGGTTGTAGGCGGCGTGGGCCTGGTTGTCTGGCACAGCTGCGTGGTCGCCCGCCTGGACCTGCTGGACGACGTTGGCCAGATCCGGGGATAGCTTGCCGAGCATTTGCGTCAAGTCATTCATGGCGATCTCCTCCGTAGTAATCAGGCGACATCGTCGTCTGGAGGTGGTGACCCCAGACGCGGTGACTACCGATGGTCAGCTGGTGGTCTTGGGGGAGTCGGGAACGGGACGCGGGCGGGTGGCCTTCGCCTGGCCGCGAACACGCGCCGCCGTCGCCTGAGAGGACTCGTACCAGCTCTGGGTGATCTGGGCCGCTACGTCGCGGCCTCCCAGGCCGAAGGCGAGACCAAAGGCCAACGAGACCGCGCCGACGAGGCCGATGAACAGCGTGTCGACCAGATTCGCCGCGATTCCAATCTGGTTCACAGCGATGACCACGGCAAACGCGATAATCGCGATCTCGGCGATCCGACCCAGCAGTGGGGCGTTGGTGAAGCCCATCTCTCCCGCTCCGACCTCGATGGCGCCGCGCACGAACCGAGCCAGCACGGGGGCAAGTAGCAGAATCACCGCCGCAACGATCAGGTTTGGAATCCACAGCAGGACCTGATTGAGCAAGACGCTGACCTGGGTCAAACCAAGCACGTTGGCGGCCGCAACAAGGAAGACGATTCGGATAAGCCACTTCACGAGCTCCCCGGCGACCACGCTGGGCTTGATCCGCTTGCTCTGGGCCCCATAGACCTCGCCGCCGTGCTCCGCAAACAGGCGGTCGGCGCCGGCCCGTCGGAGGAGTCCGGTCGTCACGCGGGCCAAGACGCCTGCGACGATCCACCCGATGATGATGATCAGCAGTGCGCCAAACACCTGAGGAATGGCGGCCACGAACGTGTTCAATGCGTTCGAGACCGCCAGGAAGACTGCGTCGCCCCAGTTCGAAATTTGCACAGTGGGCATGTCCGTGGGTCCTCGATCCTGATTTGAGGGACCCAACCTAGGGAAGGGTGGCCCGTCCCTGGGACTTCATGTCCATGGTGCCAACTTGCATCGGCGTGACGACGTATCTGTAGGGCCGTCGGAGCAGCCGGCCCCCTCCGGGACGAGGAGCCTATTGCCGATGGCCCCGGGCTGGCCGCGCGTCGCCTCTCAGGGTATCCCGCAAATGTTCACCGGCTCGCGGCACTGGATGCCGCCCCGTCGAACGGCCGACATCAGGCCGAGGAGGCGGCGCGTCGGGCCAAGGCGAGTTCGATAGAAGGAGGTCTCTAACCCTTGGCCTACCGCGCGACCTCCGCGGGCTGGCCGGGCGCCTCTGCAAATCCGAGCTGCTGGAGCATGCTGAGCTGGTCGATCACGGCCCAGTGCTCGACCTGTTTGCCGTTCGCGAATCGAATGATGTGGATCTGCTGCCAGGTCGCGGACTTGCCCGATGGCGGCATGCCCGCAA
>JALZAL010000111.1 GCA_030948325.1 Candidatus Dormiibacterota bacterium
TGCTCGCAACGGTAGGCGTGCTCCTTACCGCCGGGCTCATCGCTGTGATCGGACATTTAGTCCTCGGACTCGCGCTGCCGCTCGCCTTCCTGCTGGGTGCCATGGTAGCCGCCACCGATCCCGTCGCGGTGATCGCCATGTTCCGCCGGCTGGGTGTGCCGGGTCGGCTGGCCACCATCGTGGAGGCCGAAAGCCTCGTGAACGACGGCACCGGCGTGGTGCTGTTCACCATCGCTTTGGGTATCGCCCTGTCTGGGACCTTTCACCCGATTGGTGCCAGCCTGCAGTTTTTGCAGCTGACCCTGGGCGGGCTGGCCTTAGGGCTGGCGATTGGCTTTGTGCTATCACGGCTCACGATGCGAGTCGATGACCCGCAGGTGGAGCTCACTTTTACCGCGATTGCGGCCTACGGCAGCTACCTGCTCGGAGAGGCTGTTCATGTCTCCGGCCTCCTGGCAGTCGTCGCCGCGGCTCTCGTTTATGGGCAATTATGGTCGGACGAAGGGCATGTCGGAACGGACCCAAGTTGCGGTGAACACATTTTGGGACTACGTGGCCTTCCTGTTGAACTCGCTGGTCTTCCTGCTCATCGGCCTCGAGCTGCCCTGGACGAGCATTCTGGATCACGGCTGGGCGGTCCTGGCGGCCGCGAGCATCGCTCTAATCGCTCGGGCGGTTGCGGTCTATGGCGTTTTTGCCGTGCTGCGCCCGTTCGGGGGCAAACTCGCCTGGCGCTGGCAGCACCTCATCGTCTGGGGCGGCCTCCGCGGAGGGGTCGCCATCGCCCTGGCGCTGAGCCTTGGGGAGCAGGGTAGGAGCGAGCTTCTCGATCTGCGCACCCTGGTCTATGGAGTCGTCCTCCTCTCCATCACGATCCAGGGGTTGACGATCGGCCCGCTTTGCCGAGCATTGCTCAAGCCCGATCCCACATGAAGTGATGAAGAGCGCTCGCCGCAAGGCACGCGGCCCGGGTCGCCAGATCTTCTAGCGCAGGTCTCGTCGAGCAAACCGTTTGGTTGCGAGACCGATCAGGACAACAGAGATTACAAGTGGGAGGAGGCAGGACGTCGTGACGAGGCCCTGCCGCAGCACCCTGACATAGGCGCCAGCGCGGGCGGCGACGTGCGCGAACTCGAAGGCGATGTGGCCACCGCCAACGAGCCGCTCCGTGAGCACACGGTGGCGGCCGACCGGGCGCCATGTTTGACGGCCAGGCTGTCTAGCCAGCCGTCCCCTCGGCGGCACATTCGGCGGCTCGTCTCTGCAGCAGCACGCGCTCCCGTACGTTCTCTGTCAGCGATGCGGCGCGCCCGAACTCGGCGCGCGCCTCCTCGAAGCGCCCGAGCTTCCTCAGAAGGTCGCCGCGAACGGCCGGGAGCAGGTGGTATGACTGGAGCGAGGGCTCGGGGACGAGCGCGTCCACGAGCTCGAGTCCGGCGGCGGGACCGAACGCCATCCCCACGGCGACGGCTCGGTTCAGTTCGACCACCGGGGACGGGGCGAGTTGCGCGACCCCGTCGTAGAGCGCCACTATGCGCGGCCAGTCGGTCTCGGCCGCGGTCGCCGCGCGAGCGTGGCAGGCAGCGATCTCCGCCTGCAGCGCGTACGGACCCAGCGCGTCCCCAAGATTCTCGGCACGCTCGAGCGCCGCCATGCCGCGGCGGATGAGCAGGCCGTCCCAACGCGCGCGATCCTGGTCGAGCAGGAGGACAGGCTCACCGGACGATCCGACGCGAGCAGGCAGACGCGACGCCTGGATCTCCATAAGCGCGACGAGGCCGTGGACCTCGGACTCCTGCGGGGCGAGCTCGGCCAGGATGCGGCCAAGCCGGAGCGCTTCCTCGCACAGCGCGGGCCGAACCCAGTCCTTGCCCGCGGTCGCGGAATAGCCCTCGTTGAAGATCAGGTAGATCACCTCGAGGGCGGACGCAAGGCGCGCTACGCGATCGGGTCCGCTTGGGACCTCAAACCTGACGTGCGCCTCAGCCAGAGTCCGCTTCGCTCGGACGATGCGCTGGCCGATGGTCGATGCCGGGACGAGGAACCCCCGCGCGATCTCCTCGGTTGTCAGGCCGCCGAGGACGCGGAGCGTAAGCGCCACTCGTGCCTCCTTCGAGAGGATCGGATGACATGCCATGAAGATGAGGCCGAGGAGATCATCCCCAAAGTCGTTGTCGATCGCCGTATCTAGATCCCCGCCTGTCTGGTCCCGAGCGAGATCGCGTCCAAGCTCTTGGTACTTGCGCGCCAGCGTCATGCGGCGTCGGATCATATCAGTCGCGCGATGCTTCGCCGTTGCCATCAGCCAGGCGCCCGGCCACTCCGGCACGCCAGCGATGGGCCACTGCTCTAGCGCAGCAACGAGTGCGTCCTGGGCGAACTCTTCAGCCGTACCGATGTCACCTACGACGCGAGTCAGCCCGGCAATGAGCCGGGCCGACTCGATCCTCCAGATCGTTTCGATGGCGCGATGAGCTTCGCTGGCCGCAGTTTCCGGGCGACCGGGGTCTTCAGGCGCGGCTGCGCTGCGGGGATCTATCGCCGGAGGGCCTCCTCGGTCTGGAAGATCTCTCGGATCTCGAATGTCCCGCCGCCGAAGGGTGCCCGCTTGAGCCACTCAACGGCTTCGTCCATCGAGCGGACCTGCCACAACCAGTATCCGCCCACCAGCTCCTTGGCCTCCGAGAATGGCCCGTCGATTACGGTGCGCTTCTTGCCGTCGAACCGAACGCGCTTTCCCTTCGAGCTCGGAACGAGGCGGCCGGCCGCGACCACGACTCCCGCCTTCACCAGCTCCTCGTTGTATTTCTGGAACTCGTCGAGGCTCTCCGGCGACGGGGGCGTCACCGTCTCGCTCTGCTCGCCTTCCTTTGCTAGCACCATGACTTGCATCTCCTGTGTCCTCCTATTTGATCTGATCATTCGTTGTGGCTTGCCTCTCTAGGGCCTATACCCATATCGAACGACAACCGGCATTTTCGACATCGCCGGATCAGCTCGCGCGCTAGAAGGCCGGTTGCTAAGCGGCAATCAGGCGGCCGGTGCCGATACCCGCTTGCCGGAAATCATGGCTTTGCCCCGTGTGAGTTCGAGACTCCTCTCTCTCGACCTCAAGTTCCAGGCGTCCGGAAGCAGTCCGGAAACTCGGAAATTTGCCCCTCTGGGACGCCGTGAGGCTTGACAACAGTTTTAGGGTTTGACAACAGTTTGACAACAACGCCGATGGATGTCCCGTGGTCGCGGCGACACGCCGCGGACGATTCGGCGAATAGAATAGCCGGTGCGCCTGCATAGCTCAGCTGGTAGAGCAGCTGACTCTCGTGATGACCCCTCCCGCAGTTGACATCTCAAGCTGCAGATTGCGTTGGTCCACCTGCGCTCGCTCGAGCTCAGTAAGCCTGGCGATTTCGTAGCGAGTACGGGGTTGGAACGGCGCCGTCCATCGCCGACCGGCCACGTGTTGAGCCGACCATCGAGAACTTCACATCAGTCCCATTGCGGCCATTAAGGCTGCGTGCGCGTCCTCCGGCGCTAGGTGGCTTAGACATTGGTGATCATGGCGAGCGATGAGTGGCCAAGGATATCTTTTAACTGGACTGGATTCATGCCCCTGCTCAGCGCCCAGGTGGCGAACGAATGCCGGAAGAGGTGTGGGTAGACCCGCTTCCTAATGCCGGCGATCTTTGCCAACGTGCTAATCATCTGGGTGAAAGCCCGAAGCGCCAAGCGATTCAACACGGCCTCCGCGACTTCGTCTGGCTGCCAGAAACAGCCTGACCAATTCTGAATAATTGGGCCGCGTTGCACCGACGTACCGCACGAGTCGCTGATGCAGGGTGGGCGCGAGGAACAAGTCGATCGCGCTGGCCCTTACCGGTGACATGAAGGTAGTGGCGGCCGTTGCGCTCGACGATGCTATCGGGCGGCAAGCTGACCACCTCGCCGAGACGAAGGCCGATATCCGCGAGGAGCCGGACGATGAGCTTGTCGCGTTCACGACAGGCGACATCTTCGATCCGCTGCATTTCCTGCCGCGACAGCACATCGACGAGCCTTCGATGCGCGCGGGGCAGCCTTGCCTTGACGAGCTCGATGGCGCCGGCTCGAGCTGCCCAGGCGAGGAACTGGTTGAGCGTGCGGATGTACGTGATGACCGACTGCCTGGCCAGTGGGCCTTCCTTACCGCCTTGGGTTAAGAGCTCGCCGGCGAACCGATCGAGGAGCCAACTTGATAGGTGCCGAGGATCGCTGATGCTGCGCGAGAACACCAGGGCAGGAAGACTTGCCGCAGCGTGTAGCCATAGGCATAGTCGACCGTCTTGGGCGAGAGGCCGCGGCGGCGGCAGTCGGCTAGGTACTCCTCCACAAGCGATCCTAGCGACAAGCCAAACGGCGCCGGCTCAAGTAACTGGTGGACCCGGGGGACCGTGGAATCCATTTGTGGTTCTCTCCTTTGCAGGAACTGTGTGGACGATTCCCCTGAAGTGGAGCAATTGTGTTTTGCAAACCGCTGGAATCAGAGGCTGGAGGCCACGGCGCGAATTCGGATGAGCCGCTGTTTCTGAAACAGCTGCTTCGTGGGCGAACGGATATGCCGACGCCTTTAGTGCCGGGCGCTCGTGTTTGCTGAGTGCCCGGCTAGCACAATGGTATTCAGAAATAGGCCGACGGGAGATTCGAACTCCCGACCGACTGTTTACAAATCAGACGGCAATTGAATTCAGCTGGCGATTTCGCTTTCCATGTATTCCAAGGATGTCCATTGACTCCAAGGAATTCCATTCTGGTGGCTACAACGGTGGCTACAGAAAACGAGGCCGGCTAATCCGTGTCGGAAGCACCCTGGCTAGCGTAATTGATGTCGTTGTGTCAAGCCCAGTCTGAAAGTGCTCCGACTCCCCGGGTGTCAAAGTGCTCAACTGGCCGCGAGAAATTAGCCGGTCCACGGTTTCAAAGTGCTCACGCTGGCCTACGACCTTCGTGTACGACCCGAATTCGAATCTAACGGCTGAAAACCTCCCAAGCATTGGTATTGACGACCGAGTCGGTCCTCTCGTCCGTTATCTATCTGCCGTACGCTGCGGCGTGGGAGTTCAACAAGAACGTCGCACCGCATCTCCCTGGACTACTCCAAGGGCCGGCTAAGTTCGTGATGTCGGTCATTCAGCGCGTTAGTCTCAATGCTGACCAGGGCTTCGATTAAGTGCAGCAGTGGAGTGGGTATCCCGGTGCGTGCCAAAATGACGAAGGGCAGCGCGTGAACATGGGGCCATCGCTCATCTACCCGACGTTTGGCAAGATGGTCTGTGGAAGTGGAAGCAGAACAAGTTCTCGTGGGGTCCGTTGTCACCAGCGAATGGTCCGAAGGGTGTCGGATCGAATGGGATTCCTGACTACGCGGACTAGCGCCGTTGAGTGATTCGCATGCGTCTCACCGATGGCCATTGCTCACTGGCGCGATGGTGGCTGCCGTCATTATCTTGCTTATACCATCGGCCGTGCTTTCAGCTGATCAGCAGCCGCTTGTAGTCATCATTGCCGAGGCCATTGTTTGCGGCGTGGTCGTCGGAATTGGGCGTCAAGGAATCGATCTTCTCGCGGTGCGGTTGCTAATTGTCTCCGTTAGCGTGGTGGCGGGCTGGGTTGCGGTTAGCCGGTATCTGCACCATACCTCGATCTGTACTGCAACTCCTGGGTGCACTCAGGGGATAGCCCTGGGCATTGTATTCGGCGCGGTTGTCATGGCCATATTCCTGGCATTGATTGCCGTTCCTGCGACGCTGTTGTGGAACCGGGGCGCCAAGAGCCTGGCACCGGAGTTTCACTGGCGCGTGTTGAAGCCTCGAAGTTGGTGGCAGTGGGTCCTGCTCGTTCTTGGAGTGCTGGTTATTCTCTTTGCCATCCAGTTTGCGCTCGGCATTCCCACGCCACCGTAAGGCGCACACCTGAAGGGGGGCAAAACGGCGATCTGAAGTCAAGGCGGCCCGTAATTAGACGTCGTGGAGACCTAACACTGGTCGCCCGACCAAGGTGAGGAGGTGCTCGATGTCGTTCGCCCGGCAGATCCGGTCGAACAGCACCTCCGCCGGGGGCTGCGCGAAGCGCCCGGTGAACACCTTGCCGTTGTCGGCCAGCACCTGGTCCGGCACCCCGTATTTCCGCAGCGCCAGGCTGAATCCCTCGCACACCTTGCTGGTCCGTTCTCGATGCATCAGGCGAGCCGAGACGCAGAGCCTCGAGTGGTCGTCCAGCCCGGTAATTGCCTTGGCCGTGGTGCCATCCGCGAGATGAAACCCGCCGACCACATCCAGCTGCCATAGCTCCATCGGCGCGCCACGCTCCCAGCGCTTCCAGTTCTCGCGTCGCCACCGCCGTGGAGCTGGCTGAATCAAGCCCGCCCGGAGCAGACAGCGATAGATCGCTGAGGCGGACGGGGTCGGGGTCACGCCTTTCTTGCCCAACTCCAGCGCCAGTCGATGCGGGCCCCAGAACGGCTTGTGGCGCCGCATCTCCAGCACCCGCACCTCGACGAGAGCCGGCATCTGGTGGGGGCAACGGGTCGGCCTGTGCGACCGGTCGCCCATCCCCTCCATTCCCTCTCGCTCATAGCCACGCATGCACCGTTTGCCGGCTCACTTCCGAGTCCGCGCCACCTCCGTCACCGTCCGCCCGCCGCTCAGGACCGCCATGACCGCCTTGTACCGTTGCTCTCCCACGCTCAACTCCTTCATGCGCAGGAGTGTCAAGCATCAGCCGAAACAGCTGTAAGGCATCAGCCGAAACTGTGTAAAGCATGAGCCGAACACGTTTTGTCGTGCTTCAGCCGAAGTCGCACATTCGTATTTAGCCGACGACAGGATTTGAACCCGCGACCCGCTGTTTACAAATCAGGCAGCAATTGAATTCAGCTTGAATTTTCGCTTTCCATGTATTCGTAACGCGTCCATATGGTCTCAAGTATTCCTTCGGGTT
>JALZAL010000143.1 GCA_030948325.1 Candidatus Dormiibacterota bacterium
CCGAGTCACGGCCGGTTAGCATCAGGATCGGGCTCTCCACCCGTCGATCGCGAAGACTGCGGGTGACCTCGAAGCCGTCCAGCCGGGGCAGCATCACGTCGAGGATGATGACGTCGTAGGCGGTCGAGGACGCCGCGGCCACGCCTTCCTGCCCGTCGTGGACGACGTCAACTGCCATCCGCGCCTCGATCAAGGCGCGGCGCAGGCTGGCGGCCAGGCGGCGGTCATCCTCGACGATCAGAATTCGCATCGTTGCTTTAGGAACTCCAAGCCTGCACCAACTTCCTAAAGCTTTACTAAAGACGGTTCGGCCCTGGGGTTAGCTCCTATTTAGGGTGGCCCGCCAAGCTCGGGTCATGAATCAATCACTCCGGACAGCAATCTTCAAGTCGAAGCGGAAAGTGGTCTACGTCCTCCTCCCGGCAGCCGTCCTGGTCGGCGTGGGCTCGATCGCAAGCGCGCAGGCAGCCTCGCCCATGGCCGCACCCGCAGCGATCACCGCGCCTGACACAACTGCCGAGGCTCCTGAGTCAACCGACCCCGCAGGCAGCGTCGAATCGACCGCGACCGATCCCGCTGGGCCCGCCGGCGCCGCCGACACCGGCCACCAGGACACCGGCGACCAGGCCGACCACCAGTTCGACGGCGAGGAGTAGTCCCGCTTTCATCTTCGGTGCGAGCCGTGACCCCGGGGAATAGCCCCGGGAATCACGGCCGCACCTTTTTAGATCCCCTTGAGAATGCCGCTCGACCATTCCTCCGTGCCCGGTCGACGCTCGACTCCCTTTTCAGGATGCGCTCGGGCAGGCGGGACTGGAGGTAATGGCCAACGTCAGCTCGCCGGCGGCAGCTCGTCGCGTTGACCGGCTCCATGTGGAAGCAAAATTCGTGTCAACGGTCCAATGGTCAAGCCTTGAAACACGATCGAAATGAGAACCACGCCGTACACCAACGCCCGGACTCTGTCGAATTCCGGGCCAACCTGGGTGAGGCTGAGGAGAAGCGCGACCGCGATGGCTCCGCGCAAGCCGCTCCAGACGATGAGGTGCTGCCAGCGCAGGCTTACATGACGGCCGAGCGGCCGGAGGAGGCCAAGCACTCCATATACTGTCGCGGCCCGTGCCAGTAATACGACCACCGCTGCGCCCAAAACGACCCACCCTTGGTCCAGCAAGATGGTAAATGGAACGCTGATGCCGATCAGAAGGAAGATGACCGAATTGAGCACGAAAGCGACATAGTCCCAAAAGAGCGACACGGCGGTCTGCGTCGTCGCGGACATCCCACGGGGCCGTCCGTAGTTGCCCAACACCAGGGCGGCGCCGACAACCGTGAGCAAGCCCGATACATGGAGGTACTCTCCGAGCAAATAGCCGCCGTAGGCGGCGATCGCAGTGAAAGTTATCTCCACCTGCGGGTCGTCGACTCGGGCGGTCAATTGAGAGAACGCGAAACCAATCGCCACGCCCAGCGCCAACCCGCCCGCCGCGAGGATCACAAACTGGAGCGCTCCCGCCCATAAGGTAATGGTGGTCGTGGTGGCCGCCAGCGCGATCGTGAACAGCGCGACACCAGTTCCGTCGTTGAGGAGACTCTCCGCCTCGATCAAGTTGGCGAGCCTGCTTGGCACGCCCAGCCGCTTGAAGACGGCGATCACTGCCACCGGGTCGGTGGGGGCGACCAGGGCGCCGAACAGGATCGCAAACGCGATTGGCAAACCAAGCGCCACGTGACCCAGGGCTGCAGCAACAGCCGTGGTGAGCAGGACGCCAAGTGTGGCCAGGGCGCCGACACTGATCAGGTTGTCCCTGAGGTGTTTCCAGTTCAGGTTGTATGCAGCTTCGAAGAGCAGGCCGGGGACGAGACCGAAGAGGATCAGCGAGGGTGTGAGCTGAAGTCCATTGAAACCGATTACGGTGCCACCCACAACACCGACCAGGGCCAGGGCACTGACGTAGGGGATCGGCAAGCGTCCGACCAGAATGGCCACAGCAGCTGCCGCCATCAGCAGGAGAACGAAGATAGCGATGCCGCTCTCGATCATTTATGCGGCCTCAATTGATGGCCGATCACGAGGGCAGCTCGCCCGGCCGTTCGGGAGCGGTACGAACTTGTCACCGCCGTCAGGTCGTTGCGCCTGAGCTGAATCTTGCTGGCCGCGACGTTTGCGCGTCCGATCCTGGAGGAGCTACCTGACCATGATCGATTCAAAGAGTGGCGGTGGATGCGCGTGGTCAAAGATCAAGCCTCATCAGGACTGATGTGCCCTCGGTCTCGAGGAGACGGTGAACTTGGTCTTCACGCCACCGTGTCACGCTCAATGTCGACCTTTCATACTCGACCGGCGACAGCATTCAGAGCGAGCTGTGCCGGCGTTGGCGGTTGTGGAAGACTTCAAGGTATTCGAAGCGGGCATGCTGTCGCCTCCCCTGGCAGGACTCGGCGCTTCCGACTCTCGGGCAAGCCCTCGAGCCGCCGCGCCGCGTCGGCATCGCCACCGTTCTATGCCCGACCGTGATCGCGCGGCCAGGCCGCAGTTCGGCGTGAACGCCGAGGGTCCCATAGGTCCCCCGCCAGGCTCGATGGATGTCCGAGATCAAGTCAGTCAGTCATAGGTGCCGGACCGCCCTCGGTGAAGCAGCTCGCGCGAACGCCATGCGTAAAAGCCCGCCTCCGAAACAGCCAGGACTCTGCACGCTAACTTGATCGATCTCCCTTGACATCGGTCGTTACGGCGGCCGGGTCGAACCTCATTTTGGGAGCACCTCCTGCTTCTTGAGCAACCCCGTCGCACGACGTGTCGCCAACAGCTCCATTGCCAGGTGGGCGATGCGCTTGCCAGCGGCGACGAGCTCGGCGTTGTCGCCACTCTAGATGCGAGGCTTGTGCCCCGTGTCGATCATCTCCTGGTCTCGCCAGTTGTAGATCACGTGATCGCTCACGTCCAGATCGGCTACCGCGCTGGCTACCGAACGACCGGCTTTCAACAGATCGAGAACCTTGCGCCGAAACTCGGCCGCATATCTCCTCGGCATTGCTCCCTCCTCGTGAATCGGCGCGAGAAGTCAAGCATGCCGACTCCACCGAAGGAGGGGTACATCAAGGTATCCACCGAAGCGGTTCAAGGTCACCATCGCGTTGGCGGGCCGCCGGCTAGGCTCGGTGCGGACGGACCCGGCAAGGGCGGCAGCGATCGGGTAAGGTCGCTCGATGGGAGCCCGGCTGAAGGACCTGTGGCAGAACCTGCTCAGCGGCCTCTGGTTCGTGCCCGGCTGCGTGGCCGCCGCCTACGCGCTGCTGGCAATCGCGCTCACCGCGATCGAGGCGCGGATGGGAGCACAGGGCGCCAACTTCGGCTTCACGGGTTCGGCCGGCATCGCCGGCACCCTGCTCTCCACCGTCGCCGGGTCCCTGATCACGGTCACCGGGCTCGCCCTCTCACTGACCATAGTCACCGTTCAGCTGGTCTCGGCCCAGTTCACGCCGCGGGCCATCGGCAACTTCCTCGCCGACCGCGCGATCCAGCTCATCACGGGCGCGCTGATCGGCACCTTCGCCTACTGCCTGCTCGTCCTCCGGGTGCTCCGAGGCGCCGGCGAGGGCCACCCCGAGTTCGTGCCCGCGTTCGCAATCAGCCTGGCAATAGTGCTGTCGCTCGCCGCCATCGGCTTGCTCGTGGTCTTCGTACACCGGGTCTCGCAGATGATCCAGGTCACTGCCATCTCTCGGGCGATCGCGAAGCGGACGCTGGCATCGATCGATCGCATCTACCCCGACCCCTATGGGCATCCCGAGCCGGGGCCGGCCCCAGCCGCCGACCCCAGACCCAGCGGCACCGGGGCGATCGAGGTGGAGGCTCAAAAGATGGGCTACGCGCGCCGGATCGGCCTGGAAGAAATCGCGGCTGCCGCCAGCAAGGGTGCCCGGATCGACGTGTTGGTGCCCCGGGGCAGCTTCGTCACCGAGCTCACGGTGATCGCCCGGGTCCGCGGCCAGCCGGGCGATGCCGAGGTCGTGCGCCAGGCGCTGGTGGTGGCCGCCGATCGCCACCTCGAGCACGACGCCGGCTTCGGCCTCCAGCAACTGTCGGACATCGCACTGCGCGCGCTCTCCCCGGGCATCAACGATCCCAGCACCGCGCTCACCTGCATCTCTTACCTGCAGGCCCTGCTTGAGCGCCTGGTAGCTCGCGAGATGCCGCGCCGCGTGGCCGGCCTTCGGGCCGCGCTGGTCACGGCCTGGCGGGACGACTTCGGCGCGCTGGCGGAGCCGCTCCTGGCCGGGATCGGGCGTTATGCCGCGGCCGACGCCGGGGTCGCCGCCGCCCTGCTGGAAGC
>JALZAL010000144.1 GCA_030948325.1 Candidatus Dormiibacterota bacterium
CCGAGCCAGGACCACAGCCTCACCGGCGTACATCGGATTCCGGCTCAGGCGATACGACGGCATGCCCAGTGGCTGCAGACGTTTCGCGGCCCGGAGCGCGTTCGCGATGGGCGCCGACTTAAGGGTACGCGCGTCCACGAGCCCCTCCGCCACTAAGCTAAGGCCATGGCTCAACACCCCTCCTGGAACAGCGTCTACGAGGGATCGCCGCCCTGGGACATCGGCCGGCCGCAGCCCGACTTCGTGAGGCTGGCCGATGCTGGCAAGTTCCACGGACACATGCTGGACGTCGGCTGCGGAACCGGCGAGCACGTGATGCTGGCGGCCAGCCACGGTGCGGAGGCAATGGGAGTGGACGTGGCGGAGCTGGCCATCGAGCGCGCGCGGGCCAAGGCGCAGCAGCGGGGCATCAGCGCGATGTTCGAGGTCGGGGATGTGCTGCACCTCGACCGGTTGAGTCGGCAGTTCGACGTCATCACCGACAGTGGCGTGTTCCATGTCTTCGACGACGAGGAGCGCCCGGTTTATGTCAACAGCCTGAGGTCGGCCCTTCGGCCGGGGGGGATGTACTACCTGATGTGTTTCAGCGACCGCCAGCCCGGGGACTGGGGCCCGCGCCGGGTGTCGCAGGCCGAGCTGCGCGCTGCCTTCGTGGACGGTTGGTCGATCAGGTCGATAGACCCCGCGAAGTTCGCCGTCACGATCGATGACAACGGCGCCCAAGCCTGGCTCGCAACGATCGAACGCCTCTGATCAATTGCCCTCGGCCTCTTGTGGGGACGGGAATCGGGGCTGGACGTCGGGAGAGGCGCGCTTATAGGACATTCGGCTCAAAAATCCCACATGATTGGCCCAGGGAACCAATTCCCGTCGCGTACGTCAGAGTTAGTCTTAGTTTGTGGGTGGCACGACAGATGGATCTCCCGACGACGGGGGTCACAAAACCAATACCAGCGCCGCGATTGCCCTAGAGCCCGGGTCCATTTCAGCAAACGGACGCGAGTCCGCGATCAGCGTTGAGGGGCTGGCGAAACGCTTTGGCAACTTGGAGGCTGTCCGTGGAGGCAGCGGTCGGTGGCCATAACGAGAGGATGCAAGGGCGGAATTAAGAAATGACCTCGTTAGCCAAGACAATTGCGTCGTTCAGCAGAGCAGAGGGAATACTGGCAGTCTTGTTTGGGCTGGGCTTTGTTCTCGGCTTCCTGTTGACTCCATTGGGAGTCGAGACTCGTATACATGAACTGCGGACCCCGGTGTTCGCCGCCTTCTTCATCACTATCGGATTGTTGCTTCCACTTGCCGGGTTGGTTTCGCTCTTCCTTCGCAAAGCCAAGCTCGCCGGCGTCTTGGCGGTAATCGACGCCTCGTTTAGTTTCCTCATCCCTCCCGCTGACCAGGCAAAGTTCTTCTTCACCGTCAGCCCTCCGCCTGCCGTTTTCGTCGGTGAGTACATCCTGATCTTGGTAGGCATCGGATACATGCTTTACGGAGCACGAGTCTATTCTCAGACCCGTTAGCGACCGAGAGCATCGACCGCGAGGACTAATAGTTAACGTCTCGCTCGCTGGCCGGCTTAAGTCCACGTAGACGGCCTCCACCCTCGCAGCTTGTGGGTCCGGCGGCACCAGCCAGAAGAACGAGTCGGCGCAGTCGAAGGTCTTGTGGACGACATCGCGGTCTGTGTGCGATCCCTGTAGACCTCGACGCGCTCCCGGACGCCGGCTGCGAGGCGATTGGGGTCTCGTGCGATCACGCGGACCGGCTCATCCCTGTCGAGGAGATTCTCGAGGATCTGGGGGCCTACAAGGCCCGTGGGGGCGGTAACGACGATCATGAGATTTGCTCCATTAGTGGACCGTTGATTCGTGTGGGAGTCGGTGCTTTGACATGGACGAGACGCAATGATCATTTTTGGTGCGGTTGATCATTAGACACTCCCACCCGATCGTCGGAGGAGGGATGACTTCGAGCGCCCACGTCCAGGGGATGGAATGGGCGACCTCGATTTTCGGGCCCGTCGAACGTTCTCGGAACGTAATGGTGCTTAGCGGTGTGCTTGACATTGAAGACCTGGAGAGGCTCGGTATCAACATCGGTTCAAGATCCTGGATTGATCAAGCAGGTCGGCTCGTAGCCACTCTCTGGGTGGCGTACCTCAGCACTTGCTGTGGACAGGTTGGCCGTTTCCTAGGAAAAGTTGCTAGACAGCGATTATTGGCGATGCCTCTGCATTCGATCTCAGGGAGACCTAATTGGGAAATGGTATTTCAGCATTTCCTTGGTAAGGAAAAGGTCCCCGGTTCGAATCCGGGCGTGCGCTCCAAATCCAATTTCGAGACCTCGTCCCCTGGCTCATCGCCCGCTTCCGGCCAGTGGCAGCCGCGCGGGCAGCATTCGGTTTGAGGTAGAAGGTCAGCCGCGGTTGGCATTGCCCCGCCAAGCCTGGTAGTAGTAGAAGTGCCACCTTGACGGCGCAGTCCGCCCGGAGTCTACTTAGCGCCTACGGAGGGCCGTTAGACGATGCGAGGAGGATGCCTATGCACATTCCAAGCAATTTCGTGATACCTGAGCCGGAGGGGTACGTCGGCCATACCCACTTCTGGGAACGGGCATTGACGCGACGCCAGTTCATCGGCACATCCGCGGTGGTTGGGGGCGCAGCAATTACCGCCCCGCTTTGGCCCACGGTGCTCGTCGAGGCCGGTACGATGGTGGACCCGCGGCCGATCCCGCAGGTCATCGCGCCGGGAGCGCCGTTCCACGTGCAGTTCCTCGGGACGAACGCCGAGCCGTCGACCATCACTGACTTCAAAGGGATCGTCGGCGGAGTGGACCTGCTTGGTAGTGGCGTAGGGACCGACACCACTACGGGTCTTGAGACCCACCTGTTTACCGCGATCGACAATCGGTTCATGCAGGGCGTGTACGTGGGTGTCGACGGTAAGAGGCACCACGCAACTTTTGGCTTTGTATGACTCGACATCTACACTGACGCGGCGCGTCAGAATCAGATCCACGATTTCAACCTCGACATTCGACCATTCCCGGGTGGGGTCTTCTGGACCAACTTCATCCAGCACCAGAGTATGCGGGCGGAAGGCGGCGACTTCGAGGATGGGGCCCGTCTAGATGTAGACGGTCTGGCTTTGTTCGACTACTTCAACATCAACAACGCGCTGAGTGACGGCAACTCAATCAATGCCAAGGTCTCCTACAGTATTCGGTGGTCGGAAGATGGAACACCGCTGACCATCGACGACGGGGCGAATTTCCACTTCGATGGCAGGCAGACCAAAGGGTTCGTCTCGTGGTCGGCTCACGAAGCGGGCTTCAGGTTCAAATCGGATCCTGCGAACACGACCCGGACCAAGTTCGCGCTGGTCGGCCGGGAACGCAACGGAGTGTTCTATCGGGCTTAGTTCAAGTCGCGGGCGTCCTGGTCTAATCTGCGGCCAGGGCGCCCGCCCAGATGTGAATGTTCCCGTGAGGGATCGCAACCAATCAACACCCAACGAGTGTGGTCGCACTCAAGACAGCCACGCGATCCCACTAAGCACCTCCTGCCTGGCCAAATAACCACGGGCAGCAAGTCCTTGATTCTGCTTTCATCGAATGCGCCACCAGGACCCAGTTAAATGGTTCGACCGAAATTTGGCTATCGAGCTAGGATCGGTTCGAATCCGGGCGTGGGCTCCACGTTCATTTCGAGCGATTCTTGGTCTTCTCTAAATCGTGATCGGTTCCGGCCCGCTCCCACAGATTTCGTAGCTCGCCTACATGCTCGGACCCGTAGATCTCCTCGGGCGGCACGAAGTGATGGATGCCGCTGAACCTGCGGATGTGGACATCTGGAAGCAAGCGGCCGAGGACGGCCGCCCTGATCTCCTCCACCTCGCCGGTCTGGTCGCCATAGGCCAGGAAAACCGGGA
>JALZAL010000147.1 GCA_030948325.1 Candidatus Dormiibacterota bacterium
CGACCCGGCCCGAGATCTACGAGCAGGACCCTGTGCGTTTCGATGTGATGCTTCACCTGGGCGCATTCGTGACCGAGTCGAGCGGCCATTTCTCGGAGTATGTCCCGTATTTCCGCAAGCGGCCCGACCTGTTGACCAGGTACACGCGGTCCGGCTATCTCGGTGAGAGTGGCTTTTACGCCAACAACTGGCCTCTCTGGCGAACGTATAACGACGAGCGGATCCACGCGATGCTGCGCGGCGAGAACGAGATCCCCCTGGAGCGGAGTCACGAGTACGCGTCCAACATCATCGAGGCGATGGAGCTTGGACAAACGACCAGCATCCATGGAAACGTCACCAACACTGGCGCAATCCAGAACCTGCCCGACGGCTGCGTCGAGGTGGAGTGCATTGTCGGTCGTGATGGTTTGCGGCCGGTGGCTTTCGGCAGCCTGCCGGAGCAGCTGGCTGCTTTGAACCGCTCCCACATGGCGGTGCACGAGCTCATGGTGCAAGCCTTGCTGGAGCGAGATCGCCGCAAGGCGATGTACGCGCTGATGCTCGACCCGCTCACGGCGGCGGTATGCTCGTTAGAAGAGATCGAGAAGCTGTTCGGCGAGATGTGGAAAGCAGAGCGTTCCAGCCTGGAGGCTTTCGAGTGACAGACTCTTTTCGCGGCTGGCCCGAGGAGTTTCAGCCCTTCTTCATCGGCCTCGAGCTGGACAACTCGAAGCGTTACTTCGAGGCCAATCGCAAGGTCTACGAGGACTCTGTCAAGGCCCCGATGGTGGCGTTGATGGACTCGCTGGAGGAGCAATACGGTCCCGCGAAGATCTTCAGACCCAATCGTGACGTCCGTTTCTCAAAGGACAAATCCCCATACAAGACCAACATCGCCGCCTCGGCCGGCATGGGTGATCATGGGGGGTACATCTCGCTTGACGCGCGCGGCCTGACCGTGGCCGCCGGCCGTTACGAGATGACGCCGCAACAGCTCACCAAATATCGAAAGAAGGTGGCGGCCGACTCCACGGGCGCACCTCTGGCCGCCATCGTCGCCAAGCTGGAGAAAGGAGGCTACGGAATCGGCGGCGAGGCTCTAAAGCGGGTGCCTGCGGGATTGCCACAGGACCATCCCAGGGCTCGCCTGCTGCGACACAAGGTTCTCTACATCTACAAGAACTTTGGACTCCAGCCGTGGCTTGGCAGCAGCGCCGCACGCAAGCACATCGTCAAGGTCTGGAGCGACGCAGAACCCATCAACGACTGGCTGAGACGCAACGCCGGCTGATGCGCTGAGTGCCCCGCCTGGGGTCCGTGCTCCATAGTTTCGACGCGCATGCACCAAGAGGCTGTCACCGGCGACGAAGGATGGACACGCCCCTGGTGGCGCGGTGCGGTCTTCTATGAGGTCTACATCCGGAGCTTCGCCGACTCCAACGACGACGGCATCGGCGACCTACCCGGAATCACATCCAGGCTCGACTACCTCAAGCGTCTAGGAATCGACGCGATCTGGGTGACGCCCTTTTATCCCTCGCCCCAAAAGGACCACGGGTACGACGTAGCCGATTACTACGGCGTCGACCCGGAGTACGGCACGCTGGAGGATTTCGACAATCTGGTCGAAAGCGCGCACAAGCTGCGTCTGAAGGTTGTGGTGGACCTCGTCCCCAACCACACCTCCGACCAGCACCCATGGTTCCAGGCGGCCCTCTCCTCGGCCGACGATCCGCACCGCCAGCTTTACTACTTCGCCGATGGGAAGCCCGACGGCTCGCCGCCGAACAACTGGGAGTCGGCATTCGGCGGGCCCGCGTGGGCGAAGGACGAGAAAAGCGGACAGTGGTACCTGCATCTGTTCGCGCCCGAGCAGCCCGACCTCAATTGGTGGAACCCCAAGGTGCCGGAGGAGTTCGAAAGAATCCTCAAGTTCTGGCTGGACAGAGGGGCCGATGGCTTCCGAATCGACGTCGCCTCAGCTCTGTTCAAGCGCGAGGACCTCGCCGACCAGCCGATGATCAAGAATCGGGTTTCCGGCCTGCCGCAACGCGACCCCACCTTCAAGATGATCGACCAGCCAGAGGTGCACGAGGTCTATCGGGCTTGGCGCCGCATTCTCAACGGCTACCAACCGGACCGCATCCTTGTTGGCGAGATCTTCGATCCAGGTCGGCAGGTGCGCTACATCCTTCCGGATCAGCTCAACATGGCGTTCGCCCTGGTCCGGGCGCGCTGGAACGCCTTGCTGTGGAAGCGTTCGATAGAGGTGGACCGTCGCGCATCGCCCGGCCCGGTTGCTGCCCCCAGCTGGACGCAGTCGAACCACGACGTCGTGCGGCACGTGACACGACTTGGGGGCGGCTTCACGGGTCGCACCCGCGCGCGCGCAGCCCTGCTCCTACTGCTTGGACTGCCAGGCCAGGTGTTCCTGTATTAAGGCGAGGAGCTCGGCCTCGAGGAAGTGAACGTCCCGCCGGACCAGCGGCAGGACCCGTTTTACATTCTCAGCGGCGGAAAAGAGGCGGGCCGGGACGGCTGCCACGTGCCGCTGCCATGGCACAAAGTCAGCCCAACGCGGGTTTTTCCGATGCGGCCCCGTGGCTGCCGATGCCCGCCGGTTGGGATGGATTCGCGGCTGACGCCCAATCAGGCTCGGCCGGCTCGATGCTCGTCTTCTACCAGCGAGCTCTGGCGCTGAGACGTCCCCTTTCACGCATGCGCCCAAACCGCCTCAGCTGGTGCCCCGCGCCAGAAGGCGTCCTTGTTTATGAGAGCGGTCGATTGACGGTGGCGGTGAACTTTCTCGCCCGCACGGTTCAGCTCGCGATTCAGGGCCGCCTGCTCATCGCGTCTCATCCGCTGGCACGGTGCCGGAACGGCCGGCTGACCCTGCCCGGAAACTCGGGTGCCTGGATAGAGAACCGACCGGGCGTCTGACACTTTGCCAGGCAGGACTCCGTAGCCAGGCTACCGTCCGGCCTTCCGTCGTGATCGCTCGCAGGTTGAAAACGCGAAGGTTATCGACACCATTCGGGCAGTTTTGCGCGCTGCCGGCTCTGATCCCGCCGTGCTGCCTGGGGTGCTGTGACGGGCAAATCAGCTACCCCTGGTCGCCAACCGCTAATCTTCGATACATGGTGGTGGGGGTCCAGCCGAACTCGGATCAAGCGGGCCGGAATCCGGTCCCCGAGGCGCCGCGATACCTCAACCGAGAGCTCTCTCGGCTGGATTTCGACGCGCGCGTGCTGGCGATGGCTGAAGATGCGAAAGTGCCCCTGCTCGAGCGGGTGCGCTTCCTGGCCATTTTCAGCCAGAACCTGGATGACTTCTTCCAGGTCCGAGTCGCTGGCCTCAAGGAGCAGGTTCTGGCGGCCGTCGCGGCGGTATCACCGGACGGCATGTCTCCCCTCGAGCAGCTCCGTGCGATCCGCAGCCGTATCGAGCGGCTGGTCGAGCGGCAGGTCAGCCTGTTCAATGACCAGATCGTGCCCGCGCTGGCCGAGGCCGGCATCGTCGTGGTGCGCGCCGACCAGGTGACGAAGAGGGAGCTCAGCCAGCTCCACACCGTGTTCCGTCAGCAGATTTTCCCGGTGCTGACGCCACTGGCCGTCGATCCCGGCCACCCGTTCCCGTACATCTCGCACCTGTCGCTGAACCTTGCGGTCATGGTCCGCGATCCTCAGCGCCACCAGCAGCGCTTCGCCCGCGTCAAGGTGCCGCCAGTGCTGCCCCGGTTCATCGCGCTTGTCGAAGGGCAGCGCTACGTCCCGCTCGAGGACGTCATCGCCCTACACCTCCAGGCGCTTTTCCCCGGCATGGAGGTGGTCGCCCATCACCCCTTCCGCGTGACGCGAGACGGCGACCTGGATGAGATCGACAACGACGCCGAAGATCTTCTTGCCGCCATCCAGACCGAGCTTCGTCGCCGGCGCCGCCACGCGCGCGTCGTACGCCTCGAGGTCGACCCCGGCATGTCACCGGAAGTGCTCGAGCTTCTCACACGTGAGCTCGAGCTGCAACCGAGCGACGTCTACCAGGCAAAAGGCCTGCTCGACCTGGGCAGCCTGGTCGGGCTCTACCAGCTCGACCGGCCGGACCTCAAGGAAGAGCCGTGGACTCCGACGACTCAGCCGCGCCTGCGTGGACTGGGGGTCGAGGTGCCGGACCTTTTCGCGGTGCTTCGGTCGGGAGACATCCTGGCCAACCATCCGTACGACTCTTTCGCGACCTCGGTCGAAGCATTCATCGACAACGCCTCGAGCGACCCCAACGTGCTCGCGATCAAGCAAACCCTCTATCGAACCTCAGGCCCGGCCAGCCCGATCGTGCGAGCCCTCATCCGCGCCGCCGAATCGGGCAAGCAGGTGGTGGCGCTGGTCGAGCTGAAGGCTCGCGGCGACGAACAGGCGAACATCACGTGGGCCCGCGCCCTCGAGGAGGCCAACGTCCACGTCGTGTACGGCCTGGTTGGCCTGAAGACGCACGCCAAGGTGACGCTCGTCGTCAGACGCGAGGGCAAGAACATCCACCACTACCTTCACGTCGGCACAGGCAACTACAACCCCAGCACTGCGCATCTGTACGAGGACGTGAGCTTGCTCTCGGCCGACGCCGACCTGGGTGCTGACGTCACCGAGCTGTTCAACCTCCTGACCGGCTACAGCCGCCAGCATCGTTATCGCAAGCTGCTGGTTGCGCCGACAGGCCTTCGCTCCGGCATCAAGCAGCTGATAGAGCAGCAGGGCGTGGTCGGCGGCAGGATCATCATCAAGGTCAACAACCTGGTCGACCCCGAGATCATCGATGCTCTTTACGCGGCGTCGCAGGGCGGCGCGCACGTCGACCTCATCGTCCGCAGCATGTGCTCGCTTCGGCCTGGCGTGCCGGGATTGTCGGAGCGCATCAGGGTGCGCTCAATCGTGGGCCGCTTCCTCGAGCACTCGAGAATCTTCTGCTTCGGCGGTGTGCAGCCCGAGTACTACATCGGTTCGTCCGACATGATGCAGAGAAACCTCGACAGGCGGGTGGAGGCTGTCGCACCGGTCACCGACGCCAAGCTGTGCGAGCGGCTCACGCAGATCTTCGAGACGTTGCTGGCCGATGACGTCCTCGCGTGGGAGCTCGGCCCTGACGGCTCCTGGCAGAAAGTGCCCACCGTCCGAGGGCTCAACTCGCACAAGCGATTCCAGGAGATGGCGCTCGAGAGTGCTCGCGGCAACGGGGTGGTGAACGGCGTCCCGCATGCTCGAGCGTGAGGTAAAGCTCGGGGCCGGACCCGCCTTTCACCTCCCGGACTTGACCGGAGTCCTCGACGGGGTCACCGTCACCCCACCCGAAGCGGTCAGGCTCGAGACCGTGTACTACGACACCGCCGATCTCCGCCTGGCCCGATGGGGGGTCTCGCTGCGGCATCGAGCCGGAGAGGGGTGGACGTTGAAGCTTCCACCGACCCATGCCTCCACCAACGGCCAGAACCGCACCCTTCTCGAGCGCGACGAGCTCACCTTCCCGGGTGGTGCGAAGAAGCCGCCCCCGCCGGCAGTCGCCATCGTCCGGGCATATGTCCGCAATGCCGAGCTCATCCCCGTCGCCCGGCTGTCCACGGTGCGCCGCCGCGTCAGGCTGCTGAACGCGTCCGGCACGCGGCTCGCGGAGGTCGTCGATGACGAGGTGTCGGTTCGCGACGGCCGGCGCGTGGCCGCCCGCTTCCGCGAGATCGAGGTCGAGGTCACGGGAGACGACGCCGAGGGCGTTGTGGCCCCGCTTGTGGCACGGCTTCGTGTCGCCGGGGCGGGCGCCCCGGACCCGACGCCCAAGCACGTCCGGGCCCTGGGACCTCGCGCCATGGAGCCGCCGGAGGTGGCGCCGATGGTCGTGGAGGCGGAGTCACCTGGGCGGGACGTCATCCGCAGCGTGATTGCACAGTCGGTTGCGAGCCTGCTCTATCACGACCCGCTGGTGCGAACCAGCGGCGATCCGGAGGCGGTGCACCAGGCGCGGGTCGCGACACGCAAGCTGCGCTCGCACCTGAGGACCTTCAAGCCGCTCCTCGATCCCGAATGGACGGAGCCCCTTCGATCCGAGCTGGGCTGGGTGGCCCTGAGCCTGGGCGAGGTGCGCGACCAGGAGGTGCTGGTCGAGAGGCTGCGCGAACGCGCGAAGTCACTTCCGGCCAACGACTTGAGACCGGCGCTCTCGGTTCTTCACCTCCTGGAGGTGGAAATCGACGGGTTGCGCAAGAAGCTGATCGCGGACCTCGACTCGACACGCTACGTCGACCTCCTCGAGCGACTGGTGGCTGCGGCGCATGCGCCCGCCACGTTGCCCGACGCCGAACAGCCGGCTGCCGCGGTGCTGCCGCTGCTGGCTACCGGCCCGTGGAAGCGATTACGGTCGGCCGTCAAAAAGCTGCCCGATCCACCCGCTGACGCGGAGCTCCACGAGATCCGGATCCTGGCCAAGCGCGCGCGGTACGCCGCCGAAGCGGTCGCGCCGGTGGTCGGCGAGGGGGCGGCGGCTTTCGCCCGCGCGGCGGCAAAGCTCCAGACCATCCTGGGTGAGCATCAGGACAGCGTGACCGCGCAGGCTTGGCTACGCCACACGCGGATAGGCGGGCGCCGGGCGTTCGTGGCCGGCGAGCTCATCGCGATGGAGCACATCGCCGCGGAAGACGCCCGTAAGAAGTGGACGAAGGTCTGGAAATCACTCGACCGCAAGAGCCTCCGCGATTGGATGCCACAGAGCGGGTGATCGTTCACTGAATGTCGGCGTTCTATGTCGTGCGGCACGCCAAGGCAGGGAGTCGAGAACGCTGGGAGGACGATGATCGCGTCCGTCCGCTCACCAAGAGCGGAAAAAAACAGGCCGAAGGTCTCGTCACGACGCTCGGGGCTAACGCGATCTCGGCCATCTTCTCGAGCCCGTACGTTCGATGCGTGCAGACCGTAGAGCCTCTGGCGCGCGCCCGGCGCCTTGCGATCAGGCAGACGCGGCACCTGGCTGAAGGGGCGGGCTTGAAAGGTGCATACAGATTCATCCTGGATCCAAAGCTCGACGACGTCGTCCTGTGCACGCACGGAGACATCGTCCAGGAACTCGTCGACGACCTCGTCAGGCGCCGCATCGTGGGCCCGTCGCAGGCGGCCCTCGCCAAAGGCTCCACATGGGCGATCGAGGTCGAGGACGGCAAACCGGTCGCCGCCCGCTACATCCCGGCACCATGACGGCATTAGGGGTCGCGATCCGTTCAGCGCTGGCCGCAGCGGCCGATCCGGAGCGCGCTTCGGGGATGCAGGCCTACATGAAATCCGAGATGCCGTTTCGGGGTATCTCGGCCCCAGACATGCGAGCGATCTCGAAAAGCGTCTTCGCTGCAAACCCTTTGTCCTCTTGCCAGGAGTGGCGTGACGCCGTCCTCGAGCTGTGGCGCGGAGCGCGGTTTCGCGAAGAGCGATATGCGGCCATCGAGCTCCTGGCGCACAGGCGCCATCGGGACTGCAGGACGCCGGACGTGCTGCCGGTCTACGAGGAGCTGATCGTCACCGGCGCCTGGTGGGATTACGTTGACGAGGTGGCCCACGAGGTTGGCAACCTGCTGCGGTGGAATCCCGAACAGATGCGGCCTGTGATGCGCGCCTGGAGCACTGACAAGGACATGTGGAAACGGCGGGTTTCGATCATCTGCCAGTTCTCCTTCAAGAAGGAGACCGACCTCGAGCTGCTGTACGCAAACATCGAACCCAACCTTGCGGAGCGCAACTTCTTCATCCGCAAGGCGATTGGCTGGGCGTTGAGGGCCTACGCCTGGACCGATCCCGATGAGGTCGCGCGCTTCGTAGCGGCGAACGAGGCGAGATTGAGCGGCCTGAGCCGGCGAGAGGCGCTCAAGAACATCCACAAGATGCAGACCTCCAACAGGGCAGGCTAGCCTTCAACCTGTGACAGTCACCCTGCGCGGCGCCGGCCTGAGCGAGGAGCAAGTGGTGGCGGTGGCTCGTCACGACGAGAAGGTCGCGATGGGCGCGGCGGCTCGCACCAGGATGGAACAGAGCCGGATACGCGTGGAACGAGCGGCAGCCTCGCGCGAGCCCGTTTACGGTGTCTCGACGGGCTTCGGAGCCCTGGCCGGCACCCGCGTCGCCCCACTCCGCCAGCCGGAGCTGCAGCTGGCCCTGATCCGGTCGCACGCCGCCGGCATGGGGCCGCCGGTCGAGGACGAGGTGGTGCGGGCAACCATGCTGCTGCGAGCACGCACCCTGGCCATGGGCCTGTCGGGTGTCAGGCCGGCGGTCGCTGAGGCGCTGATCGGTCTCCTCAACGCGGGGATCACCCCGGTCGTGCCGCGGTATGGCTCTGTCGGCTGCAGCGGCGACCTGGCCCCCCTTGCCCACATCGCGCTGGCGCTGGTCGGCGAAGGCGAGGTCGTCGATGCGGACGGCCATACGGTGCCTGCCCTCCAGGCGCTCAATGCCTCGAGGCTGAAGCGGCTCAGGCTGGAGACCAAAGAGGGTCTGTCGCTCATCAACGGCACTGACGGCATGCTCGGGATGCTCGCGCTCGCGTGCACGGATGCGGAGCGCTTTTTCAAGGTTGCCGACATCACGGCTGCGATGTCGGCGGAGGCTCTGTTGGGGACAGACCGACCCTTCCAGCCGCAGCTGCACGAGATCCGCCCGCACCCGGGCCAGGTGGCCAGCGCCGCCAACCTGTCGAGCCTGCTTCGCGGCTCGCAGATCGTCGCCTCGCACCGCGTTTCGCAGCACGCTGTCCAGGACTCCTACTCGGTTCGGTGCAGCCCGCAGGTCGCCGGCGCGGCGCGAGACACGCTTGGTTTTGCCCGCCGCATCGCCGCTGTCGAGCTGGCATCAGCGGTCGACAACCCGGTGGTCCTCGAGAACGGCGCTGTGGAATCGACAGGGAACTTCCACGGCGAGCCCCTGGCCTTCGCCGCGGACTTTCTCGCGATCGCCGCAGCCGAGGTCGGCGCCATCTCGGAGCGGCGGGTCGACCGGCTGCTTGATCCGCACCGGTCGGAAGGGCTTTCTCCCTTCCTGGCGGAGGAGCCTGGCGTCAATTCGGGGCTCATGGTGGCCCAGTACACCGCGGCGGCGCTGGTCGCGGAGAACAGGCGCCTGGCCGCGCCGGCCAGCGTCGACTCCATTCCCACATCAGGCATGCAGGAGGACCACGTTTCGATGGGCTGGGGGGCCGCGCTGAAGCTGCGCACCGTCCTCCAGAACCTCACGCACATCCTCACCGTCGAACTGGTCGCCGCCTCTCGCGCTCTCGACCTCCGGGCCCCACTGCAGCCCGCGCCGGCCACCTCCGCGGTGCGGGATCTCTTGCGCAAGCACGTCGCGGGCCCTGGCCCTGACCGCGTGCTCGCACCTGAGCTGGCCGCGGCCGAGGTGCTTATCCTCAGCGGCGCCGTCGTAGATGTCGCCGAGGCCGTGATTGGGAAGCTCAGATGACGCGGACGATCCGCGCGCCGCGCGGCTCGACGCTGAGCTGTCTTGGCTGGTCGCAGGAAGCCGCGATGCGGATGCTGATGAACAACCTCGATCCCGAGGTCGCCGAGCGTCCTGAGGACCTCGTCGTGTACGGCGGCACGGGCCGCGCGGCGCGATCGTGGGAAGCCTTTGACGCCATCGTCCGCGAGCTGAAGGTGCTGAAAGGGGACCAGACATTGATGGTCCAGTCCGGCAAGCCGGTAGGGGTCTTCGACACCCACGAATGGGCGCCCCGCGTGCTCATCTCAAACTCGATGCTGGTGCCCGAGTGGGCGACCTGGGACGAGTTCCGGCGCCTCGAGGCGCTCGGCCTGACGATGTACGGCCAGATGACGGCCGGCTCGTGGGTCTACATCGGGACCCAGGGCATCCTGCAGGGCACGTATGAGACCTTCGCGGCGATCGCGAAAAAGCGTTTTGACGGCTCGCTGGCTGGAACGATCACCCTGACCGCCGGCTTGGGAGGCATGGGTGGGGCGCAGCCGCTCGCGGTCACGCTCAACGGGGGAGTCGCAATCTGCATCGATGCGGACGACGATCGCATCAAGCGCCGCCTCGACCACCGCTACCTCGACGTTCGTGCCAACGACCTCGAGCATGCGCTCCGCCTTGCGACCGAGGCGAAGGCCGCCAAGCGTGCGCTGTCGATCGGGCTGCATGGCAATGCCGCTGAGATGCTGCCGGCGCTGGTCGCACGCGGTTTTGCTCCAGACATCGTCACGGACCAGACGTCGGCGCACGATCCGCTGAGCTACATCCCGGCGGGGCTCAGCCCCGAAGACGCGCAGGAGCTGCGGCTCGACGATCCGCAAGGCTATGTGAAGCGCGCCCGCGAGAGCATGGCGCGCCACGTCGAAGCGATGGTCGCGTTTCTCGACGCCGGAGCCGAGGTGTTCGACTACGGAAACAGCATTCGGGCGGAAGCCCTGCTTGGCGGCTGCACCCGCGCGTTCGACTTTCCCGGTTTCGTACCTGCCTACATCCGGCCCCTGTTCTGCGAGGGCAAAGGCCCCTTCCGATGGGTCGCGCTTTCAGGCGACCCGGAAGATATCCGGGTCACGGATCGCGCGATCGCCGAGGAGTTCTCCCAGGATCCGGCTCTGGTGAGATGGATCGAGGCGGCGGAGGAGCGGGTCAGCTTCCAGGGCTTGCCTGCCCGCATCTGCTGGCTCGGCTACGGGGAACGTTCGCGTGCCGGACTGCGATTCAACCAGCTGGTCAGGTCGGGCGCTGTCAAAGCACCGATCGTGATCGGGCGCGACCATCTCGACTCGGGCTCGGTGGCTTCTCCCTACCGCGAGACCGAGGCGATGATCGACGGTTCGGACGCCATTGCCGACTGGCCGATCCTGAATGCTCTTCTGAACACCTCGAGCGGGGCGTCGTGGGTCAGCGTCCACCATGGGGGCGGGGTGGGGAT
>JALZAL010000166.1 GCA_030948325.1 Candidatus Dormiibacterota bacterium
AAGGCGCCTTGGATGAGCCGTTCGAAATTGTCGAGCGTTGGTGGCGCTGGTACCCAGAGCGGAGGGACCTGGAAGAGCTGATCGGAGGACTTCAGAGACGAGACCAGCAGCCAGTAGAACGGGAACAGCACGACAGCGGTGAACAGCACCAGCACCGCATTGGTAAGCCAGTCGCCGAAGCGGCGCGAACTCCACAGGCTCATGCCTCACGGCTCCGGATGCGCAGGGCGCGGGCGTACACCAGAACGGCGAGCGCCATGATCACGGCCAAGAAGGTGGCCATCGCGGCCGCCTCGCCAAAGCGCGTGAACTTGAACGCATCCTCCCAGATGAAAATCGGCATGATCTTGGTCGAATTGACCGGACCACCCTCGGTCATAGCGTAGATGAGGGTGAAGTTGTTGAAGTTGCCGACAAACGAGAGAATCGAGGTGATCGTCAACACGAGGCGCAGGTTCGGAAGCGTGATGTACCGAAATAACTGCAACCCGTGCGCCCCATCCACACGGGCTGCCTCGTAGAGCGCGAGGTCGATCGCCTGCAACCCGGCGAGCGTCATAATCATCCAGAACGGAAAGCCGCGCCAGATGTTGGTCAGCATCACGGCCCACAGCGCCGTGTTCGGGTCACCCAGCCAGTTCTCCTGAGCCGGGAACAGGCCGAGCGGCGCGAAGAGCAGGTTCACGACGCCGAATTCGGCGTGGTACAGCCAGCGCCAGATGACCGCGGCCACAACGGAAGGCATGACCCACGGGATGAGTAGGAGCGCACGAAAAATGCCTCGGCCGCGAAACGACCGATTGAGCACGAGCGCCACCAGGACGCCGAGCACCGCCTCGCCGACCACGCAACCAAACGTCCACACCAGCGAGGTCCGCAGCACGAGCCCGAACTGCGGGATCTGAAAGAGGGTCCGATAATTCTCGAGTCCGATGAACGGCCTGGTCTGGGACATCAGCGTGTCCCGCTGGAAGGAGATCAAGACGCCACTGATGAACGGATAGACCAGGACGATCGCCAGCACGATGAGCGCCGGCGCGATCAGGAGGTAGGGGTAAATCTGCCGATAGCTGGGCCGCCAGGAACGCCGCCTGCTCACACCTCCGGACAGCCGCAGCTGGTGCCGAGGGCGGTCGGGGCATACTTTGGGAGGATCCGCTCGTTCACGTCCTGGGCAAACGCCTTGCCAGCGGCGTCGGCCGTCTGCTGGCCGAGCAACATCGACTGCAGCAGGGCGTAGAGCGCGGTCGAAATCTCAGACGTCGCGGCCATCGTTGGCATCGGTGGCCGCGCGTAGGGCATCGTATCCCAGAAGGGAGCGTACCAGGGGTCGTTGAAGGGCGGTAGCTTGGTCGACGAGCGTCGAGTAGGCATCGCGCTCGCCGCTGACTGGGCGATGTTCTCAGTCGTGTGGTAGTGACCGAGGAACTTCAGCGTGGCCTCCTGCACCTTGCTCCCGCTCCACACGGACTGCAGCCAACCGCCCTGACAGGTGCCCGGATGCTTGCCCTTCGGGTACGGAAGGACTGATACAGAGAAGTCCTTTCCAAAGGTCAGATTGGGGTTGTTGCGCTCGATGTCACTTCGCGACCATGGTCCTCCAGGAAACATCGCGATCTTACCCTGCGCAAAGAGCGAGAACACGGCGTTGTGGTCGTCCGTCGACGCGCTTGGCTGAGTCACTTTGAGCTTCGTGGTTAGGTCTTGCCAGAACGTCGCGCCGGTGATCCACTCCGGTTGGTCGGTCATGGCTTTGGTCTGGTCGTCACTAATGATCTTGCCGTCATTCTGAATGAAGAAGGCGGAGAACTGTTCACAGATCATGAAGCCCTGATTGCCGCCCTGAATACCCCAACCGGACACGCCGTTCTTCGTGACCTTTTGCGCCACGTCCGCGAGGTCGTCCCAGTAGGTGGGCGGTTGGCTGAAGCCGGCGTCATTGAGGATCTTCATGTTCCACCACAGCCCCCGACAGTCGGCCGTGATTGGCAGCGCCACGAGCTTATTGTCGATGTAGCAGGTCTGGAGTTTGCCCTCGTAATAATCCTTGAGATCGAGCTTGGTGTCGTTGACAAACTGATCGAGCTGGAGGAGGTAGCCGCCTTTGGCGAGCTGCGGGAAGGAATCGGATACCTCAGATACGTCGGGCGGTGCGCCAGCGCGGGCGGCGGTCACCAGTTTGGTATCCAGGTTCGCAAACGCCACGTGTTCCGTGACGACCGTGATGCCCGGGTTCGCCTGCATGAACGAATCGATGACGACCGCGGCGTCTTTCCAGCTTTGCGTCTCGGGCTGGAGCTGCGTCACGTAGTGCAGCTCGATAGGACTTCCAGCCGCGCTCGCTGGCTTGGTGGCGGCCGTGACAGTTGTCGGGTTGGGGGGTGGTGTGGTGGCGGCGGCACCCGCGCCAGACGAGCTGGTGGGCGGTGCCGTGGTTGCTCCGGCCGCCGGCGCTGTCGGGCCGCTCCCTGGACTTGGTGTCGGAGCTCCGCATGCGGCGGCAAGGACCGCACCGGCGATGCCAAGCGTCCGTCCAAGGACGGTACGCCGGCTCAACTTGCTTGCCATGATTTGTTCTCCTTCTCGCACGAACCCAGGCTCCGACCCTACTACGGTGGGCAAATGGCTGTCAATCTACGGGATCAGGCGGCGTAGCCGAGAGAGCAAGAGAGCAACAGAGAGACAGAGAGACAGAGGGACTGAGAGACTGAGGGTTGCTGTTCAGTACGGCCGAGTGAGGGCTCCGCGAACCGGCATGCAGACACCCGCGGAGTCGAAGACAAGCGGTTAGCCCGGCAGTGTCGCAGGAGCCATTGACGGACGACGTGATGATGAATCGACCCACCGCCGCCAGCTCGAAGGTGGGGAATGCTGTGCTTTACCGTCAAGAAGGTGCCAGTCAGGTTCGTGTCGATCGTCGCGGACCACTCCTCGAGCGTCATTTCCTCGATCGGACACTGCATACC
>JALZAL010000179.1 GCA_030948325.1 Candidatus Dormiibacterota bacterium
GTTCTGGGGCCGCGACATTCTGTTTCTCGCGCTGGTCGGCCTGCTCGCGGTGCCGCTGCAGGCGACGTTCGTGCCGATACTGAGTCTGTTCGTCAAGCTCGGGCTCACTCCGCAGAACGTCGGCTTCGTGGGCCTGTGGCTCGTACACACCGGCTACGGCCTTCCCTTCGCAATCTATCTGCTGGCGAACTTCTTCCGGGCGCTGCCAACCGACCTCTTCGAGTCGGCGGAGATCGATGGCGCCGGCACGCTCACAGTCTTCTTCCGAATCGTGCTGCCGCTGTCGGTGCCGGCGCTTGCCTCGCTCGTCATCTTCCAGTTCCTGTGGATATGGAACGACTACCTGGTCGCCCTCGTCTATGTCGGCGGTACTGCCGAGTTCGCGCCTTTGACCGTTACGCTCGCGAACCTCGTCGGCTCGATGGGTCAGGGCTCGCAGCTGCTGACGGCCGCGGCCTTCTTCTCGATGGTCGTGCCGCTGATCGTGTTCTTCAGCCTTCAGCGCTATTTCGTCCGCGGCATCCTGGCCGGCTCTGTGAAGGGGTAGTAGAAAGACATGGCATCAGTCACATACGACCACGTTGTCAAGCGCTACACGGCCGACCTGACGGTCGTGAAGGACTTCAACGTGGAGATCAAAGACAAGGAGTTCATGGTCCTGGTCGGCCCCTCGGGGTGCGGCAAGTCGACAGCGCTGCGCATGCTGGCCGGCCTGGAGGCGATCAGCGAGGGACAGATCCGCATCGGCGACCGGGTGGTCAATGACATTGCCGCCAAGGACCGCGATATCGCGATGGTGTTCCAGTCCTATGCGCTGTATCCGCATATGAGCGTTTACGACAACATGGCCTTCCCGCTCCAGATGCAGCACATGAAGAAGCCGGACATCGACAAGCGGGTCACGAACGCATCCACCATCCTGGGCCTCGACAACTTCTTGAAACGGAAGCCGCGAGCACTCTCGGGCGGCCAGAGGCAGCGCGTGGCCCTGGGACGCGCAATCGTGCGCAACCCCAAGGTCTTCCTGCTCGACGAACCGCTCTCAAACCTGGACGCCAAGCTGCGCGGCCAGACCCGCATCGAGCTGCAGAAGCTTCACCGCGACCTGGAGACCACGTTCATCTATGTCACCCACGATCAGGTCGAGGCCATGACCATGGGCGATCGCATTGCGATCATGAACGCGGGCATTCTTCAGCAGGTGGGAACGCCCGGTGATATCTACGACCATCCCGCCAACCTGTTCGTGGCCGGATTCATCGGCAGCCCGACCATGAACTTCGTGCCCGCCACCGTGCAGGACGGGGTCGCCAAGGCCTCCGGATTCCAGGTCAAGCTGCCCAAACCGGTCTCAGCCACCAAGGGCACCCTCGGTTTCCGGCCCGAGGCGGTCACCGACCGGGTCATCGATGAGGCGAGCACCATGCAGATGAAGGTCGACGTGGTCGAGCGCCTGGGCTCCGACCAGTTCCTCTACGGCCAGGTGGGCAGCGACTCGGTCACCGCCAGGGTCGATCCCCGCATGAAGGTCGATCCGGGGGACACGGTCAAGCTGGGCCTCGACACTCGGACCCTGCATTTCTTCGACTCCGAGACCGAGCTCGCCCTGCTCTAGCACCGTCATCGACGCGCCCTAGCTTGGAGGTTCTCCGGGCGCGCGAGGACTTCGAAAGCGCGCGCTTCAAGGCATTTCGCCGAGCGCTCCGGGCGACGCTCACGCGACGTTCCCGGCGCCTTCTGTCGCTCGACCGCGTTCTGGAAGCGGCGGGGCTCGAGGGAAAGTCGTTCGGCGGCGTCCAGGAGATACCTCTCAACAAGATCGTCGGGTCCGCGGCCTCGGACGCGAAAGGGGCAGATTTCGATCCGGGCTTCCTGCCGGTCAACCGCCGCCTGAGAGATCGCTGGACGCGGATCTACGCCGCCATGGTCGAGGGCGACGAGCTGCCCCCGATCGACGTCTACAAGCTCGATTACAACTACTACGTCATCGACGGACACCACAGGGTGTCGGTGGCTCGGAGTCTCGGCCGTGATTTCATCAACGCCCGGGTGATCGAGGTCAAGACTCGCGCTCCGCTGGGCCCCCACGTCGACGCGGCGGCGCTGCTGAGAGCGGCCGAGTACTCGCAGTTCCTGGACAGCACCCAGCTGCACCGGTTGCGGCCCGAGGCACGTCTCGAGTGCAGCCGGCTGGGCCGCTATGACGAGATCTTCAAGCACATCCTCGGCCACCGCTACTTCCTCGGGGTGGAGAAAGGCCGGGAGGTGTCGCTGGCCGAGGCTGCGGCGAGCTGGTACGACAACGTCTACACGCCGGTGGCGCGGGTCATTCGAAAGCACCGTGTGCTGGAGCAGCTGCCTGGATGGACGGAGGCGGACCTGTACGTCGAGATCACCAGGCGCTGGCTTCAGCTGAGCCAGGAGGGGGCTCCCTCGGGTCCCGACCCCGCCGTCCACTCGCTGCTGGACGACGAAGCGCACACGTGGTGGCGCCGCAGGCGCGCGCTTGACCTGGACGAGGGACGGTTGGAACCTTGATCGGCGTGATCTTCGGGCCACCGGGCAGCGGCAAGGGTACACAGGCTGCCCGTATGGAGCGCGAGTTCAATCTGGCGCACCTGTCGACCGGCGACATCCTTCGCGCCGAGGCTGCCAGCGGCAGCGGGATCGGCAAGGAGGCCGAGCGGATCATGCGGGCCGGCGATCTCGTGCCGGATGACCTGATCATCAGGATCGTCCAGGGCACCTTGCGTGACCCAAAGCGCAGCTCGGATGTGCTGCTCGACGGTTTCCCCCGCACCCTCGAGCAGGCCAGGGCGCTGGACAGGATGCTCGCCGGCGAAGGTCACAAGGTCGATTTCGTGATCGCTTTGGACGTGCCCGAAAAAGTCCTGGTCGAGCGGCTGCTACACCGGGCTGCGGTCGAGGGCAGGGCGGACGACACGCGCGAGGCCATCGCCGAGCGCATGCACGAGTACAGGACGCTGACCGCGGCAGTCCTGGACCACTATCGAAAAAACGGAGTTCGGGTCGAGGTGGTCGACGGCGTTGGGGATGTCGATGAGGTCTTCGACCGCATCCGCAAGGCGCTCCCCCTCTCGCCACCGGAAAGGGGCCTGGAAAGCCGAGCGTGAGTCAATGGAGACGATTGGCGAACACCGGCCTATGATTTGCCCTCTGGAATCCACGCTGGGGAGCGGATAGCACGGCAAAAAAGGCCCGCGTCGAAGACCTCGGCCACGCGATGAAGCTGGCCGTCAACGGCGACGGCCACCATGCTCCACGCGTCGCCGCGTCGCACGTCGCGGCGCCGGCGGCGAGTGCCTTTCCTCCGATCGCTGAATACGCCTTCTTGTCGGACTGCGAGATCAACGCCCTGATCGCCCCGTCCGGCAGGGTCGAGTGGATGTGCCTGCCCCGGCCGGACAGCCCGAGCGTCTTCGCCGCCATCCTGGACCGGTCCGCCGGCAGCTTCCGGTTCAGCCCCAGCGGCGTCTCTGTGCCGGCGGGACGCCGGTACCTCCCTGGCACCCTGGTGCTGGAGACGACGTGGAGGACCCGAACCGGGTGGTTGATAGTTCGTGACGCGCTCTGCATCGGTCCCTGGTATCACAGCCAGCGCCGCTCCGGGACGCATCGCAGGCCGCCCACCGACCATGAGGCCGAGCACATCCTGCTCAGGACTGCGAAGTGCATAGTCGGAAGTGTCGAGCTGAGCCTCGACTGCAGCCCGGTTTTCGACTACGGCCGCTCTGCGGCCCATTGGGACTACGCCGGACCGGGCTATGGTGAGGCGATCGCGACCGGCGCCGCGGGGGATCTGCCTCTACGCCTGGTCACCGACCTCAGAGTCGGCTTCGAAGGCCCCGGTGCGCACGCGACGAAGACGCTGAGGCAAGGCGAGCGCGCTTACGTGGCGATCTGCTGGCCTCGATCGCAGCACTCGGCGTCGAAGGAGCTCTGGGATGAGCATCCGCCCCCCGCCAACTCCGACGAAGCATTCGAGCGCGTGGAGCGGACGGCCGACTTTTGGCGTGAGTGGATCAATCGCGGGGAATTTCCAGAACACCCCTGGCAGAGCTACCTGCAGCGAAGCGCCCTCACGCTGAAGGGCCTGACGTACAGCCCGACCGGAGCCCTGCTGGCGGCGGCGACGACCTCGCTTCCGGAGACGATCGGGGGCGAGCGCAACTGGGACTATCGCTACACATGGATCCGCGACGGCACCTTCATGCTCTGGGGCCTTTACACGCTTGGGTTCGCCCGCGAGGCAAACGACTTCTTCTACTTCATCGCCGACGTAGCGGCAAGCAAGAAGGACCTCCAGGTCATGTACGGCATAGGCGGCGAGTACGAGCTTGCGGAGAAGACCCTGGATCACCTGAGCGGCTACGAGGGGTCGCGGCCCGTGCGGACAGGTAATGCCGCGTACAACCAGGAGCAGCACGATGTATGGGGGGCGGTGCTCGATTCGGTCTACCTGCACACCAAGTCAAGGGACTACTTGCCTGAGGTCGTGTGGCCCATCCTGAAGCACGCGGTCGAGAGCGCCATCAGCCATTGGAAGCAGCCCGACCGTGGCATCTGGGAGGTTCGCGGCGAGCCGCAGCACTTCACATCGTCCAAGCTCATGTGCTGGGTGGCCACTGACCGCGGTGCGCGCCTGGCCGAGCTTCACGGTGACCAGGAGCTGGCCGCCCGCTGGCAGAAGGTCGCCGACCAGATCAAGTCGGACATCTGCCTGAACGGGGTCGATTCTCGAGGCGTTTTCGTCCAGCGCTATGGCTCCGATGCGCTCGATGCTTCCGTGCTGCTCATACCGCTCGTCCGGTTCCTGCCGGCTGACGATCCGCGCGTGCGAGCGACAGTCCTTGCGATCGCCGACGAGCTGACCGAGGATGGGATGGTGCTGCGCTATCGCACCCAGGAGACCGACGATGGCCTCAAAGGCAAGGAAGGCACATTCACGATCTGCTCGTTCTGGCTCGTCTCGGCCCTATGCGAGATCGGAGAGGTGGCAAGGGCGCGGCAGCTTTGCGAGAAGCTCCTGTCTTACGCCAGCCCCCTGCAGCTGTACGCCGAGGAGATCGACCCGCGTAGCGGCCGCCACCTGGGCAACTTCCCGCAGGCCTTCTCGCACCTCGCCCTGATCAACGCGGTCATGCACGTCGTCAACGCCGAGAGCGGTGCGACGAATGAGTTCGTAGGAACCGACCGCAGCTCGGCCTAGGGTTCGGCCCCAGCTCAGACGCTGTGGGCGATGCGCCCGCGGACGGGCCAGGCCGACGCATCGAGCATGACCTCATCTACGAAGCACCAGCCCCAGTCCTCGCCGGACTCACTCCCCCAGGCGGCGGGCTATTTCTCGGGTTTGAGGAAGATCGCGCCAAGAGGAGGAAGCGTCAGAGTCAGGCTGTGCAGGTGCCCGTGGCGTCCAACCGGCCTTGAATCGACGCCGCCCATGTTGCCCTGGCCGCTGCCGCCGTACATCGGCGCATCGCTGTTCAGCAGCTCGCGCCAGCGGCCCGACATGGGGGCCCCGATCTGGTAGTTGTGCCGAGGCACCGGCGTGAAGTTGAAGGCGGCTATGACCACATCGTCCGGCGCGACTCCCCGACGGAGGACGCTCACAACGCTCTGCTCGTTGTCGCTTGCATCGATCCAGCTGAAGCCTGCCGGTT
Source organism: Candidatus Dormiibacterota bacterium (assembly GCA_030948325.1). The sequence continues at coordinate 5,682 of JALZAL010000179.1, forward strand.
CGAAGTCGATCTCGTGCAGCGCTTTCTCCTCGCGAAGGACGCGGTTCAGGTCGCCGACCCAATGGCTGAGGCCCGCGTGTGGGGCGTAGTTCAGCAAGTGCCAGTCGAGGCTTTTCTCGACGTTCCACTCGGCCCATTGGCCGAACTCGCCACCCATGAACATCAGCTTCTTGCCTGGCTGGGCATACATCCAGGCGAAGAGCAGGCGCATGTTGGCGAACTTCTGCCAGTCGTCGCCTGGCATCTTTGTGATGAGCGACCCCTTACCGTGGACCACTTCGTCGTGCGACAGGGGAAGCATGAAGTTCTCGTTGAAGGCGTAGAGCATGCGGAAGGTCAGATCGTTGTGGTGGAACTTTCTGTGGACAGGGTCCTCCGAAAAATATTTGAGCGTGTCGTGCATCCAACCCATGTCCCACTTCATGCCGAACCCCAGCCCACCGAGATAGGTCGGGCGCGACACCATCGGCCATGACGTGGATTCTTCGGCGATCGTCTGGGTGTCGGGGCGCTCCTTGTAGACCTCGATGTTGAACCGGCGCAGGAAGTCAACCGCGTCGAGGTTCTCGCGCCCACCGAATTTGTTCGGGATCCACTCTCCCGGCTTGCGCGAGTAATCGAGGTAGAGCATCGAAGCGACGCCGTCGACCCGCAAGCCGTCCGCGTGGTAGCGGTTGAGCCAGCAGAGCGCGCTGCTCGTCAGAAAGCCTCGGACCTCATTGCGGCCGTAGTTGAAGATCGAGCTGCCCCAATCCGGATGGAGGCCGAGGCGCGGGTCGGCGTGCTCGAAGAGGTGCGTGCCATCGAAGTTCTGCAGGCCGAACTCGTCGGTCGGAAAGTGCGACGGCACCCAATCCAGGATCACACCGAGTCCCCGCTGATGCAGGTGATCGACCAGGTACATGAAGTCCTGCGGCGTGCCATACCTGCTCGTGGGGGCGAAGTAGCCCTCCACCTGGTAGCCCCACGAGGCGTAAAGAGGGTGTTCCATCACAGGCATGAGCTCGATGTGGGTGAAGCCGAGCTTGATCGCGTAGTCAGCCAGCCTCGGGGCCAGCTCGCGGTACGTCAGCCACCGGTTGCGGTCCTCTGGCACACGCATCCATGAGCCGAGGTGCATCTCGTAAACGGACCAGGGCGCCTGGCGCCCGTTCGCCTCTGCGCGCTCCGACATCCAGGCGCGGTCGCCCCAGTCGTAGGCAAGGTCCCAGACCACCGATGCCTGCCTGGGGGGGGCCTCGGCGAAGGCAGCGAACGGATCCGCCTTGTCCATGCCCGTGCGCGTCACGCGCGAATGGACGTGGTATTTGTAAAGCCCGCCGTGCTTGACGCCCGGAATGAAGCCTTCCCAGATCCCGGACTGCTCGCGCGGGTGCAGCGGATTCGCCCCCTTGTCCCAGAAGTTGAAGTCGCCGATGACGCTCACGGCGTCGGCGTTGGGCGCCCAGACCGCGAAGGAAGCTCCCTCGGGCTGGTCCGACAGGTGTGCCCCGAGCTTCTCGTAAAGGTGGCCGTGGGTGCCCTCGTTGAAGAGGTGCAGGTCGAATGATGTGAGCAGCGAAGGGGCGATCATGCGGGTGCCATCAGGTCAATGATGCCGCGGAGCGGGATGCGCACCCAATCCGGTCGTGTGTTGAGCTCATAACGCAGCTCGTACAGAGCTTTCTCGAGCAGCATGGTCGTCAGCTGCATCTCGATGTCGTCGGCGCCGTGCGGGACGAAGGAAGCCTGGCCGGCCGTCGCGAAGTAGCTGCGCAGGAATGTGGCCGACACGCATTCGACCCAGAATCGTGCCCAGGATTGGAGCCCTTCGAGGGCGCCCGGCGCAATCTGGTCCGACTTGAGCGCGGTATGGCTGGCGTAGTGAAAAGAGCGCAACATCCCCGCCACGTCCCTGAGCGCCAGGCGCTTGAGCCGGCGCTCGTAGAGGGTGCGGATGGGCTCTCCTTCGAAATCGATGATCACGAAATCGTGTCCCGTGTAGAGCACCTGGCCGAGGTGATAGTCGCCATGCACGCGGATCCTCGTGTTCGTCAAGCGCCTGCCAAGGAAGGCCCGCAGCGCAGCTGTGATGCGTGGCTCCAGCTCCAGCACCTGGCGACCTTCCTCTCGCGCATCCTCCGGCAGCCGCTTGAGCTGGCTGCGCAGCAGCTCCATCGACCGCAGGGCAACGCCGTTCAGTGATTGGAAGATCGAACGCTGGTCTTGCTGCGAGACGCGCTCGGGGGCAAACGCCGGATCGTCCGGGTCCGAGGCGAGGGCGGCGTGAAGCTCTGCGGTTCGCTGGCCGATCAACCGTGCCGATTCGAGATAGGCGCCGACGGTTCGCGCCGCCACCTCGGGCAGGTCGGCTGCCGCCGCCTGAGTGAGGCTGCGGGGAAGTCTCGGCGGCTCTTCAGCCGGGGGGGTGAGCTCGATCCCCTTGAAGTAGTGGGCGAGATTGGTCAGCGTGTACTGCCAGGTATCGCCCTGGTTGGGGATATAGCCCTGAAGGATGGCCAGGGTCATCGGCTCGCCCCTGTCGCGCCGGAGCTCCAGCGACCCGGCCACTGGCGCGATCTGGGCGAAGTTGGTCTTCTCGGTGAGGAAGCGGCCGACCTCGAGCTCGGGATTGATTCCGTCCTCCAGACGCCGGGAGATCTTGAGAATCAGCCGTTCGCCAAACACGATCGAGTTGTTGGTCTGCTCGGCCACCGACAACGCCGCTTCGAGCCTGATCGTCTCCGGACCCCGCAGTCGAAGGAAGGCCTTGGTGGTCGATCCGACCAGCGTCCCCGTCGGGCTCGTGGACCGCCGGCGCCGGGCGATCGTGGTCAGCAGGGCCTCGGGAAGGCCCGGCGGTCCAAGGGCGTCGTAGAGGAGCCCGCGCTGCTCGTCGCTGCCCGAGCGCAGCCAGGCGATGGCCGCATGCGGCCACCGCTCGAGGATTTGAGGCGCCTCGGCCGCGCTCGCGTGCGCCATCGGCACCAGGTAGGTGTCGGGATCGCCCTCCGAGTAGGTCACGAGGACCGTGATCAGGTAGGCGGTCGGCGCGGGGGAATCCGTGCTCCTCCGCGTCCCGTTCACGGGCGGAACGTTGATCGTGTCCAGGATCTGGGCTGACTTCAAGCGCCGCGCTTTGCCCGCGAACCACCGGCGCTGCTTGATATAGCCGAGCAGCACCGTCTCCAGCCGTTCACGCGCAGAGCCGAGCAGCACCGAATCCCAGTCCGCGGTGACCTTGATCTCCGGGACGGCGCCGGCCGGTGCCTGGCCATCGCCCTGGATGGGTGCGGCGGCCCGTGGCTGCAGGCTGAACCAGAAGAAGGAATGGGGCCCGAGGGTCAGGAAGTAGGGCGTCTCACCGATCATCGGCAGCTCCGTGGAACCGAAAAGCTCGATCGGCACCATGCCCTTCCACGTCGAGAGGTCGAGCTCCACCGTCTGCAGGAAGCGGGAGAGGTTCGCGATGCACAGGATCTGCTCTGACTCGTAGCGCCGCACAAACGCCAGCACCTTGCGGTTGTCAGGACGCAGCAGCTCCAGGGTGCCACGCCCAAAAGCGCGGTGACGCTTGCGCAACGCGATCAATCGCTTCATCCAGGAGAGGAGCGAGTGCGGGTTCTGGTGCTGGGTCTCCACGTTGACCGTTTCGTAGTGATATTCCGGGTCGGTGATCACGGGAAGGTAAAGGCGCTGCCGGTTGGACTTGGAGAAGCCCGCATTTCGGTCGCCGCTCCACTGCATCGGCGTCCGCACGCCGTTGCGGTCGCCGAGGAAGATGTTGTCTCCCATCCCGATCTCGTCGCCGTAGTAGAGGACGGGGGTCCCGGGCAGGGAGAAGAGCAACCCGTTCATGAGCTCGATGCGGCGGCGTTCATTCCCAAGCAGAGGGGCGAGGCGGCGGCGGATGCCCAGGTTGATCCGGGCCGCACGGTCTTGCGTGTAGGCGCGGTACATGTAGTCGCGCTCTTCATCGGTCACCATCTCGAGCGTCAGCTCGTCGTGGTTTCGCAGGAACAGCGCCCACTGTGAGTTGTCGGGTATGGCCGGCGTCTGGGCGAGGATGTCAACGATCGGGAAGCGATCCTCCATGCGGATCGACATGAAGAGGCGCGGCATCAGCGGGAAGTGGAAACCCATGTTGCATTCGTCGCCCTTGCCGAAGTAGGCGACCGAATCTTCCGGCCACTGGTTCGCCTCAGACAGCAGCATGCGGTTTCGGTATGAGGAGTCGATGTGCTGGCGAAGCTCGCGAAGGAACTGGTGGGTCTCGGGCAGGTTCTCGCAATTCGTGCCTTCCCGTTCGAAGAGATAAGGAACCGCGTCCAGCCGCATGCCGTCGATGCCCATATCGAGCCAGAAGTCGCAAGTCTTGAACATCGCTTCCTTGACCCGCGGGTTGTCGTAGTTGAGGTCGGGCTGATGAGAGAAGAAGCGATGCCAGTAGTACGCGCCTGCGACGTGGTCCCACGTCCAGTTGGAAACCTCGAAGTCCTTGAAGATGATGCGGGCGTCCTGGTATTTCTGGTTCGTCTCGCTCCACACGTAGAGGTTTCGCAAAGAGCTGCCCGGTCGCGCACGTCGCGCCCGCTGAAACCAAGGGTGCTGGTCGGAGGTGTGGTTGCAGACCAGCTCGTTGATCACTCGTATGCCGCGGCGGTGTGCTTCGGTGATGAACTGTCTAGCGTCGGCCAGCCGTCCGTACATCGGGTTGACGTCCTCGTAGTCGGCGATGTCGTACCCGTCGTCCCGCATAGGCGACGGGTAGAAGGGCAGGAGCCAGATCGTGTTGACACCGAGCTCTTGCAGGTAGGGCAGCTTCTCGACCAGGCCCTTGAAGTCGCCGCTGCCGTCCCCATCGCTGTCGTTGAAGGCGCGAACGTGAAGCTCGTAGACGATTGCGTCTTTGTACCAAAGCGGATCGTCCTCGAGCTGGAACGCCTCCAGGCTGCGGCGTTTCGCCGGTCTCTCGATGGGCGTGGGAAGCGCTTTCTGGGGCTGTCCCGTGATCACAGGAAGTACTCGAAGTCGTGCTCGCTGCGGAGCCGGCGACGGAACCTGAATATCTGAGCGGGAGCCGCGTGCGGGTTGATCTCGACGTAGTTACGTGGACCACTCCACTGGTAGCGCGCCCCGCTGAGCAGCTCGTGAGCCTGGAAGCTCTTGTCGCCGTCCAGGCCCAGGGCCTTCAGCGGCAGGGTGACCATGCCGGCCTGCGTGTGATGAGGGTCGAGGTTCACCACAGTGAGCACCACGTCGGCGAGGTCTTCTGTGCTCTTCGTATAAGCGATGAGGCTCTCGTTCTCAGTCGGATGGAACGCCAGGCCGCGGTCGCTCTGGAGGGCCACGTTCTCGTGTCGGATCTCATTGACGAGCGTGATCATCTCTCGAAGGGTATCTGGAGCGTTCAGGTCCCAGCTGCGCACCTGGTACTTCTCCGAGTCCAGGTACTCCTCGGACCCGGGTTCCTTGGCGCGGTTCTCGCACAGCTCAAAGGCCGGTCCGTAGATGCCGTAGCTGGCGCCGAGCGTGGCTGCGAGCACCAGGCGCGCCGCGAAAGCCGGCCTGCCGCCGGTCTGCAAATACTCGGTGAGGATGTCGGGAGTGTTCGGCCACAGGTTTGGCCGGAAGAAGTCTCTGACCGGGGGTTGAGTCAGCTCGCTGAAGTACTGGGTGAGCTCCCAGGAGGTGTTTCGCCATGCGAAGTACGTGTAGGACTGGCTGAATCCGACCTTGGCGAGCCGGTACATGACCTTCGGGCGCGTGAAGGCCTCAGCCAGGAAGATCACGTCGGGATGGTCCCGCTTCACCTCGCCGATGAGCCACTCCCAGAAGGAGAACGGCTTGGTATGAGGGTTGTCGACCCGGAATGTATGGACGCCCTGGTCGATCCAGTAGCGGACGATCGAGAGGAGCTCGCTCCACAGCTCACGCCAGGCCTCGCACTCGAAATCGAACGGGACGATGTCCTCGTACTTCTTGGGTGGGTTCTCCGCGTGCTGGATTGAGCCGTCCGGCCGGTGCCGGAACCATTCGGGGTGCTGGCGGATGTATGGGTGGTCCGGCGAGCACTGGAAGGCGATGTCGAGCGCCAGCGCCATGCCATGCTCCGCGGCAGCCTCCACGAGGTGGCGGAAGTCGTCAAGCGTCCCGAGCGCGGGGTGAATGGATTTGTGCCCGCCCTCATCAGAGCCGATCGCCCAGGGGCTGCCGGGCTCGCCGGGCACCGACTCGACGCTGTTGTTGGCGCCTTTGCGATGCGTGCGCCCGATCGGGTGGATCGGCGGCAGGTAGAGGACGTCGAACCCCATGGAGGAAACGTAGGGGAGGCGCAGCTCCACGTCGCGGAAGGTGCCGTGGCGTCCGAGCTCGCCCGCCGATCTCGGGAACATCTCGTACCACGAGCTGAAACGTGCGCGCTGCGGGTCGACGAGCATCTCGAGCTCTCGGTCGTACGTGACCGCCTCGCTGCGGTCGGGATATCGCTCCATCATTTCGATGAGCTCCTTTCCGACCACAGCCGCCGCTCCTGCGTTGCGCAGGGCATCGGCCTGCTTGAGCAACAGGGCCGAATCCGCGTTACCGCCGGCGCGTCCGGCGGCTGCCTCCACGAGCTTTGCTCCCACCTCCAGCTCCAGTGCGACATCCTGCCCTGCGGCGACCCGCTTGCCCAGCTGCAACCGCCAGGTCTGAAAGCGATCGACCCATGCCTGGATCGTGTAGACGTACCGACCGAGCGTGTCGGTGGTGAGCTCGCCGCGCCACCGGTCGTTGCCCAGCGGAGCCATCGGTGCCTCGCTCCACGCTTTCTCGGACTGGTGACGGTACCGGATGACGCAGGCGAGCGCGTCATAACCGTCGGCGAAGACGTCCGCCTCGACAGCTGCCCGCTCGCCCAGCGATCGCTTGCTCGGAAACCACCCGGCGTCGATCTCGGGGGCGACTGCCTCGATGACCACCCTGCGTCGACCGTCGACGACCGGCTCTGCGCCATCGGGCTGGGTCGGAGGGCTGCTGGTCCGCCGCTTCACAGGTGCGCGAGCCACGGACTAAATCGTACCCATCTGTCCACGGCCGGCCGAGCGCCCGAGAGCATTAATCTGATAGGCATGATCAAATCAATCGATCCGTCCAACGGCCGCGAGATGGCGAGCTTCCCCGAGCTGGACGCAGCCGGCATCGAGGCCGCCCTCGAGCGCGCCTGGACTTCGCGGCACGCCTGGCGTGACGCCGGCATGGACCTGCGAACTGCGCTCATCCGCTCTGCGGCGGGTGTTCTGAGAGCCGAGAAAGGCCGCTTTGCGGCCCTCATGACATCGGAGATGGGCAAGCCGATAGTGGAGGCCGAAGCGGAGATCGAGAAATGCGCGTGGACTGCGGACTGGATCGCCGACAACGCCGCCCGCCTGCTCGCGGACGAGCCGGTCGAGAGCCTGGCCACCAAGAGCTATATCCGCTTTCAGCCGCTGGGCGTGATCCTCGCCGTGATGCCATGGAACTTTCCCTTCTGGCAGGCCTTCCGCGCTGCGCTGCCGGCCCTCGCCGCCGGCAATGTGATGCTCCTGAAGCACGCGTCGAACGTGCCCCAGTCCGCCCTCGCCATCGAGGACGTCTTCAAAGAGGCAGGCATGCCGGTGGGAGTCTTCCAAACACTCCTCGTCGGCCCCGGCGCCGTCGAGGGCATCCTCTCCGACCGCCGGGTGGCGGGAGTGACGCTGACTGGATCCGACGCGGCAGGCGCGAAGGTCGCCGCCACGGCCGGGAACGCTCTCAAGAAGTCGGTGCTCGAGCTTGGAGGCTCCGACCCCTTCATCGTGCTCGAGGACGCGGACGTGAAGACCGCTGCGACTGTCGCCTGTCGCGCTCGCAACCAGAACAACGGCCAGAGCTGCATTGCCGCGAAGCGCTTTATCGTCGCCGAGCCGGTGGCCGACGAGTTCGAGGAGAGATTCGTGAACGCGGTCGCCGCCCTCAAGGTGGGGGACCCGATGGACCGCAACAACCAGGTCGGCCCGCTGGCACGAGCCGACCTCGTCGACGACCTCGAGCGCCAGGTCAAGGAGTCCGTGAAGAAGGGTGCACGCGTGCTGACCGGCGGCAAGCGGCTGGACCAGGGTGGGAATTTCTTTGCCCCGACCGTCCTCGCCGACGTGCGTCCCGGCATGCCCGTATACAACGAGGAGACGTTCGGCCCGGTGGCGGCACTGATACGCGTCCGCGACGCCGAGGAGGCGCTTCGGGTCGCCAACGACAGCGAGTTTGGGCTCGGGTCGAGCATCTGGACGAGTGATGTCGAGCGTGGCCAGATGTTGGCGGAGCGGGTGGAGGCGGGCCTGGTCTTCATCAACGGCATGGTCGCGTCGGACGCGCGCCTCCCGTTCGGCGGGGTCAAGAGGTCGGGCTACGGTCGAGAGCTGTCTTCGTACGGCATCAAGGAGTTCACCAACATCCAGACCGTCTGGGTGGGGCCGGCGAAGAGCTAGCGGGAAACCACCAGGGAGGGCAGATTGGCGGGCTGCCTCTCGGTCGCCGCCAGGTGCTTCCGGGCCAGCGTCGAATACGAGTCCTTGAGCGCTTTGGCAGGGTTCAGGCCCAGGCTCCGCGCCTTGTCCGGCAGGACCTCCAGCGGGCCTTCCAGCTCGACGAAGCAGCCGTAGTCGAGCGTGTCGAGGGTCACGCTCACCATGCCGTCAAGGGTCCACATCACGCGGTGCTTCATGTAGGTGAACGCAACTTGAAAGCCCAGTTGCGTGAGCATGTCAAGGGTCGCGTGCACATCCTTGACCTCGATCTCCGTCTCCTCGCGCACCTTGACCCTGCCCACAAACTTCGCCGGGCCCTTCACGGTGAGCACACCGTGCGGGCCGCCGTTGAGAACCCTCAACCTCAAGGTCGTGCCGCGCGTCGACTTGCCTGGGCCGTCGAACCTGTAGTTCTCCTCTGCGTACTTGCCCTCGAGATGCGCTCCTCTCTTACGGAGGACTGCACGAATTCGGGCATGGGCGCGAGGGCCCGCCACGCGAAACTTCAGCTCGCATTCGACGCTTCGGTCCCGAGGACGATGACGCGGACGGCGTGCCACAACGGCTATATGAGGGAAAACCCGGATGGTTTTCCCTCATCGGCGGGCGCTTTGCGCGCGCCTGCTCTCTTTCCGGTATATCGATGGGCCTTATTGAGAATTGGCTGCTCCAGGCGAAGTTTGCGCCATTGGTGACAAAGTCATGGCCGGGCAAGCCCGGCCAACCCTGCAACGCTAGCCTATCTATGCGGCTGCTTTCTTGATCCTGTGAAGGGAGGCCACCACCGCGGTGCACTCGTCCTCTACGTAATCCAGGCCCGCCGCCTCGCCGATGCGGCGCGCCTCCTCCGACCGGATGTCCAGCTGCAGCCACAACGCCTTCGCGCCGATCGCCACAGCTTGCCGTGCGATCTCTGGCGCGTCCGCTGCGGGCCTGAACACGTCGACCAGGTCGATCTTCTCAGGCACCTCGGCGAGCGTGCGGTAGACCCGCTCGCCAAACAGCACATCCGCGAATGGGTTGATCGGGATGATGCGAAAGCCGCGCCTCTGCAGGCCCACCGGCACCGAGCCGCCGGCCTTGTAAGGATCCCTGGAGGCGCCGACCACCGCGATCGTGGTCGAGCTCTCCAGGACCTCTTTGGCGGAGCGGGACACGCTTGTGCTCAGGCTGCGCGGACGCCGGATTGGGCAGGCGCCTCGAGCGCGAACTCGAGCACCTCTTCCACCCGGCTGGCCAGGTGGAAAGTCATGGCCTTGCGCACGCTCTCGGGCACGTCATCGAGGTCCTTCTCGTTGCGCCGGGGAAGGATGACCTCCTTGAGGCCCATTCGGTGCGCCGCGAGCACCTTCTGCTTGACGCCGCCGATCGGAAGCACCAGGCCCTGCAAGGTGACCTCGCCCGTCATGCCAACCGTGCTCCTGACCGCGCGTCCGGTGAGCAGGCTCACGATGGCCGTGGTCATCGTCACGCCCGCCGACGGTCCGTCCTTGGGAACGGCGCCCTCCGGCACGTGGATGTGGAACGACCTGTCGGCCGCGTCCTCCGCGATCTTGAGATCGGCCGTGTGGGATCGCACGTAGGACAGCGCGATCTGCGCCGACTCCTTCATCACGTCTCCCAGCTGGCCGGTGAGCGTCAGGTTGGCGCCGTGACCGTTGTTGTTCGTTGAGGTCGCCTCGACGAACAGCACGTCTCCACCCGTACCGGTGACGGCAAGGCCTGTGGCGACGCCTGGCACCGCGGTGCGGGCGGCGACCTCGTTGTCGAACTTGGGTTTGCCCAGGAACTCGCGCACGCGCTCGGGCGTGATCGCGATCGGCGGCGTCAGCGCCGCAGTGGCGACTTTGGTGGCGACCTTGCGCGTGATCTTGCCGAGCTCGCGCTCCAGGTTTCGGACACCCGCCTCACGGGTGTGGTCGGTGACGACCTTCTTGATCGCCTCGTCGGTGATCGTGACCTCTTCTGGGTTGAGGCCCGCCTGCCTCACCTGTCGCTTGAGCAGGTGGTCTCGTGCGATCGCGACCTTCTCCTCCTCCGTGTAGCCGTCGAGGCGGATGAGCTCCATCCGGTCGAGCAGCGGCCCGGGGATCGTCTCGGCCACGTTTGCGGTCGGGATGAACAGCACCTCGGAAAGGTCGAGGTCGACCTCGAGGTAGTGGTCCCGGAAGGTGTTGTTCTGGGCTGGGTCGAGGACCTCGAGCAGCGCGGCCGACGGGTCGCCCCTCCAGTCGCTGCCGACCTTGTCGATCTCGTCCAGCATGATCACCGGGTTCTTGGTCCCGGCCTCTTTCAAGGCGCGCACGATCCGGCCCGGCAGCGCGCCGACGTAGGTGCGCCGGTGGCCCCGGATGTCAGCCTCGTCCCGGATGCCTCCAAGGGAGACACGGGTGAACTTCCTGCCCAGGGCGCGGGCGACCGACTCCCCGAGGGAGGTCTTGCCGACGCCGGGAGGCCCGACGAGGGTGATGATTGCGCCGGATCCGCGTCCGCCGAGCACCTCCAGCCCGCGCTCCTTGCGAAGCTTGCGCACTGCCAGGAACTCGATGATGCGGTCCTTGACATCGGACAGGCCTGTGTGGTCCTCGTCGAGGATGCGACGGGCTTCGCCCAGGTCGTAGTTGTCGTCCGACCGCACGTTCCAGGGGATGTCCAGCATCCAGTCCAGGTAGGTGCGGATCCAGCCGTACTCGGGGTTCTGCTCGCTCGTGCGCTCCAGGCGGTCGAGCTCGCGATTGACCTCCGTAAGCACGCCCTCGGGCATCTCGGCCTTGGCAACGCGCTCGCGGTACGTCGAGACAACGTCAGTGCCGCCCTCGTTGAGCTGCTTCTTGATCGCCTCGAGCTGCTGCCGGAGGAGGAACTCGCGCTGGGTCTTCTCCATGCCTTCGCTGACATCGCTGCGGATCTTCTCCTTCAGCGAAGCGTCGGCGAGGATCTGCCTTGTCCAGCCGATCAGCTTGGTTAGGCGCTCCTCGAGGTCAAGGGTCTCCAGGACCTCCAGCTTCTGCTCCATGGTCAGGTCGGGCGAGTAGCCGGCCAGGTCTGAGAGGTGGCTCGGAGTCTTCGCCGCACGCAGGAACTGCACGACCTGCGGCACGCCCCTCGACTCGACCAGGTTCTCGAGCATGGCGCGGTACTCGCGGCCCAGCTCGATGGCCTTCGCGGAAGGCTCGGCGTCAGGCGCGGGGTCGGCCTTGACCCAGAGGGCGCCGCCGATGTCGGCCTGCCCGCTGCCCAGGTGGGCGCGGTACTCGCCGCGGATCATGAATGCCTCGGCGCCGGTGGGGAGCTCTGCGGACTCACCCAGGCGGGCGACGGTGCCGATTTTGCCAAATTGCCCATCGATGCGGGGCACCAGCAGGATCAGGCGATTGCTCTGGCGGGCAGCCTCGATTGCGGCCTTCTGGCTGTCGCCGTCGACAGCGAGGGTGACCGACATGTGGGGGAGGACGACCACGTCGTCCATGGGGAGGACTGGTAGTAGCTCGGACTTTGGGGTTTCCATGATTACGTAAATCTTTACCCCCAACACTCAATTCCCTAACGCGGGGGGAGGGGGTCCTGGTAAGGGGTCAAGGTGGTCCGCCGCCCTTGGCACGTCCGTCCGGTGCCGAGCTCAGCTTAGACGCCCGCCCTCTGTCTTCCCTGGCGCGCCACCGCGTCAATCGTGACGGCGGCCAGGAGGACGCCGCCGGTGACCATGAACTTGACATCCGAGGCAGCGCTCAGCAGGGCCAGGCCGTTGTTGATCGAACCGATGACGAGGGCGCCGGTAAAGGCCGACCATACGGTCCCACGCCCTCCGAACAGGCTGGTGCCGCCGATCACCGCCCCGGCGATGGCGTTCAGCAGCGTGTCGCCCGTGCCCGACGAGTAGCTCACCTCGAGCACGCGCGACGCCCCCATGATGCCGCCGGCGGCGGCCATAGTCCCGCACAAAGCGAAAACCGCGATCCGGATGCCGTTGACCGAGATACCGGCGCGGCGAGCAGCCTCGGCATTGCCGCCGACTGCGAATATGTGGCGGCCGAACTTGGTGCGCGTGGTGAGGATGTCGAACCCCGCCACGAACCCGAGAAGGATCAGAAGAGAAAGCGGCACGCCGTGGTAGGCGACGAGGACGGTTACGGCTCCAAACAGGACTGCAACGATGGCCACGAACTTGACCACGTCACCAACCACGCCGGTCTGGGGAAGACCGGCCCTGGCTCGCCGGCCCCGGCTGATGAACAGGTCGGCGCCGAGGATGAGGGAGACCACGATCGCGAGCCCATATCCGATGGAGGCCGAGAAGGAGTATCCGGCCAGGTTGAGGAGAGTCGGGTCGTTGATGTTGATGGTGCCGGTCTCGCCCATCACATGGAGCTGGGCGCCGAACCAGGTCAGCAACCCGGCAAGCGTGACCACGAACGAGGGGATCTTGAAACGCGTGAAGAAGATGCCCTGGAAGGTCCCAATCGCAGCGCCAACCAGAAGGCCGGCCATGATTGCAGGAAACGCCGCCCATCCTTTCTGATAGCTGAGCAAGGCGGTGATTGCGGAACACAGCCCGTAAACGGACCCCACCGACAGGTCGATCTCCCCCAGCAGCAGGACGAGGACGATGCCGACCGAGACGATCCCGATGTCGGCCACCTGCGTCGCCAGGTTGGTGAGGTTTCCGGGGCTCAGGAAGAGCGGGTTGAGGATGTAGAAGACGAGCCAGATGAGGAGCAGGCCGGCGATGACCGGGAGCGAGCCGATGTCGCCCTGGCTGAGCCGGCGCCAGAACGCCGTGAGACTGCCGGTGGCCGGCGCTTCGGCGGGAGCGCTAGACGCGCCCGGCGTCGTGCTCACGCTTCGGCTTGGGGTTGGAACTTGCCGAACTCGGCGCCGGTGATCGCCGCGACTATAGCCTCTTCCGACGACGCCTTCCGATCGAATGTCCCGACGCGCCTGCCGAGTCTGAGTACGACGATCCGGTCTGCCACCTCGAACACATTGGCGAGGTTGTGGCTGATGACGACGACGCCGAGGCCCTGGTTGCGCAGACGAAGGATCAGCTCCAGGACCTGCTTGGTCTGCTGGACTCCCAGGGCGGCGGTGGGCTCGTCCAGCAGCACCACTTTGGCTTTCCACATCACCGACCGGGCGACTGCCACCGACTGTCGCTGTCCGCCGGACAGGGCGGCGACCGGGTTGCGCGGGTTCGGGATCTTGACGTCCAGCGTCTTGAGGACCTCTCTGGCCCGCTGCTCCATGCGCTCCTCACTGAGGAGGAGGATCGGAGGTGGCTGCACCTCCTCACGACCGAGATAGAGGTTGGCGACGACGTCGAGGTTGTCGCACAGGGCGAGGTCCTGGTACACGGTCGAGATGCCGAGCGCCACCGGGTCGCGCGGACCGTGGATGGTCACGTGATGGCCTTCGAACAAGATCTCGCCCGTGTCTGGAATGTTGATGCCTGCGATGGTCTTGACGAGGGTCGATTTGCCCGCCCCGTTGTCGCCGACGAGCGCCACGACCTCGGCCGGGTAGACGTCGAAGTCCACCCCCGACAACGCTTGCACTGCGCCAAAGTGCTTGCTGATCTGGCGGAGCTGAAGGATCGGTTGGCGATCAGCAGTGTTTGAAGAAGGAGGGCCGTTGGAGGGAGTAGAAGGCGGGTGGCCGCCGGGCCACCCGCCAGTTTCAGTCACCGAACGATTGTAGTTACGAAATTCCCGCTGTAGCGCACGCGGATGCGTACGCCGAGGTGCAGATGTCGGCAGCGGTCCAGAAGCCATCCTTGACCACGGTGGCCTGAATGTTGGCCTTGGTGACCGCCACGGGGGTCAAAAGCACTGACGGGATGTCAGCTCCCACCGTGCCGTCTCCCTTGTTGTTGACGGTCTTGCCTCCGGTCATGTCGGCGGGCACGGCCACGCCGTATGCCAGGTCGTAGGCGAGCGATGCTGCGGCTTCGGCCTCAGCCTTGATCGCCTTGTAAACGGTCATGTACTGGTCGCCCGTCAGGATGCGCTGGATCGCGGCCAGCTCAGCGTCCTGCCCCGTGACTGGGGGCAAAGGGGTGACCTTCGCGGCCTTCATGGCTGCGATCGCGCCGCCGGCGGTGCCGTCATTGGCTGCCAGAACTCCGTCGACCTTGTTGCCGAGTGCGGTCAAGAAACCAGCCATCTCGGTCTGCGCGTTGGCCGGCTTCCAGCCCGGTGTGTCGCTTTCCTTAAGGATCTGGACCTTGCCGTCGAGGACGCTGTGCGCGCCCTGCTTGAAGAGCTTGGCGTTGTTGTCGGCCGGGTCGCCGTTGATCTCAACGACTCTCGTCTTGCCGGCAAGCGCGGTTAGAAGGGCATTGCCCTGCAGCGCGCCGACCGCCGCGTTGTCGAACGACAGGTAGTAGTTAAGGTCGGCGGTGCCGAGGATCAGCCGGTCGTAAGAGATGACTGGGATATTCGCGGCCTTCGCCTTGGCCACGATTGCCGCCGCCGCCTTGCCATCGACAGGGTCGAGGACAAGCACCTTGGCGCCGTTGGTGATCGCCGCCTCAGCCTGCGTCTGCTGCGTGGCGGAATCCTGCTTCGCGTTGCTGTAGATCATGTTGGCAGCGCAATCGCCGCACAGCGCCTGCAGCTTCGCCTTGAAGTAAGGCATGTCCTTCGTGTCGTAACGTGCCGTCGTCGCTTCCGGCAAAAGCAGCGCGATCTTCTTCGCCGGCGTCGCGCCGGTACCTCCTCCGGTGCTGCCACATGCCATCAGGATCAACCCCGCTAGCACGAGCACAGGTACGAACCTGGATAACTTCATATTTGGACCTCCTCTGTCCCGAACGCCAATGTCCCTGCCGCCTTCTTCCCGGCGATCCCGGGGCGAGAGTGCGCCGGCAGACAGTCCACTCAGCAAGCCTTGGCGGCGACGCCGCCCGCCAGAGCATTGCTCAGGCCTGCCAGTTTGTCAAGAGATCGATATGGGCGGCCCGGATCTTGTTCGCGCTCTTGACAAACCCCCCAGGGCCGCCATGATTCTCGGGCGTGGCCAGGCGAACGATGAGCAAGGGGGACGGGACGCTTGGCTGGTTGCGCCAGCGCAATCGCGAGCGTGTGATCGGTGCGCTGCGCACGGTGGGCCGCACCAGCCAGGCGGACATCGCCCGCGCGACAGGCCTGTCCCGGACGACGGTTTCGACTCTTGTCGCCGAGCTCAAGGATTCTGGCCTCCTTTCCGAGGTCGAGACGAAGGCGCCTGACGGCCGCGGCGGGCGGCCGAGTGTGCAGCTCGTGCTGCAGGACTCCTCCCGCGCAGTCCTGGGCATCGACTTCGGCCACAGCCATGTGCAGGTCGCCGTGGCTGACCTCGCACACAACGTGCTGGCGGAACGCCGATGCGACCTGGATGTGAACCACCGCGCGTTGGAGGCGCTTGATGCGTCGGCCCGCATGGTGGATGAGGTTCTCAACGAGACGGGTGTTCGGCGGGAAAATTTGATCGGCGCTGGAATCGGCATCCCCGGTCCAGTCGATCGGGCACGGGGCACCGTTGGCTCGGCCACCATCCTCCCGGGCTGGATCGGGCTTCGCATCGCCGCCGAGATGGAGGCCCGTCTGGCGCTGCCGATCGAGATTGAGAATGACGCCAACCTGGGCGCGCTCGCAGAGATGACCTGGGGGTCCGGACGCGATTGCTCGAACTTCGCATACATCAAGGCGGCCACCGGCATCGGCGCCGGGATTGTCATCGACGGGAAGTTGCTTCGAGGCGCCTCCGGAACGGCTGGCGAGATCGGCCACACAACGCTCGACGGAAGGGGAGCTCTCTGCTACTGCGGGAACCGAGGGTGCCTCGAGACGGTGGCCTCCGGTCCGGCAATCGTCCGTCTCGTCAGCAACGGCGACGGTGCACAGCTCACCCTGGGTGGCGTCATCACCCTGGCCGCGGAAGGAGATGTCCGCTGCCGGCGCGCCCTTTCCGACGCCGGACGGGAGATTGGCATCGCAATCGCCGGCCTGTGCAATTTGATCAACCCCGAGAGAGTGGTCATCGGGGGCGTTCTCAGCCGAGCCGGTGACCTTGTGCTCGATGCGATCCGCGCATCGATTCGACGCTACGCGATCCAGTCTGCGGCCGAGCGGGTCGAGGTGGTCGCGGCCGTCTTCGTCGAGCGGGCAGAGCTGCTCGGTTGTCTGGCTCTGGCCCTCCAGAGCTCCAAACCCAAATTGGCCGCCGCCCTATAGGACCTTGGACAGAAATGACCGGGTGCGCTCGTGCTGGGGATTTGCCAGCACATCGCGAGGTTTGCCCGCTTCGACGATCACCCCGCCGTCCATGAACACCAGGCTGTCGCCGACCTCGCGGGCAAAGCCCATCTCGTGGGTGACCACGACCATCGTCATACCCTCCTCCGCCAGTCCGCGCATGGCGTCAAGGACATCGCCGACCAGCTCGGGATCCAGGGCTGACGTAGGCTCGTCGAATAGCATGAGCTTGGGCCGCATCGCGAGGGCCCGGGCGATCGCCACCCGCTGCTGCTGGCCGCCCGAGAGCTGCCGCGGGTAGACCTGCTCCTTTTCCGCAAGGCCGACGCGCGCAAGAAGGGCGCGGCCACGCTCCACCGCCTCGGCTCTGTTCTCGCCCTTGACCCTCAGGGGGGCATCGATCACGTTCCCGAGAGCGGTCATGTGTGGAAAGAGGTTGAAATGCTGGAAGACCATCCCGATCTCGGCCCGCTTCCGGCAGACCTCGTGCTCGGGGAGCTCGTACAGCTTGTCGCCGCGCTGCGTGTAGCCGACCAGCTCGCCGTCCACGTAGAGCTTGCCGGCGTCGATCTTTTCCAGGTGGTTGATGCAGCGTAGGAACGTGCTCTTGCCGGAGCCGGACGGGCCGATCAGGCACATCACCTCCTTGGGCGCCACCTCGAGGTCGATGCCGCGGAGCACGTGGAGGCGGCCGAAGCTCTTGTGGACCGCCTGGGCATTCACCATCGGGAGGTTGGTCATCTGCCCGGTGGGAGTCCCGCCGGCCGGATCGGGCCGAGAGATTCCACGTCCGGTGGCGGGGCGTGGAATGTGAACAGCATGGCGCGAAAGCGCTGCAGCGGCGTCGGCGGCAGCTGCCGAGTGGCCCCGCGGGCGAAGTACCTCTCCAGGTAGTACTGGCCGGCCGTGAGCAGCGAGGTGAAGGACAGGTACCAGATGCTGACGACGATCAGCAGCTCGACGATGCGGTAGTTGAACGCCGAGATCTCCGTTGCCACCCGGAACAGCTCCCCATAGGTCGTTATGAATGCGAGCGAGGACGTTTTGAGCATCGAGATCGTCTCATTCCCCGTTGGCGGGATGATCACGCGCATCGCCTGCGGAAGGACGATCCGGCGCATCACCAGCATCCGGTCCATGCCCAGCGCCTGTGCCGCCTCGGTCTGTCCGTGCTCGACGGAGATGATCCCCGCACGGACGATCTCGGCCATGTACGCGCCTTCGTTGAGCCCGAGCCCGAGGACCGACGCGAGAAAGGGGGTGATCAGGTTGACCGTGTCCGTGTGCCAGCCGATCGAGGTGAAGGGGACGCCCACTCCGACGTGCGGAAGAATCAGGGGAAGGTTCCACCAGAAGAAGAGCTGCACCAACACAGGAGTGCCGCGGAAGAACCAGATGTAGAGCCAGCTCACCACCGACATCACGGGATTTGGCGACAGGCGCATCACCGCGAGGACAACCCCAAGGGTGATGCCTATGACCATCGCCAGGAC